>DATCFI010000332.1:0-2269 GCA_036509585.1 Hanamia sp. | reverse complement strand
TCCCCCTCTCTTTCTAATTTTAATTTGTTTAAAAAGGTCATGATCGGTCTCATCAAGTCAATCATTTTGGATCGTACGAATCTGTAGATCGGGGAGTCAATATCAACGCTGGTCTTTGTCGTATTCCAAGGCAAATCCGAAGCATTTTCAGCGCTAAAAAAAGCGTAACTACTCAGGAGCAAGATTAGGCAATTTGGATAATGATTCCAAAATTTTCAGGTTTTTCTTAATGTAAGTATCAATTACAGATCGGATGATGGCAAAATTTTGAGCCCCGGCCATGCTTTTGAACTGCCCTGATACCTTTTGTTTGACTTTTACATTTCGGATACCTCTTTCTGAAGCGTTATTATCGGGTGGCACTTCTGGATAATAAAGGAAAGTAAAAAGAGACTTCTGGTTTTTGAGCATTCTTTTGTAAAAGGCCAGCAATTTGCCTTTGGGGGCAGGAGGGTTTTTGAGCAAACCGTTAAGGGTTTTGGACAGCTTATCGCGCTTGGGGCAATGGCCATAGTCCTGGGTTGCCATATTGGCTTTTAGCCCTAAAGCATCTTTAAAAAGCGCTTTGAGTTTTTGTGGCCACTGGTTGCATGGGTAAATTTCAATGAAATAATTGAGTTCCCGCAATAAATGGGCAATGCATAATTGATGGCCTTTGCAAGGGGTGGACAGATGCACCGGGTAGGCATCACTGTTTAAAATGGCATCAGGGAACCCTTTGAGAAAATATTCTTCCCTGACTTTTTCGCCCCGGCTCATGGAGACCGCAATAAATGTATGCAAACGGTCCTGCCAAGTCCAGAACCAACCCTTTTTCCCATTGATTTTTGCACCGGTTTCATCCGCGCCCAGGGCATTGCTGTTTTCTACCTGATCCTTAATGTGGAGATAACAGGGGTAAAGTTTGTCTGCGGTATCTTGCACTAAGTTAGCTATGGAACCTTCGCTAATTGGGATATTGAAGATATGGCTAAATATTTCACAGCTTCTTTGAAAGGGCAGATAGTGGCGCACTGAAAAATATGAAACAAGGTTTGCAACAGTATCGCCATACTGTACAGGCGCTTTGAGATGACCGGGGAAAGAACCTTCACAAAATTTTCCGCAACTGCATTGCCTGCCGTAAACCTCATGTTGAACATACAGGGGCGCTATCGGTGGGATTTCTATAACTTGCCGCTTGCCAACAAATAAGGGCGCTATTGACGAAATATCTTTGCCACAGCCATCACATACCCCGGGGATATGCCTTATGACCTGGCCTGGCACTGGTGCCATTGATAATGTATTGCCTTGATGGCCGGGCTGGCCGCCGCTCCGCTTCCCGCTTTTTTCCCGTAGGCTTTGATTTTTCTTTGCCCTGTTTTCATCTTTGGAGGGCGGTATAGAACTGTTATTGCTGTTTTTTTGGTTTTTATAAATAGCCAGTTCGGTTTCTAATTCCCCGACACGGGCAGTAAGCAGGTCAACCTTCTTTATAAGGCTTGCCACAAGCCCTGTCAATTCGCGATAAGTAGGTTTTTTGAAAGTCAAAATGTATTTGCTGCTTAACAAGTACAAAATTGACCCTTAATTTACAAACAATTGAAATAAAGGGCTTTATTTATCCACCAAAAAGCCAAAACTTATAACCACTGTGGATAAAAACACCGTTTTTTTTAAAATAAGAAGAGAAACGAAAAAAACATTTTCGCTTTAGAATAGACCTGAGTAGTTACAAAATGTTTTATTCGCTGAAATTTTGACGTCTCCATTAAGAAATTCTAAAGCAATTTTCGATTTTACCCCAATATTTTTCATTGATTGTTATTTAGTTAATTGTCTGTAAAAAAGCCCGGATGTTATTCTCTGTAATGATAGCCTAATATTTCATCTAAGCACTTTTCATTTCCGCGTCCACTGGTTTTTTGAATTGTCTTTCCCTTCCATAATATTAAAAAATTTGTAATGGGTATTAGATTAGTTTCCTTCTAAAGAGATAATGATAAACGGAGCCTCCATTTTGACCAGTTGAAACCGGAAAGGCTGAGATAAATTCCCATCCTTTGCTATCTAAGTAATTCATTGCGTCCACAACTGAATTAAAAGATTCGACCTTCCCAGCAGAATCTTTTATCCGCAAATCAGTTTTAAACGCTATTAAAGGATCACCAAAATCAATACTAATAATAATTTTTGTACTGAACAACTTTTGTGTTGCGACCATTTCAGCATACTGGTATGTCCGGGAATATGTTTGCGAAAAGGCACTAAATGAAATTGAAAGTGA
>DATCFI010000331.1:0-25412 GCA_036509585.1 Hanamia sp. | reverse complement strand
AAATGCTTGCCATCTTACAATTTGTTAGAAGTCAGAAACGAAAAGCTGGTTTTAGTTTCTTTCAACCGATGCACTTTGGACGAATTGGCCTGGTTATTCAGATCGTCACGACCAAAGCGCTTTATTCTATTTTTTTATTTACTGCTGGCTACAAACAAAAGGGAAATGAGCATGACTTATTTTGTAATTATGAGAAAATATTTTATCACGAAAACGAACTACACAATTTTAAAATCATTTAATACGTTTATTTTTTTATGACCGTTTTTTATAAATATGTTATATTTAAATTACAGTATATAAAAGATTAGGCATAGTTGTAACTTTGAATATTATCAATACTTTTGTACTATTGAAAAGAATTTTCTACATAATCTTATTTATTGCCGGTTTACATTTCCAAAGCAATGCGCAGGTAAAGCCTACCCGCATGTTAAATGACGCTGTAAAAACAGTTAAGTTTTATCCCAATCCCGCAGTGAGTTTTATTAATTTTGAATTTAATGACCAATACGATAATTCATACAGCCTTTTAATCTTCAATTTTTTAGGGAAACAGGTGGAAGACCTAAAAGTGACTGACAAGAAAATCACCGTTTCTGTAAGTGATTACTATCGTGGCATCTATATTTTCCAAGTGAGGGATAAACAAGGTGATATTATGGAGTCAGGGAAATTCCAGGTTATGAAATAGCTAATCTCTCTTTTTCACCATTTCATTTTCTTTTAATGTGTCATTTTGTCCAATATTAGTTATTGGCAAAAAGTTTGTCTGTACTACCTTTGCAGCCAATTTTATAACGTGATAAAAATCATATAGACATGCAAGAGAACGAGTTTGACAACACGACAGATGAAATAAAAGAGAATCAATCTAACGATCTGGAAGAAACGATCAATGAGGGAGAAAAAGAAAATTTTACCAAAGGGAACGCTAATGGAGACAATGAAGCAGTTACAAAATTGCAGAAGGAATTAGACGAACAAAAAGATAAATATATTCGGCTTTTTGCTGAATTTGATAATTACAAAAGGCGTACCTCAAAAGAAGCAGTAGAATTAAGGCAAACTGCCGGTAAGGAAGTTATCGTTTCATTGTTGGATGTATTGGACGACATGGATAGAGCTGAAAAACAAGTGCAGGAAAGCGACGCCGATAAAACGTTTAAAGAAGGAATTTTACTGGTATTTGATAAGTTTAAAAAGACAATGCATTCAAAAGGCCTCAAAGCTATCAATACATTTCACACTGAATTTGATATAGAAAAAGACGAAGCTGTCTCAGAAATAGAAGTTCAGGATAAAAAATTAAAAGGCAAGGTGGTAGCGGAATTGCAAAAAGGCTATCTTCTTAACGATAAACTGATAAGGTTTGCCAAGGTAGTGGTAGGCAAATAATCGTTTCTAAAAGTAAAAAATTATATTAAACCGTAACTGCTATTTTCTCCAACAAAACAGTGGTTCACACAAATGTTATGGCAAGTACAATGTCCGCAAAAAGAGATTATTATGAAATTCTGGGCGTGAGCAAGAGCGCTTCTGCAGATGAAATAAAAAAAGCTTATCGAAAGGTTGCTATGCAATTTCACCCCGACAGGAACCCTGGTGACCATACCTCGGAAGAAAAATTTAAGGAAGCAGCAGAAGCTTATGAAATACTAAGCGATGCTGACAAACGAGCACAATATGACAGGTTCGGGCACAATGCGTTTGGACAAGGAAGAGGCGGCGGTGGGTTTTCGGGGCACGATATGAATATGGATGACATTTTCAGCCAGTTTGGAGACATTTTTGGTGACGATATGTTCGGAAGTTTTTTCAGTGGTGGAAGCCGGGGTGGAGGTTCACGAAGAACCCGCGGCGTGCGTGGCACCAACCTCAGGGTTAAAATAAAAGTGAATTATGAAGAAATCGCCAAAGGAGCTACGAAAACCATAAAAGTAAAAAAGTACATAAAATGTGACACCTGTAACGGCTCAGGCGCCAAAGACAAAAACAGTTCGCAAACCTGCAGAACCTGCGGTGGAAATGGCCAGGTAAGAAGAGTACAAAATACGTTTCTGGGTCAGATGCAAACTGTGACTACCTGCCCCGATTGCAATGGCGAAGGAACCGTGATCACAAACAAGTGTGGCGTCTGCAAGGGTGAAGGAAGAATTTACGGCGAAGAAATGGTAACGATCGAGATTCCTGCGGGGGTGCAGGAAGGGATGCAATTGAGCATGAGTGGCAAAGGAAATATGGGAGAACGCGGCGGCGGATCAGGAGACCTGATTATTTTAATAGAGGAAGAAGCGCATCCCCATCTGCATCGTGAAGGGCTGAACGTGGCTTTTGACCTTTATATTTCATTCCCCGATGCTGTGTTCGGAACGCAGACAGAAGTACCTACAATTGATGGCCGTGCCAAAATAAAAATTCCTGCAGGCACTCAAAGCGGAAAAATATTCAGACTCAAAGGCAAAGGTTTTCCTGCAATTAATAGCCGTGAAAAGGGCGATCAACTGATCCAGGTAAACGTGTGGACGCCACAAAATATATCTGAGTCTGAAAAAATTACACTGGAAAATTTACTGGAAAGTGAAAATTTCAAACCTAAGCCAGATAAGAACGATAAAACTTTTTGGGAAAAGATAAAAGAAACTTTTAGCTAGTTTCTAAATGAAAATTGAAAAGATTTGTTTGTTTACTGATGCAGGCAAATCTTTTTTTGTTTGAAAAATACAGTTAAACATTTATAATCTTTTTAAAAAGTTTACTGCAATCCTATGTAGAATTATCTATTCGAAACTATACTTCGCGCGGGGCAAAACTGTGAATGATTTTGCTTCTTTTGTGCTGCCGTAAAAAGAGATTGTAAACTAAGCAACAGTATTAATTCCAATACGAAAAGAACATGGGCATATTTGTTTATTTACTGGCACAAGTGGGACGCTTGTGCCAACGGAGGCTACCTTTTAAATGTTGCAGTATTCTGGATTTTGAAAGTAAATGAACTTTTAAGCCGGTTTTTTATTTTGCGGGAAAAATTAGGATGGTGTCATGGAGATTTGATAGTGGCGGGAAAATTGAAAAGAATATTGAACCCAATGGAGTCTAATTGAAAAACATTTTTGCTTTCATGCAGCAAAAAGAAACTTTTTGATGTCAAATATAAAATGGTTTAAAGAATTTTTTTTTATAAATTATTCTCAATAAAAAATGAATACATTTTTCTTCGTAGCTGATGAACACAGTTCTCCCCTACACCAGGTTGCTCTATAAAAATTATATGCCATTAATTAAAATACCTGCTGCATGAAAAATATATTTCTTCTTTTTGCCATTGCGTTTGTTTTTCTTTTTTGCATAAGCTGCAAAAAAACCTCTCCCTCAAATGTATTGTCTCCTATTACCCAAGCCGGTGCCAACACTTTTGGCTGCAAAATAAACGGACAGGTTTGGGTGCCTTATTATCGCTGCGAGGATACCTGGTGGAATGGAGCGGTTGAATTAACTTATGGCTTTAATTCAGCTAATAGGAACTCTTTTCTGCCAATGAGTTTTGGGATGCTTGCTGAAAATTTCAAAGACCAAAGCAGTTTCACTATAGGAACATTTGAGGCATTTTACGGAACAGGAAACATAATAGATACATTAGATATAGGCTTTTCCAATAATAACGGCTATTGTACGCCTGTTAGCGGCGACCCCAATAAAGTCTTTCAAATCACTAAATTAGACACAGTTAACAGAATTATTTCAGGAATTTTTAGCTTCACACTTTACGCAAGCTTTTCTGATTCCGTTGTAATCACAGATGGTAGGTTTGATTTGCAGTTAACAGGGCAGTATTCACGGTGTACCAATTAATTAACTTTTAAAACTTTCCTTCTCATGAAAAAGCGATTCACTTTGCTAATTATATCTATTAGCATCATCAATAGCATCTACTCCCAAACTAATTCCATTACTATTTTAGACAGTAGTAAGATGACTGCACAACGCTGGCGTGATACCTGTTAACTTACCTGTCTTTTTTCCGAACTCTTCTCTTTTTCTTGTCGTAATAAATGGATTTGCATTTATCAATTAATCCAACAAATTCGGTATCAAGAAAATTATCTTTATTTAAAGAGTTAACAGCGATATTTTTGATGCTGTCCCAATCTACATCCTCAGGAAAGTATTTGGATTTTCTCAACTTTAATCCAAACATGGCGACAGACGTAGCAAACTGAAGATCTTTATTAAGGGAATCAAATGGTACATAATTTTCAAGACTTTTATAATCTAAGATCTGCTCTTTATCATTTTGGGGCACACGATAATGAACCGTAAAATCTGCAATCTTAGCACCGATAACCGGAGTAGAAGAATCCGAAGCCGCAGGAATTATCTCAAATATCACAGTATTACCGGTAGCAGAACCAATTTCCCCGCCTTCTAATTCGTAATTTTTTTCATCAATAACACTCTTCTTATTATCATACCCTATTAACCTGTATTGCTTTACTGTAGAAGGATTAAACTTAGCATTAATGTAAACGTTGCTTGCAATCGAATACATAGTTTGGGTGAACTCAGTTACCAGTACTTTCTCTGCTTCTCTTATGTCGTCTAAATAAGCAAAATTTCCATTACCTTTTTTTGCAAGCACTTCAATTTTTGAATCTTTATAATTGCCCATACCTACACCAAGGCAGGTAAGATAAACCCCCGACAACTTTTCTTTTGATATTAATTCTTCCAGGTCATTCTCACTCTTTTGACCAATATTAAAATCTCCATCCGTTGCCAGGATGATGCGATTATTACCACCTTTAATAAAAGTGCTTTCCGCCAGCTTATAGGCCATTCTTATGGCGGCTTCTCCGGGAGTATCTCCACTGGCAGTTAATTCTTCGATTGATTTGGAAATTTTTTGTTTTTGATCACCACTCGTCGGCTGAAGCCATACGCCGACAGAGCCCCCATAAGTGACAATTGAAACCGTGTCTTTCTTTCTTAAGTTTTTAACCAACAACTGAAAAGCTTCCTTTAAAAGAGGTAACCTGTTGGGTAAATCCATACTCCCTGAAACGTCAATAAGAAAAACCAGGTTGGAAGGAGGTACATGATCCAGGTTTAATTTTCTCCCGGATAAATTCAAAAATAAAAGGCGATGGCTCGTATCCCATGGGCAATCAGAAACTTGCGATTCCATTCTGAAAACGTTGTCCTTTTCGGGCTCTTTATAATTGAAATTGAAATAATTCAACATTTCGTCCACTCTGACCGCATCCGGTGGCACTTGCTCACCCTGATTAATAAACCGGCGAACATTACTGTAAGATGCTTTGTCAATCCGCATCGAAAATTCAGTATTCGTTTGATCAGTCACTTTTATAAAATCATTTTCTGCGAGGCTGTTATAACTCTCATCCTGGTAATAAGAGATTGGAAACATATTTCCTGTGCTTTCTGTAGTAAGCGATACTAATTTTGATTTGGAAGTTTTTACGTTTGTCGGAAGTGAGTCTAAAATAATATGCAGATATTCATTTGTTTTAAACCTTACTGATTTAGTCACAAAGCCGTCCAAACTGAAGATCAGCGAATCCGTTAAATTAGAAGAGGGAATTCCAAAGCCACCCGAATCGCCACTTGTATACAATGAGCCGGCAGCCGGCATGTAAATTTTTACATTTTGGAGTGCCTGATTATTTTCATCTTTGACATCGCCTTTAATGTAATACTGAGCTGTAGCATTTTTAAGCAACAGTAAAGCAGATAATATGATAAAAATCTTTTTCAAAGGAAATATTTTGGTATTTCAAATCGCCAGCCAACACGATTTTAAACGAGGCAACCTAAACCAACTGATAAATTTCTTTTATATTTCTTCCTAGACCATCATAATCCAGTCCATAACCCAATACAAACTTATTTGGAATAGTAAACCCAAGATAATCTATTTTTATTGGGTGAACCATTGCAGTTGGCTTATGAAGTAGTGATGCGATCTTTAAAGAAGCAGGATGCTGATGTTCTAACTGTGGCAAAAACTGCGATAAGGTTTTACCGGTATCTACAATATCCTCGATAATAATAACGTCTCTTCCGTAAATTTCCGTGTCTAGCCCGATCGCCGTAATGACTTTGCCGGTTGATTTAACACCTTTGTAAGAAGCTAATTTTATAAAACATATTTCCGCTTCAACATTTACTTTTTTAAACAGGTCTGCGGCAAAAATAAAAGCGCCATTAAGAATGGCGATAAACAATGGCTTCTTTCCTTCATAATCTTTATTGATCTCTTGCGCCACCCTGCTTACCTGCTCCTCTATTTGGGAAGATGTGATGTATGGGGTAAAGTCTTTATCGTGTACTTTTAAATTAGGCATAATTTATTTTAAGCTTTGGACATCCACTTTTGAGCTCGATGCACTTAATTTTGAGCTTTGCGTCTTCTGAATAGAACCTGCGATATTAATCGGTTTTAAAAATATTTTTGTCCCCTCTGTCACGAAGTCGTCAGAAGTAAGTCCGTTATATTCATAAATACATTGTAACATAACACCATTTTTTTGAGAGATATCGTAAATGGACTCGTTAGCCTGTGCAATGTAAAATTGGGAGTCGCCCACTTTTTTCTTTTTCTCTAAAAAAATATATTGATTACGCTTAAGTAGACCATCATTAGTCAGATCATTTATTGCTAATAATTTATCGAGGCTGATATGCTGTTGCATAGCTATAGCCAATAACGACGTGCCTTTGGGAACTAACAAAGCCTTTAATCCATTTATAGTAAGATCAGTCGTTTTCGTAACATTTGAATCAGCTGAGGCGATTGGAGTTGAATTGCTTTTCATATCTACCTGAAGGTTAGTAGCGACGACCTGGGGAACTTCAGTCATACCCTCGATTGTATATTGTTGCAGGTTGTACTTTTCAATATTATTAATTAATATTTGAGGATAACGGGGATTAGTAGCATACCCTGCTTTTTGCAATCCATATGCCCAATCTTTATAATCGGATGGATTCAGTTGAAATAAAAAAGTATACCGGCTACCACTCCTTAAAAAATCAGAATGATCGCGGTAGGAATCGTCAGCGGTTTTATATTTTCTAAAACATTCACCAGGCTCATCATCATCGTGACTTACCGTCTCAGCAGTCCATGTGCTTTTACATTTAATTCCAAAATGATTGTTGGATTCTTTTACAAGATCGCTGTTGCCGCACTGAGATTCCATTAAACCCTGGGCAAGTGTAATAGCGGCAGGCACACCCATTCTTCTCATTTCGCTGATGGCGATATCTTTATATTCCTCAATATATTGTTGAGGTGTTACATCTTGTGCAGCGGCCTGTAAAAAACAAATTACAGAAAATAAAATAGCGACTGTTTTATTCATCAGGGAAAAAAACTATTGTAATTAAAAAATTTAAAATCTTTTTATTTTTTTATTACCATCATCAAACCGTCTCTTACTGTAATTATCACCTGTTGTACACGTTTATCTTTTGACACGTGTTCATTAAAAGCATTTATGGCTACTGCATTTTTGCCTTTAATATTTTCTTCCAACACTTCCCCGTGAAATAGCACATTGTCAGCCAGGATAACGCCTCCGTTTCTTAATCGCGGCAAAGTTAATTCGTAATAATTAATATAATTGGTTTTATCAGCGTCAATAAAAATCAGATCCCATTCCGTCTGAAGGTCTGGAATTAGTTCTAACGCATTTCCACGGTGTAAAATTATCTTTTCGTTATGTGAAGATTTTGCAAAATAATTTTGAGCGGTAGTAGCGTCTTCGTCGCGCAACTCAATAGTATGTAAATAGCCGCCCACCTGTAGCCCTTTTACAAGGCACAAAGCGCTATAACCGGTAAAGGTTCCTATTTCCAGGATATTTTTTGGCTTGATGATCTTACTAAGCATTTCAAGAAACTTGCCTTGTAAAGGTCCGCTCAACATGTTGGAATGCGCATGATTATTAAGCGTAAACTCTTCGATCTCCTTCAATAATTTGTCTGTAGGTTCAGAAAAAGAGGCTGCATAGTCGTTGGCTTTTTCGCTAATTATTTCAGGCATAAGATAAATTTATTTCTTCAGAAGTCTTCTTTTTTGACAAGATCCATAACCCTATAAAGGTAAGTAGGCCATTTACAATGATCAACTCTTCAGCAAAAACATAGCCGTCAAATAACACTGTTGAATATTTATCGATAAAAAAACATATTAGGGGCGCAAGGATGACGATCATCGGCGTGGCCTTATCCAATACCTGCCTTTTTTTAGCAAATAAAGAAAATGCAAATAATCCAATCAATGGACCGTACGTATATGTAGCTACTTTAAATATTGCGCTCACTACTGATGCGTCATTCACCGCATTGAACAATAAGACTACTAAAAGAATAATAACGGAAAACGCAATATGCACATACGTTCTCTTTCTAACCATATCTTTTTCTGATTCGGATTTTCGTTTATCAAAGTTTAAGAAATCAATACAAAAAGAAGTTGTCAAGGCGGTAAGTCCGGAATCCGTGGTAGCAAAGGTTGCCGCAGTAAGCCCCAACATAAAGACAATCGCCGGCACGCCTTTAAAATGATTTAAGGCAATCTCCGGAAAAAGGTAATCTGTTCTTGGTTGATGCGTAACAGCATCCAGTGGAATGGCAATGCCCTCGCGGTTTGCATAGATATATAACAGCGCGCCTACGCTTAAAAAAAACAAATTGATAATAACAAAGACAAAAGTAAAACTGAGCATATTTTTTTGTGCTTCCTTTATGTTTTTGCAACTCAGGTTTTTCTGCATCAGGTCCTGGTCTAGGCCAAACATACCAATCGTCACAAAAATGCCTCCGAGAAATTGCTTGGTGAAATGAAATTTATTAGTCACGAAATGGTCCGTAAAAAACATTTTAGAATAACTACTGTCTTTTACAGCATGAAATGCCTCGCTAATATTCATATTGAGACTGCTGCAAATAAAATAAATGGAAAGAATTACAGAAGCCACCAGGAAAACAGTTTGCAATGTATCGGTTATAATAATCGTTTTTAAACCGCCGCGGAAAGTATAACCCCATATCAGCAACAAACAGATAACAATTGTAAACCAAAATGGAACGCCCATTTCGTCAAAAATAAAACGCTGTAAGACAATTGCTACCAGGTATAATCTGAATGCAGAGCCGATAATCCTCGAGACTAAAAATATAGCTGCAGCCGTTTTATGGCTCACTTTTCCAAGAGTTCTTTCAATCACTTCATAAATTGAGATCAGGTGCATTTTATAATAAAGCGGCAGCAATATGCCAGCCACTAAAAAATATCCGACCGCATTGCCCAGTACAAATTGAAAATAGCGAAACTGAGAACCGGCAAGATTTCCTACTTCGCCAGGCACGGAGATAAAAGTAACGCCACTCAATGCAGTACCTATCATACCAAAAGCCACCAAATACCATTTCGAAGACCTGTTGGCAATAAAAAACGTGGCATTGTCAGTTGATTTCCGGGAAGTGAAATAAGAGATTAAAATAAGAACTAAAAAATAGCCAATGATAAAAGATAACAAGACAGCAGGAGACATAATTTTGATTTGGGAATATTAAAAGGGAAATTAGGATTTCTATTTTCTAAATTTGATTTTTTATTCAAGATAAATAAAATATGGCAATTACATCACTAACAGTTTTTTGCGGATCAAAAAGTGGCAGCGATCCGTTATTTTGTGAACACGCAAAACAAACCGGGCATCTGCTGGCCGACAATAATATTACGCTCATTTATGGCGGCGGCAACAAAGGTATTATGGGTGCAGTCGCAAATGCGGTTTTGGAACAGGGCGGCAAAGTAATCGGTATTATGCCTGGCTTTCTGGCCGTAGCTGAAAACAGGCACAACGGCCTCACGGAAATGATAGAAGTATCTGACATGCATATACGAAAAAGAATGCTCTATGAAAAATGTGATGCAGCGCTGGTACTTCCGGGAGGTTTCGGCACCCTGGACGAATTATTTGAAATGCTCACATGGAACCAGTTAAACATTCACAACAAAAAAATATTCATATTGAATACATCGGGATTTTACGATAGCCTTATTTCATTTTTACATACGGTGGAAGCGGGCGGTTTCTTATATTCAAAAGTTTTGGAAAGCGTCACAATTATTAATTCGCCCGAAGAATTACTGGCGTCACCACCCTTTAAATAATCTAAGATCTATTAACAGTAAACAAACTTTTAATGTCTATTTTTAATCTATGAAAAAATTCTAAACAAAAAAAATATCAACATGGAACGAGTTGTTTTTATCACAGGAGCTACATCGGGTATAGGAAGGGCATGCGCAGAAAAATTTGCTGCTAATGGTGATCATATTATTATCAACGGACGAAGAACAGGAAGATTGGAAGAATTAAAAAATGAGCTGCAGGAAAAATACAATGTTGATATTTTATGTGCTTCTTTTGATGTACAAAATAAAGATGATGTTATTAAGAGCATTAATCATTTTTCTGATAAATGGAAATCAATTGATATTTTAATAAACAGTGCGGGTTTGGCGCTGGGTCGCAACACATTTGATGAAGCCGATATTACAGACTGGGAAACCATGCTGAATACGAATGTGCAGGGATTGCTATATGTAAGTAAAGCCGTACTACCTGCAATGATCAAAAGAAATAGTGGCCACATTATCAATCTTGGATCAATAGCGGGGGATGAAGTATATGAAAGAGGAAATGTTTATTGCGCAACAAAAAGTGCGGTGGAAGCCATCAGCAGTGCAATGCGTATTGACCTGCTCCCTCATCATATAAAAGTAACCAACGTAAAACCCGGCGCAGTGGAAACGGAATTCTCTTTGGTAAGATTTAAGGGAAATGAAGAAAAAGCAGATAAAGTTTATGATGGCCTCATGCCGCTAAAGCCCAAAGACGTGGCGGATACTATTTTTTATTGCGCTTCATTACCGCCAAACGTTTGCGTTAATGATCTTACAATAACCTGTACGGCACAGGCCAATAGTATTTATTCTTATAGAGAATGACGAAAGAAATGTTTGACAGTAAGCAAACTTTTTCCAGAGATTTCTATTTTTCTTTGTATTTTTTGCTAACCTTGCTTTCAAAAGAGCTTAATTAATATTCATGACTTCCTTACAACAAATTCTCCAACATAAAATCGTTGCCATTCTACGCGGCTTTGCCGCAGGTGATGTCATAAATATTGCCGCAGCGCTACATGAAGGCGGCATCAGACTGATAGAAGTTACAATGAACTCTGATGACGCTTTACATCTTATCAAAAAACTATCTAACGAGTTTAAAAACAAAATGTTGGTAGGTGCAGGTACGGTACTAACGGTTATGAATGCACGGTCTGCAATAGACGCAGGTGCAAAGTTTCTGATTTCCCCAACGGTAGATTTGGATGTAATTAAAACAGCCAATGAAAATGCGATCGTAAGCATTCCGGGAGCTTATACTCCAACGGAAGTTTTTACCGCTTACAAAAACGGCGCTGACATCATAAAGATATTTCCTGCTCAGCCTCCCGAATATCTGAAGCAGCTTTTGGCGCCATTGAACCAGGTTCTACTAATGCCTACAGGCGGCATTGACGTCAATAATATCCGTAAGTATAAAAAAGCCGGCGCTTGCTCATTTGGCATCGGTAGCTCCCTTGTGAATACCAAAGAAAAAATGGATGAATTGTATTTCCAAAATATTACCGCCAGGGCAAAACGCTTTGTCGAAGCGATAAAATAATAATTTCAATTTATGAAAATGAAAAATCAGATGTTTCACTTCGTTATAAACATTAGCGTTTTCGGAAAAAGTCCAAATAGGTAAAAGAGATTGCAATTGCTATTAAAATAATCATCATGAGTCAATTCATCAGTTGTGATTGGGGGACCTCTTCATTTCGTTTACGATTAATCGATACTGAAACACAAAACGTGGTGACTGAATTCGTTTCGCAGCAAGGCATTGCGGCTACGTATGCGATGTGGCAGAAAAGTTCCTCAGATAGGTTTTTGTTTTATGAGTCTGTTTTATCAAGCGGTATCCAGGAACTTTACACGCGATCAGGACATACATTATCGGAAGTTCCGATAATCATTTCCGGCATGGCATCATCAGCTATCGGAATGATGGAACTTGAATATGCACGGCTCCCGCTTAGGTCGGATGGAAGTGATTTAATAGTACATGTTACTGAACCTTCTGGTAGATTTAAGCATCGGATGATTATTGTTTCCGGGGTTAAATGTGAGAATGATGTGATGCGTGGAGAAGAAACCATAATTGCAGGATGTGAAATAAAAAATACAGATGAAGAAGAATTATTTATTTTACCCGGTACGCACTCTAAACATATCACTATAAGAAATTGTATGATAACAGATGTCAAAACTTACATGACCGGTGAACTTTTTTATTTGTTAGCTACCAAAAGTACTTTAGCAAACTCGTTGAAAAATGAAAATTTTAGTACAGCAATTATAAATTCTTCTTTTGTGCTGGGCGTTGAAGAAGCGATCACTAAAAATTTACTCCACGGCATTTTTAGAGTAAGAACAAACAGGTTGCTGGATAAACTATCACCGAATGAAAATTATCATTACCTCAGCGGCTTATTGATTGGAACTGAATTAAAAGATTTGTCGCATAAGAAGTATGCTGCTATTACGCTCGTTACGGATCAAAAATTTTCACCTCTCTATTTAAGTGCTTTGCGTGTCCTTAAACTAGACAAGAACTTTCATCAAATTAATGAAGCTAAGGCTTTGGTAAAAGGGCAGTGTATTATTTATAGTCATTCCAAATAAAGTGGTGTTAAACACACGATCAGCAGGCAAACAAAAAACAGGTATTTCTATTTTAATTTTAATCGTTTGCTAAGACCTATTTTGAATTGGGTTGTCTATCGTCAGAATAAAATTGAAATTAATGCTATTTGTTTGTTCACTGTTAGACACCGCGACTCGCAAATAAGAATTATCGTTCTAATCATGCACACTTAATGTTTCTTTTAAAAACCCAAGCATTTCAGCTACGCTTTTATATTTTATGAGGTTGTTATCTTAACGAGAAATCAATGTTATTTGCTTTTTCACTCTTGAAACTTCTTGTTTGGAAAAGTAAGTTTGAAACTTTTGATTTGAGAATTTCCTATTTTTTTGAAAAAAATTCCTGATGTAACAAATATTTTCTGTTAAGAAAAAACCAACGGCATCATTTTAAAAAATCTATATCGGCAAATTTTTATAAATTTAAAAATGAAAATATCTGAAAACGGCATGTTGAAAAACGAACGTCATGCATTTATTCTAAAACAAATCAACCTTCACAACAAGGTATTATCAACCCAGCTAAGCACACAATTAGAAGTATCTGAAGATACAGTCAGGCGCGATCTTACTGAATTAGCAGAAGCTGGGCTTATTCTGAAAGTACATGGTGGCGCGTTGTCCAGGTCTTATCACTATGCGGTTCAGCAAAGCTTTGTGTATTCACAGGAGAAGAAAAAAATAATAGCAGGCAAAGCGGTAAAGCTCATAAAGGACGAAATGGTGATCCTTACAGCAGGTGGCACTACGATGATAGAAATGATACAACTGATTCCTGACAAACTGGAAGCTACATTTTTTACAGTGAGCCCTTTAATGGCGCTATTGCTTGCAAAGCGTCCATTGATCACCGTTATTCTTCTGGGCGGTGAAATAGATCATTCTGCACAGATAACCATGGGAGAAAAAACAATTAGTGAACTTTCAGAAATAAAAGTGGATCTATGTTTACTGGGAGCCAATGGCATTAATCCTAAAGCCGGGCTTACTGAAGTAGATTGGAGGATCGCGCAAATAAAAAAAGCAATGATAAATTGTTCTTCAAAGCTTGCTGTGGTTACCATTTCAGAGAAATTAAATTCAGAACATAAAATGCATCTGTGTAACGTAAATAAAATAGATTACCTCGTTACGGAATTAGCCCCGGAAGACAAGATGCTGGCGGATTTTGATAAAAATACCAGGATTTTATAATCCACATATGGACGCATGTTGTTAACTAAGGTTTCAGGTTCATTTTGTCCGGATCGGCCTTATTTTCATTTTCAATCCATTCACGGATTTTAGTAAAAGGCAATTTCAGAAGATTCCACGTTGTCAATTCTCCTTCATCGTGATAGACTGGAACTCCTGTTACAATTTCATCCTGGTTTACGTTCAATCTTATGGTTCTATGCAACCTATCCCAAAATGAAAAGATGATAGAGAAATTGCTATCCGTCTCTCTTTTTTTCATGCTATGATGAATACCATGCATCCTTGGAGTTACAAAGATTTTATTCAATACTTTTTCAAAACGAAAGGAAATTTTCATATTGCTGTGTTGAAACTGATTACACGCTTCAAAAACAATTTCATAAATAA
Source organism: Hanamia sp. (assembly GCA_036509585.1). GTDB lineage: Bacteria > Bacteroidota > Bacteroidia > Chitinophagales > Chitinophagaceae > Ginsengibacter. The sequence continues at coordinate 10,975 of DATCFI010000331.1, read as the reverse complement.
GTACCATCGATGGAGAAATGCCAATTAAAATAACTGCGGATCCCCTAAAGAAAACGGAACCGATCAATTCGCCAAAATGGAAACGGAAAGAAGTGGTAATATCCAAGTCAAGATCAGTATGATGCACTAGGTGAAACCTCCACATGAAAGGCATTTTATAAAGAACAATGTGCCATAGATAATTGGTATAATCCAGCAATAGAAATGCTATCGTGGCTTTCAGCCACACCGGCGCTATATATAAATAATTTACACCAAATTGCAATTGCTCATTTTTGTAAGCCAACCAAACCATAAACGGAATAAACACAAGGCGAAGCAGTGCGAATGATGGAAGAGAAACCGAGAAGTTTATGATAATTCTTTTCCAACGGTTTTGAACTCTTTTCCTTAGTTGGAATTTTGATTCAAGAAGAAAAAGAATAATAAAAATAATTATCAATATTGTCGAACCATAAGTATCAAAAATGGATCTAATCATCTTTACTGTTTGCATTAAAAATTAAACAATCACGATTACAATAATTCAACATTGTTCATTGTTAACTGTCCATTGTTCATTTATCTTATGTCTTTTCGCTGATCTTTTTCAAAGTAGAATAAATTCCATAACCGATCAATATCGCAATAAAGACATAAACCCACACCGGAATATTTCTCCCAACAACAATAAGATATAAATATGCGGAAATAAAAAAGAATCCCGTCAGCAACGCGGGAAGCACAAAAGGTTTTTTATTCCTGATATTTTTTATAGTCCGATAAAGCGACAAAAAAAAGAAGGGAATCGCACCGATGTAAATACTTCCAAAGATGTAAGGATTTACATTGTATTTTTCCCCCAGACTGAAAAACCATTCTTTAAATATTTCCCACCATTCCATTAACTGAAAATTTTGAATGCGGTTTGCAATATTTTTTTAATTGTGCTAGTCAAACTTCCTTCTTTATGTTTTGCAATAATCTGTTGATTAATTCTGGAAGCTACAGGATAAGGGTACACTTTATTAAAGATGGTATTGATGGATAATTCACTTGTATTGGCCAAAAGCAATTCTTGTATCAATTCCCCGGCATGAGGCGCTAACATAGTACCTCCCAGTATTTTTTCTTTTTTAAACCAACCGCCTTTACTAATAAATAAAATCATTTTTGCATATTGATAATTGTCAACCACTGCACGATCATCATCTGTAAAATCCTGTTGCAGTTTTTTATAAGGAATATTTCTCTCCTTCAATTGCTTTTCATTGAGGCCAAACGTAGCCAGCTCGGGATCAGTGAAAGTCACCCACGACATGTGATCGTTGTTCAGTTTCTTTTTAAATGGTGAAAATAAATTGTTTAATACAATGCGTGCATGAAATTCTGCTGCATGTGAAAACATTAAATCTCCGGCTACATCTCCACACACAAAAACATTTTTATTGGAAGTACGCAGGTATCTATCTTTTGCGATTTTGTTATCCTTTACTTCAATGCCGGCATTATTGAGTTGCAATGATTTTAAATCCAATTCCCTGCCGATACCAACAAACACTGCATCAAATGATACTTCTTCTGACTTACCATCTTTAAATTTCACAGATGCTTTACCCGGAGAAATAAAGTAATCGACATCAGCATTGAAAATAAATTCAATTCCTTCTTTAATTAATTGTTTTAAAAGTATATCAGCTATCGTTGCATCATCATGTTCTAAAATCCCGTTGCCATGCTGAACCATGATTACTTTACTTCCCAGGCGATTCATAGCTTGTGCGATCTCAATGCCAATAGGACCACCGCCAATTATCAATAATTTTTCGGGCAGGTCATTTATATGAAAAATACTTTCGTTGTCATAGTATTTTACGTTTTCTACACCGGGTACTTTCAATTTCTTTGGTTTAGATCCGGTAGCAATTACAATTTTTTTACCGGTATATTTTTCCCCATTTACTTCTATTTCATTTTTATCCGTAAAACTCGCGTTACCTAGCGCTACATCCACGCCCTGATCTCTTAGCCATTGCGCATTTTCATGCACACGAATGATTTCCTGACGTTCATAGACATAATTCATCGCTTTTTTTATATCCAACTTTCCTATCACTTCTAACCCGAAATAGGAAGCTATTCTTGCATTGTGTGCGATTCGGGAAACATGTATCAAAGCTTTGCCGGGCACGCATCCATCATTAAGACAATCGCCTCCGATATCTGCATCAGCTTTTGAAATCATCAATACTTTAAAACCTGCTTTGGCCATAAATAATCCAACAGTCAAGCCGCCCGAGCCTGAGCCGATAACGATAATATCGTAAATCTTTTCGTCCATAATTTATAAATAAAGTTATGCAATCGTTGTTCCTTTTAATCTAAAATAAAATATAAGCCAATCAAAAAGTTACCTTTAAATAATAAATAGTCGTCTAAAAAAGAAAACCTTACAAATAAAATTATCTAATTATGAAACACGCGTTAAAAACAGGATTTATTGGTGGTAGTATCGGTGCTGTTGTTTTAGCTGTAATTGCGTACATAATGCAACTTACCAATAACACTGTTCCGCCTTTTGTTGCGATGTATTCTGCTACCATTGGTGCTCATCCCGGGTACCAGGTGGTGGCTTTTATTCTTTTTATAATAAGTGGCGGAATATGGGGCCTCATTTTCACGTGGATTGTCAAGCGTCCGACAGTTTTAAAAGGAATTTTATTTGGCCTCTTGCCCAACCTCTGGATATGGCTGGTTATTGATAGTTACTTTGGCAGACCTTTATTTAATGGATTTACTTTGATGGGTATTGTTGGACCGATTGTTTCCAATATGCTTATCTGGGGTGGTATTCTTGGGTGGTACGCTTCGAGAAAACTCAAGACTTCAGCAGTCTGATCAAAGCCTGGTTTTATAAATTAGCTTTTTTTGCAACGTTAATAGATACTTCTGTAAATATTCGCGGAAATATAAAAGCCGGACACGAAGAAGAAATTCTTTGTGGCATTCTTTCGTTTTGATTATGGAACATTTATTGTGGCATCTTATTTTAATTACATAGTTTAAGTAAATTTTTTATAGAAATGTTTCCTTAAACTTTAAACATTAAACCCAAATGTGAAAACCTAATAGAAATTATTTGCTTAAAACAGATGGTAACAAAATAAATTAAAAAATTATGAAAGCTTCTTCAATAAACGGTTTTAGCGGTGGCTGTATGGGCGCCTTTATTTTAATAATAGTCATGTATATTCTCATGGCGGCTGGCATGGGTGATCCGGCTTTTGTAAAAATGTACCATAGCACTTTCGGGATTCATTCGCCCGCTTTTGACCAGGTAATTGCTGGCATTCTTTTCATCATTAGCGGCGGCATCTGGGGCATGATTTTTACCTGGATGGTAAAAAATCCCACTATCGGAAAAGGAATGCTATTTGGATTTTTACCTACACTCTGGCTTTTGATAGCAGTGAACGCATTTATGGGGCAACCTTTATTCAATGGTTTTCATGCAAAAGGTATCATTATGCCCGTTATTTTTAATGTAGTTATCTGGGGTTCTTTTGTGGGCTGGTACGCTTCGCGAAAACTCAAAACTTCGACCGTCTGATTAAAGCTTGGTTTTACGAATCAGCCTTTTGTGCAACTTTAATAAATGCCGTTGCGAATAACCGAGATAATACAAAAGCCAGATACGAAAAAAAATAAATTGCATTCTGTAAATTCCATTGTCTAAATATTTTCTTGCTGAAGTAGTTACCGTATCATTCATTACATTGAACTTTCCATATTTTTTGATGCGATGAATAATTTCCTGATCTTCCATCATCAGAAGCTTTTCATCAAAACCTCCACATTTTTTTAAAACCTCTTTTGTTACAAATAAACTCTGGTCGCCAAAACGAACGGTATTCACATCGAAACGGGTAAACCAACAATTTGCTTTTAAAAACCAATGTTGGTAATCAAACGCAAGTCTGAAACAACCGGATACATAATTGTTTTCAAGGGAATTTAAAATATGAGCTGTAAAATTATCTGGAGGAATACTATCCGCATGAAGAAAATAAAGAATTTCTTCTTTTGCTATGGAAGCACCGTAATTCATTTGAGCTGCCCTTCCTTTTTTTTCGGATATAACTACTGTCGCACCTGCATTTGAAGCAATCGAATCTGTCTTATCTGTACTATGTCCATCAGAAATAATGATTTCTGAAATAAGCTTTCCGTTGTCCCTTTTTTTTATTTCAGCAATTGTTTCAGCAATATTTTCTTCTTCATTGTAAGTTGGAATAATAATGCTAATCATTAACTTTTATATTTTGAGCCTAAAGTGTTTCAAATGAATCAAATCTTTTTCTTCATCTATATCTGAAAGTTCAGTAAGCAAGAAATAGGATAACTGATTCTTGTCGCAAAGATCAATGGTTTGCTGTAAAACCTTATTTGTACTCCATTCAATATTTTGAAATAAAAATGGATACTCTTTTTTCGTTCCCAATAAATAATAACCGCCGTCGGTTGCCGGGCCAATAACAATATCAGAATCATTCAATTTTAAAAAAGCATTTTCCAAAATATTTATATTTATTCCGGGGCAATCAGTTCCAATGATAATTGCATTTTTGTAGCCATCAGTAAACGAGCTTTTAAACGAATTTTTCATTCTTTCGCCCAAATCATTTCCTTGCTGGATCTTTTTTTGAAATAAATTATTTTCCCAAATATCCTCTTCAATAAAATCAGAATAGAAAACAATTTTATCAACATCTAATGGTTGGATTTTGTAATGTACATTTCTTAGAAGTTGTTTATAAATATCCATTGCAGCATTATTTCCTAATGTGGCTGCAAGCCTGGTTTTTACATGGCCTTCCATTATGTTTTTTACAAAAACGATAAGGACATTTTCGGTCATAATCCTTTGATAGTTTCTGCGAATAATGAAGACAATTTTTCGTCTGCTTTTGCCGCCACAGCTATTATTTGCGCGAAACTTACCGGCTTTAAATTATCGGGATCACATTCATCCGTGACAACTGAAACGGCTACACAAGGCAGTTGCACATGATTGGCAGCAATCACTTCAGGCACGGTGGACATACCAACCAGGTCAGCACCTATTATTTTTAAATAGCGATACTCGGCTTTTGTTTCGAGATTTGGGCCATTTACAGCAGCATAAATTCCTTTCTTTAAATCAAGGTTTAATTCTTTCGCCTTTTCTAACAATTTACTTTGTAAATCGGGATCGTATGGCTCGTTCATATCAGGAAAACGAGAACCCAGATCATCAAAGTTTTTTCCGGTTAATGGATTACCTGATTGTAGATTGATGTGATCATCTATTAAAACCAAATCTCCTTTTTTAAAGTTAAGATTAATGCCACCTGCCGCATTGGATAAGAAAAGATATTTTACACCTAATACTTTCATTACTCTTATTGGGAATACAATTTGCTGCATTGAATATCCTTCATAGGAATGAAAGCGACCTCGCATGATCAGTACATTTTTATTTCCGATTGTTCCATACACAAGATAGCCTTTATGGGTCTCAACAGTAGAGACACAAAAACCGGGGATTTCTGTGTACGGGACTGTTTCTTTTATCTCTACACAATCCAAAAGATGATTAAGGCCAGTTCCCAAAACAATTCCTATTTCGGGATTTGTAATTCCTTTTTGAATTAGGTAATCCTTTGCTTTTAAAAATTCGTCCATGCTTTCATTTTAAAAATATTTTTTTTCTAACCTTTTTAAACAATTAATTAGGCGACCGCTCCACTGCAGCTACTTCCCGCGCCGGCCGTGCATCCATAGCAATGTTGCCCCACTAAAATATTTCTATTATTTAATTCAGCAACATTAAATTCACTGATGTGGTTCGATTGCGTGCCTACTTTCATTTCAAGCATCTGGTTAAAATCACAATCGTAAATATAACCATCCCAGCCAATAGAAATAGTATTTCGACACATCACGTTAGCGGCTGCCACAGGATTATAAGCATCCACTAATTTCTCCATGTATTTTTCGTAATTACCGCTGATGAGTAATAATCCAGATAGCGGTTGATAGGCATATTAGTGATGGTAAATAATTGATTAAATGAAATTCCATATTCTTTCATCAAAACTTCTTTGTATTCTTTTTCTAAAGATTGTTGCAGCGGCGGAAGAAATGCTCCTGCGGGATTATACACCAAATTCAAAACCAGTCTCGTTTCTTCTTTTCCGTATCCTATTGCATTCAACATTTGCAATGCTCTGATACTTTTTTCAAATACATGATTCCCTCTTTGCCTGTCGGTATTATCTTTTGTATAGCAAGGCAGTGATGAAACTACTTCTACCTGGTTTTCTTTATAGAATTCAGGCAGGTTCGTATATTTCTTATTCGCCAAAATAATCGTCAGGTTACAGCGCACAATTATGTGCCTGTCAAGTTTTTTTATTTCTCCTACAAACCATCTAAAATCAGGATTCATTTCCGGTGCTCCACCGGTAAGATCAACTATTTTTAATGAAGAAGTATTTTTCAGAACCTTGAGGCATTGCTTCATGGTTTCTTTAGTCATGATTTCTGTGCGGCCGGGGCCTGCATCTACATGGCAGTGCGTGCAGGTTTGATTACACATCTTACCAACGTTGATCTGTAAAATTTCTATACTGGTTGGCTTTAGAGGATACAAACCACTTAGTTTCAATTTTTGCTCAAAATGAGGCAAAACAAATTTATCGCTTTGAGAATGTTCCAGAATTTCTAATTGTTCGTGAACATCCGCCAGTTTGTGATGCTGGCCATGCAAGGAGATTTTACTTTTTTGAGCCATTATCACTTCTATATTTTCTATCATGATATTTTTCAAATTAGGTTCAGGATTTAACATCGAATCGGTAAGCCTGACACAAAAGTACCGCCATATTTTTCGACTGCACCTAATATTAAATTGTAATTTAAAATTTTCCCGTTAAAAATAATTACTGACCTGCCAATCCGTAAAACGTGGCTCTTTCGAACGGACTTTCACATCGTTCCGAAGCAGAGATTGTACATCACTTTATATTTTTGAAAGTGCTTTTTTATAAGCTTTTTCTATTTCCTCATTTGAATCTGCCAGGCTTGCACTTGAGAGAAGTTTCTTTGTATTAGCGTTAAAAAGATAGAGCATTCCTGTGGCGGGATTCTTTTCTGCAAAATCGTCAAGGCCGGCTTTTTGGAGCGTTCTTTTAGACGAAGCAGTAGTCTTTTTATCCGAAAGGTCATTCGTTACTATTAGCACGTCTTTGTTTTCCTGTATCATGGGCATGATGTCTTTCATGAATCGAGGGCCATTGGCCTGACACACTACACACCATGATGCTCTGGTAATCAATGCAATAATTTTAGGCTGGGCTTTTTGAGTGTTTACAGCAAAAGAGAAGCTCATTACAAGTGCGAGGGCACAAATTAACTGTTTCATTTTTTTGATTTTATTTTTTGCAAAGATAGGTTTGCAGGAGTGTTCGGATTGTTTTGCAAAACCTGACAAGAATAACACGTTTGTAAAAAGTCCAGATACGAAAATCAATTTTTTGTTTCTTTACTGTGGATTTTTATTTCCAGTCCCCAAGATATTTTGTAACCTTCTGTAACCTTGCTCACTCTAACCTTATAAATAAACAAAATATATCATGAAAATTATTAATTCTCTTACTAAGTCGGCTATATGCCTGATTCTTAGTACTGGTTTGCTTTCTTTTCCCGTTAGCGCCCAAAAAAGCCAAAAACTTACAGATCCTGAAATTGCGTCTGTAGCGGTTACAGCAAATCAAATTGATATTGATTATGCAAAAATTGCCATTAAGAAATCAAAGAATGCACAGGTAGTTGAATTTGCTAAAACAATGGAAAAGGACCACGGGGCAGTCATTGATAAGGCAGTAGCATTGGTTACTAAACTGGGCGTTACTCCTAAGGATAATGCAACGAGTCAATCATTGAATGCGCAGGCAGTCAAAACACGGAAAATGCTCAATTCAAAATCAGGAAAAGCTTTTGACAAGGCGTATGTTGATAATGAAGTAGCATACCACACTGCTGTAATTGGGGCTGTTGAAACTGTTTTAATTCCAGACGCAACCAACAAAGAATTACACGATTTGTTAGTGAGCGCAGTTCCATTATTTAAGGCACACCTGGAACATGCTAAAATGCTTCAGAAAAGCCTCGAAAAATGAAAATTTTAGTAGCTGTATTGGGAATAAGGGTATGTTTATTATTCCCAATACTTTTTTTATTTAGTTGCTCTTCCCCAAATAAGAAATCCACGGCAAATCAAACAGAAATGAAAGAGAACATCCATAAGGTGGATACAGTAACGATTAACCTGATGAAGTTTAACCCTGAAGTATTAGATGTAACTAAGGGTGATACGGTGATCTGGATCAATAAAGGGTTAGTGGCTCACACTGTTAAATCTTACCAGCCGGATAAATTTTATTCAGATACACTTCAACCGGGTCAAATGTGGAAATGGGTGATGACAGATAGTGCCGCTTATTATTGTACGATTCACCCGGTTACCATGATTGGAAAGTTATTATTAAAATAAAGCTACCTTAGATAGGAACTCAGAAAGTAGCCATTGAACAAACATAAAATTAGAAAACTTGGAAACACAATTTGAGCAGTATTCCGACGTGGAAATTATCGGGAGAATAAATGACGGGGAAATAAAATTGTTTGAAATATTGATTCGGAGATATGATCCTTTTCTTTACAAGATAGGCCGCACCTACCGATACAATCATGAGGATACGGAAGACCTGATGCAGGATACTTACATCAATGCATACACTAACCTGAAAAAATTTGAAAATCGATCTTTGTTCAAGACGTGGCTTACAAGAATAATGCTTAACGTGTGCTATCAGAAAAACCACAAGCTAAGTTTTAAAAATGAAATTACGAGTGATGAACTTCAAAATGACAAATCAAATATAATGTTCCATCAATCTCTCAACAACGAAAAAATTGCTATGAATAAAGAGCTTGGACATGTATTGGAAAATGCCATACATGCGATTCCGGAAGATTACCGGATCGTTTTTACGCTACGCGAATTAAACGGATTGAGTATAGCTGAAACTTCTGAAGCGATGGGTATCACTGAGAGCAACGTTAAGGTTCGGCTAAACAGAGCGAAAGGCATGCTGCAAAAAGAAATAAAAAAGATGTATTCACCCCAGGAGATTTTTGAGTTTAACCTTATCTATTGTGATGTAATGGTGAATAGGGTAATGGCTAAAATATATGAACTAAAAAAATTAGAAGATGAACAACAATAACGTTTTATATAAAGATTTTGAAGAAATAAGTTTGGAAGAAATTGAGGAGAATTATATGGATTTGTCCCGGAAAGCTTCTTCTAATGGCGATAAGGTTTTGATGAATGACGATGAAAAAATTAAAGTGATCGCCGACCATTTTAAAGGTATCATGGAAACATTGGGCCTTGATTTGAACGATGACAGTTTGAAAGACACACCTAAGCGAGTTGCTAAGATGTATGTAAAGGAAGCTTTCAGCGGATTGAATCCTGCCAATGAGCCCGGGGTAACACTCTTTGAAAATAAATATCAGTATAATAAAATGCTGATAGAAAAGGACATTACACTTTATTCTTATTGCGAGCATCACTTTGTACCCATTATAGGAAAGGTACATGTGGGCTATATTTCAAAGGGCAAGGTAATAGGATTATCAAAAATAAACCGCCTGGTACAATATTATTCCAGGAGGCCACAGGTCCAGGAACGGCTTACCATCCAAATAGCTGAAGGGTTAAAAAAAGCAATAGGCACTGAAGATGTTGCCGTGGTAATAGATGCCGTTCATCTTTGCGTGGCTTCGCGCGGAATAAGAGATACCAACAGCAGTACGATCACTGCGCATTATTCAGGAAAATTTATCAACGAAGGAACCAAGAGTGAATTTTTAGCGCTGATAAAATAGATATCTTTTTTACACTGATTTTAACCGAATATTTTCTAAAGCATATGAACTACATCCGAAGCATTCGTAGGATAAGAAAAAATTGTTTTCTTCAAAACGCTCGCTGTTATTCCTGCATTCATGGCCAGTGCAAAGAGGTTAATAGTTTCTTCGGCATTGGGGCCTAAAAGATGCGCGCCGAGTATTTGGTCTGTATCTTTATCAACCAAAACCTTAAAGCCGGAAACCGGCTCATTAAGCCGCCTGGACGAATACCAATCAGTAGTCTCTTTAAAATGAACAGCGTAATTTAAATTCCTGTTTTTTGCTTCCTGCTCGGATAGCCCAACAGCAGCAAGAGTCTGCATGGAAAATACATTGGAAGGAATATGGCCATACTCAATCTTTTTATAATTCCCTTTTAATAAATTGCCAGCAAGTATAATGCCTTCCTTTGCCGCAACAGGCGTTAAGGGAAGGCCTTTATCGTTCGCATCGCCGCAGGCATATACATTACTGTTAGAAATGCTTTGCATATAGTCGTTTACCGCTACTCCTTTTTTATTAAACGTAACATTCAAGTTTTTCAGGCCCATATCAAATATATCAGCAACTCTGGCCGCCGCATGCACAGCAAGCAACGTAGAAAAATTAAGTTCCTTTTCGTTCTGCTCTGCATGAACAATAAAGCGGTTACTTTCTTTGGTTATACTTGTTACGTCTGCATTTAGAATGATCCGAATACCCTGTTCTTCACTTGCTTTTATTAAAAGTTTCACAAGGTCTGCATCAAAGTTTTTTAATGGTTGTTCATTCCGATGAACAATCGTTGTTTTTACTCCAAACTGTGAAACAATATGAGCAAACTCGAAAGCAATGAAACCACCACCTACAAATAAAATTTCCTTGGGTAATTCTTCCAGGTCCAAAAATGCGGTGCTGTCAATCAGTAAATCTTCGCCGGGTATGGAAAGCTTTGCCGGCGCGGCTCCGTTAGCGATGACGAACTTTTCAGCAT
>DATCFI010000330.1:0-5504 GCA_036509585.1 Hanamia sp. | reverse complement strand
TGTTTTCTTCAAATGTGCCCACTCAGAATTTTAATTTAGGAATCAATGGCGGCTCTGACATTTCATCCTACTCATTGGGTTTATCATATACGGCACAAGGTGGAATTGTCGGCGGATCAAATCTTTCAAATTACCAACGCTATAATTTCCATACAAATTCTGAACGGAAGCTATATAATGGAGCATTGAGGGTAGGCGAACATCTTACTTTTTCTTATATCGATCAAAAGGGTATCTCCGATGGGGGAATATATAATACCACGCTCAGAGGGGCATTTACAACAAGCCCGCTATTGGCCATGTATGATTCAAGCGGAAACTTTTTAAACAGTATGAATTCTACCGTGTATAATGGCGGCCCCTGGGATAATGGAGAAGCCAATCCATATGCCTTAATGGTCTATAATAATCAAAACGACACGAAGACGCAAAAAGTATTGGGGGATGTTTATGCTGAACTTCAGCCCTTCCAAAATATGACGATCAAGTCAACTTTTGGTGTTGAATATAATTCTGCTGCTGGTCATAGCTATACTCCGGCTTACAAGAATTTATCCATATACTCCTACAACAATTACGAAGGTATTGGCCAAAGCAGTTCCCAGGGATTAACATGGAATTGGGATAATACCATAAACTACCTGTTTAAAATCAAAGATCACAAATTTGATGTTTTGGGTGGCAGTTCGATACGTATTTATCATGGATCGTATGTGGGTGGATTTAATACAGGTTCTACTTTATTCGGCAATTTCGAACGGGCCTATTTAAGCAATTCAACGGTAACTTCCGTTTCGATGAGTACAGACACGAGTGCCGCCAACAGGCAAACAGTTACCAATAGCATGTCCGTTTATGGCAACGCAAATGCAGTCTCAGCTCATGCCTCCTTTTTTGGCCGAATAAACTATAGCTTTAAAGACAAGTATTTAGCCTCCGCTATTTTCCGCGCTGACGGTTCCACTGTATTTGCGCCTGGACACCAATGGGGATATTTCCCGTCGTTTTCTGCCGGCTGGGTAGTAAGTAACGAAAAGTTTATGGAATCAATCGGTAATTGGTTGAACTTCCTGAAAGTGAGAGCAAGTTGGGGTTCTAATGGTAATGACGGCATTACCGCCTTTAACTATCTCTCGCTGATAAGCTTATATAATGCTCAATATAATTTTAGTAATACCAATAGTACTTTAACCAATGGTTCTTACCCATCAACAATTGGCGTGGAAAACACCCAATGGGAAACTTCACAACAAACCAATGTTGGTATTGATGCACAGTTGCTAAAAAACAGGTTGAATATAAGCGTAGATGTATATAATAAATTAACGAAGAACTGGTTAATTGCAGCTCCCTTATTAGCAACCGCAGGTGTTTCTACCAATCCCTTTATTAACGGAGGAAACGTTACCAATAAAGGAATAGAACTTCAATTATCCTACAATGACAGGGTTGGTAAAGATTTCAGTTATTCTATTTCCGGTTCGTATGCTTATAATAAAAATTTGGTCAATAATATCCCAACTGCAGATGGAATTATTCATGGCGCTACAAACAGTTTATATGTCAATTCACCTGAATTTTTCCGTGCCTCTGCAGGAAATCCTATCGGTTATTTTTGGGGGTATAAAACAGCTGGCGTATTTCAATCTGAAGCCGATGTGGAATCCTATACTGGCGGGAAAGGGCATGAGCTCCAACCAAATGCACATCCGGGTGATTTGAAATACGTGGATGTAAATGGGGACGGTGTCATTTCTGCCGCCGATAAAACGAATATCGGTGATCCAAATCCTCATCACGTATTTGGTTTGAGATTTTCGGGAGCGTACAAAAATTTTGATCTTTCTGTATCAACCAATGGAGTGGCTGGCAATAAGATTGTGCAAAGCTACCGCGATCCGTCAAGCTCTTACGGAAACTGGACTACTGATATATTAAGTCGCTGGCATGGTGAGGGTACTTCAAATAAGATGCCTCGTGTAACCCAGGACAATATCAACTGGACAGATTTCTCTGATATTTATGTTCATGATGGAAGCTATTTAAGGGTTTCCAACATTACACTTGGTTATGATTTATCCAGAGCTATAAGATGGAAAAATTTGAGCAAACTCCGCTTTTACATAGCTGTGCAAAACCCCTTCACATTTACCAGGTATAGCGGAATGGATCCTGAAGTGGGTTATTCTTCTACAGATGCCAGCGGAGCGTATTCCTTTGGCCAGGGTGTAGATGTAGGTTTTTATCCCCGGCCAAGAACTTATATGGCGGGAGTTAATGTTATTTTCTAATTTTTAAAAAAAGTAATCATGAAAAAATATAGAATCATAATTATTGCAATCGTTGCAATGCTATCATTCAATTCGTGCAAAAAATTTCTTACAACCACGGATACCAATCCCGTACAAACCAGTTCATCATACTACAAAACACCTTCAGATGCCTTTACTGCCTTAGTTGGGTGTTATAACGGATTGGATCTGATTTGGAATAATGGTGGCGCGAGCGCTTTGCCTGTTTGTTCAGAAGTTTTTTCCGATAACTGTTTTGGAGGCACAGGCGCTTCTGATGGATATGGATTTCAATTGATGGACGAATTTGATCCAAAAGTATCACCTTCAGATGCTTCACTATTTAGTAGTATGTGGAAAGCGTATTACCAGGCAATCTATCGTTGTAATGTGTTGCTTCAAAATATGGACCAGGTAAATTGGGGCGACAGTGTTACATTGAAAACACAATACACGGCAGAGGCAAAATTTATCCGTGCTTACTGTTATTTTGATATGGTTCGCTTATGGGAAAAAGTTCCTTTGGTGATAACACCAACCCTTTCCAATGTACCACAGACCGATCCGGAATTAACTTACGCTCAAATTATGAGTGATCTGCGCTATGGAGCTGATAGCCTTCCTTCGATCGCTTACTCGGGCACACAGGTTGGAAGAGTAACCAAATGGGCAGCGGAATCTTTATTGGCCAGGGTTTATTTATTCTATTCGGGATATTATGGAACCAATACCATTGGCAACGAAACAGCAACTACAGCATTAGCCGCCGTGGAAGATGTAATTGCACATAGCGGTCACGGACTGGTTAGTGATTTCAATTCCTTGTGGCCGGCAGCTGCAATTGGTAAAAATCTACCTTATGCAGGTTTAGTAAATAAGGAAGTGGTATTTTCAATCAAGTATTCTTCTACAGGTGGTAACTATAACGGAAATGTTACCGGTAACACCTGGATGGTTATGGAAGGAATGCGCGAACAAACCATTTATCCTTATCAGTATGGATGGGGTGCATGTACGGTTGATCCAAAATTATGGAATGCCTTTAGTCCTACCGATACCCGCCGTTTTGCTTCGATTACTTCTATCACAGATGAAAATCTTGCATTTACTGATGCTTCTAAAAACCGCGAGTATACTGGTTATTATCTAAAAAAATACAGTCCGTTATGCGATATCAATGGAAATTCTATCGTTCCTAACTTTCAAAGTGGTCAATACCAGGATTATTTTTCCATTCGCTACTCAGATGTGTTGCTAATGGCTGCGGAATTGGGAAGTCCCAACGCTGTAAGCTATTTCAACCAGGTGCATCAACGTGCGAATCCCACTGATCCCGCGGTCACAGCTGTAACTAAAGCAACTATTTTAGCAGAGCGCAGGTTAGAATTTGCAGGAGAGGGTATCCGTTACTACGACTTATTGCGCCAGGGTATTGCTACAGCAGCTGCTACCATAGCGGCCAACACAACTGTTTCTCTATTTGAAGATAACTCGGCCACTCCGCCAACGGCCGCACAATTGCAGGCTAATATTACAGCTACCCGTGGATTTCAACAAATACCGGATGATCAGATAACCTTATCATCGGGGGTGTTAAAGCAAAACGCCGGTTGGTAACAATTAATTGACTACTTAAAACTATAAAGACATGAAACTTAAATTGATAATTTTAATTGCCTTCTCAGGATCCATGCTGGTGTTTTCATCCTGTAGGCCCAAAAATTACGAGTTGGGAATCTTACTCGATAAAAGTACTTTGAAATACACCATTGTACCGTCATCCGCAAATCCCAATAATATCGTCTTAACAAGCTTAACCCCCAATTTTACTCCGGTATGGTTTACTCCCGTTGGACAATCCCAAAAAGCAGTAGATACTGTCAATCTTCCATTTCCCGGAACTTACAAATTTGTGTATGGTGTAGAGAGTGACGGTGGGTTTGTTCAAGCTGACACAGCCATTGTAATAATTAATACGTTGGATCAAAATGCAGTAAGCACTCCAATGTGGACTTATTTGACGGGGGGATTCGGGCATTCGAAAACATGGGTTTTAGATTTAGACGCCAATGAGAAAAGTAAATTTTTTGGTGGACCCATCTTTTTCGCAGGTACAGGATGGGAATGGGATGCCGGATGGTCTGGCAATAGTTGGATTTGTCCTGCGGCTGATTATGGGACGATGACTTTTGACTTGATTGGCAATGCAAATTTTAGATCAAACAATAAGGCAATACCCTCTTTGGGCTCAGCAACGGGTTCCTTCATGATGTACCCGGCTACAAATCAATTGCAAACTTTCGGGGCTGAAGTCATACATGACGGATCCCAAGGCCCTAATGTCGCTAATTGGTATGCAAAAATGACAATTAATTCACTTACTGACAGTACAATGCAGCTTATTGCTACAGAAAGTGCTAGCAGTTGGCTTATTTACAACTATATTTCCCAGGACTATTACAATACCCATTAGTCAATTATTGAATTAAAATAACTAATTATGGCAGGTATGAAATGCATGCAAGGCACCTGTTTTTTTAATACTTATTAATATTAATACCTTATACGAATTTCTATGAAAAAGGTTTTTCTTTTGTTGCCGTTTTTGGCGGCGATAATAACGCTTATTGTTTCATGTAAGAAAACAGAGAGAACATCACCTCCGCCGTTAGTTCCCGATCCAAGTCTTGTTGTTTCTCCCGATTCTTTAAATTTTGTAATAGCGGGAGGGAGTAGCACAATAACCATTACAATGAATGGTGGTCGCTGGGCAGCAGTTTCAGACCAAAGTTGGTGTACTTTGTCTGCCAATAGTTCTACTTCGTCAAGTTCACCAATAACCGTAACCGCGACCGCGAATCCAAATGTAGGTAATCGCACTGCCAAACTTACGTTTGCTATGGATAGTAAAACCGTAGTATATCTCAACGTATACCAGGCGGGAAGAACGACACTTTATCCAAGATACGGCGATTCTATTGCTCCTGATGCATCAGGAATGAGTAGTACTGCGGTTCAGCTTGCAGCTAAATTTAAACTGGGTTGGAACATCGGAAACACCATGGAAGCTCAGGGCGGAGAAACGGGCTGGGGTAATCCTCTCGTAACTGAGAGTTTTATACAATTTGTAAAACAAAATGGGTTTACCGCTATACGTATTCCTTGTGCCTGGGATTTCCACGTGGATAATCCTGCAACTGCACACATCGATAC
>DATCFI010000329.1:0-7636 GCA_036509585.1 Hanamia sp. | reverse complement strand
ATACTTATCTGCTATTTTAACTCCTTGCCATGGAACTACCGGCTGTGGTTCCTTCCAGCGAAGATTACCAACTGGCGGCGCCGCAAATGGAATGCCCTTGTAAGAGATAATTCCTTTGGTTGGAGTTTCTACGCCTTGTATCTGTCCGCCTTCAATGGTGAGGACAGGATCAGATTTTTTTTGGTTGCAGGATAGAAATGAGAAAGACAGTGCCAAAAATAAAACGGGGAAAGAAAATTTTTTCATAACAAGCGAGTTTTTTAGTCAGTAAATATTTATTTTAAAAAGGTCGTCAAGATACAATTATAAAATTGAATAACCGAATAATCATATTTGAAAGATAAATGAACATATGTTGCTTTGCCTCAACTGGCTTTGCTGTTATTATTCAGTAGCTGATACAGCAATATTTATTTTCTACAGAACGCAGACCTTTCCAATTTTATCGAAATGAAAATCCTCACAATTTATTGCTTTACTGTACTTTTAATTAAAGAAAACAAATGGCGCAAATAGATAAAACAAAACCCGTATTGGTAACAGGCGCCAACGGATACGTAGCCAGTTGGTTGGTAAAAAGACTGTTAGAAGAGGGTATCACCGTTCACGCAGCTGTTCGAAATCCTGGTGACGAAAAGAAAATTGAACATTTAAAAAAGGCAGCGGCTAATGCGAAAGGAACTATTCATTTTTTTAAGGCGGACTTGTTAACGCCTGGCTCTTATAAAGAAGCGATGCAAGGTTGCGAATTGGTTTTTCATACGGCTTCGCCTTTTACGCTTGATGTAAAAGATCCTCAAAAAGAATTGATAGAGCCGGCAGTAAAAGGAACTGAAAATGTGTTGAACACTGCAAAAGAAGTACCCGCTGTAAAACGAATTGTAGTAACCAGCAGTTGTGCTGCAATATATTCCGATGCCATTGATTCGGTAAATGCGCCGGGTGGTCAATTGACAGAAGCGGTATGGAATACAACCGCTTCTTTAGATCATCATCCCTATTCTTATTCAAAAACACTGGCAGAAAAGAAAGCCTGGGAAATTGCGGAAAGTCAAAGCCAATGGGACCTGGTAACGATAAACCCCAGCTTGGTACTTGGCCCGGCACTTAATGCTCAAAACACTACTTCAGAGAGTATGAATATCCTGAAAATGCTGGGCGGTTGCAAGATGAAAATGGGTGCTCCAAAAATGGGGATGGGCGTGGTAGATGTTCGCGACGTGGCGGAAGCACATTTTCGGGCAGGCTATACCCCACAAGCTCACGGAAGATATATCACCTCGGGACACAATACAGATATGCTGGAGATGGGAACAGTTTTGTTGCCAAAATATGGAGACAAATTTCCATTGCCCAAAAAAGCGTTGCCGAAATGGTTGCTGATGATTATTGGCCCGATGACCAACGCAACGTTCACCCGCGAGTTCATTCGCAACAATGTGAATGTTCCATTCAGAGCTGATAATTCTAAAATAAAAAATGAATTGGGAATAAAATTCAGGCCGCTTAAAGAAACCATGGAAGACTCTTTCCAGGTATTGATAGACGAAGGAATTTTAAAGGGCAAATAATAGATTTTTAATTAGCATTTCTTTGTTTTTAAGGGGAGAGAGATACTCATAAATCAAGATTAGAAAATAGCAAAGCTAAAAACTGCCATTCAAAATCCTGATGTTAGCAGACCATTGAAAACAAAAAAGCCTCCAAATTTGTGGAGGCTTTTAAAAGTTGTCAGCTTAAATTATTTTACGGCGATTTCTTTTGGAAGTGCTTTTACTTCTTCTTTTTTAGGAAGTGTTAACAGCAACAATCCATCTTCATATTTTGCATCAATCTCATCGGCATTTATTTTTTCATCCAATGTAAATGATCTTTTGAAAGACTGAGTTGAGAATTCTTTTTTAATGATTTTTTTGTTCTCATCTTTTGCTTCTTCTTTTTTCTCGAAAGAAACGGTGAGGATGTTTTTGTCGACCGTGATTTTGAAATCATCTTTTTTTCTACCCGGTACGTTAAATTCCAACTGGTAATCATCGTTGCTCTCAACAATATTTACTGCCGGAAAATTTATTCCATAATTATTTGTTACAGGTGAATCATTCAGCAAGCTGTCTAAAAAACTGTCCAGGTTTTTTAATGTCGGTTGGTTAAATCTTAATGTTGTCATGTTTATTGTTTTTAATTTTTTAATGATTGTTTGTAAGAGGTGATCAAATTGGATACCAACGCCATTTTTAGGAAAAAGTGCTATATATTTAAGCCAAAATGTCTTTTTTGTAAAAAAATAACGACATAATTTCCGAATGGTTAGTTTGTAAGGTTATATTCACGTTGAATATTTTTTAATAATTCTGTCGCCGAGGCTTTTCCCTTTTCAAAAAGTTTTTCATGCACTATTGCTAAAGCGTGAAAAGCCCATAGCTTATTAAAATATTCATCAACTGTTTGCTTATCATTTGTAAGTAAACGGTGATCGGAAATATTTACATTAAATTTTAATGCTTCATTATATTTCCATTTATCATTCAATTTGGAATAATCAAAAACTTTTGATTCAATAGCTTTGGAATCAATCATTAAATTTTTAACATCCTGTTCCTGGAGCAGAATATATTTCATATCTAAATCGTAAGTCATTATTTCATCGGCAATTTTCTCTTTTTTTATCAGTCTGAAATCACCTGAACTTTTTAATTCTTCTATAGTTTTGTTATTGTACTTAAACAAATTAAAATGGAAAAAATCATTGCCCAGTAAATTATACAGCATATTAATACTCTCCTGGTTCATATCCTTTTTCAGAAACAAAAGGAGACTATCAGTGTTAGCATTATATCCTTTCCACCTGTTGATTGCTAAATCTGTTTGCTTTGTATCCGATTCCAGGTCCGCTGCCAGGCTTTCCATATATTTTGATTCTCTATGCCTGTTCGAAATATTTTCTCTTATGCTCTCCGCAAAAAATCCCATTGTTACCGCTAGAAATATCATTAAGAACTCTAGAAAATATCCTTTGAAATTTTTCTTTTCTACGTTTGGGTGGTGATGTACTTCCATGTTTATTTAATATGATGTTTGCTTTTGTAGAAATTAATAAGATTAGTTGCCCTGCTTTGCAATTGAGTAAGTAACAAGCTTTGTGCTTTTGTAACTCTTAAATACAATTGTAACTGGTTAAACCATTTGTTTAGCAAGGCTCTGTCATCAGAAAACAATAATGGTCCATTTAGTATGCTGCTGCCCGTGTCTCTGCCTGAAAGGGACGAAACACTTTGAAGCGGCGCGACAGCCTTGAAGTTAGCCAACTCATTCAACGTATTACGTACGTTATTCTGTGCTTCCTGGTAAATAGTCATTTCAAAATCATGATCGTCCCTGTACTTACTTTCATAAGCCAGAATGCTGTCGGCATCTTCCTTCTCTAATAACCTGAAACCACCTGCACTTCCAAGCTGTGTTATAGTACGGTCATTTATCAGAAAAGGCCTGTTTACTTTTGAATATTTAATCAATACACCCATACAGGATGTTGCTTTAAGATTATTTGTAACCGTATCGTAGAATTGATACATGTTGTTTAAAGCAGTTATTTTGGCTTCATCAAATTGAATAATATCGCCCATCCTCATTGAATCAGCCTCAAGGTCTTCAACAAGAGATTGAATGTATTGTTTTCCCTGTTTATTATCTTTAATGTTTTCCCTGATATTTTCCGCAAAAAAACCCAGCGTTACCCCAAGAAATATCATTAAGAATTCCAGAAAATATTCTTTGAAATTTTTCTTTTCTACGTTTGGGTGATGATGGACTTCCATGGTTTTAGTTTATTACTTCAAATGATATTTTTTATTCAATAGAACGATAAGGTTTTTACTGCTCTCGAATTGTTTTTGTTCTGTCAGGATCAGAATATTGATCATCATCATTAACGACCTCACTTTATTTGCATATTCAGTTAAAAGCAGCTTATCGTTGTTCACCAATTTTAATTGAAGAGAATCGTTTAAAAAAATATTATAAATATTTGATTCAAACGCAAATGTTTTAACCTGGTCGTAGTTAAATATTTTTTGAGACATCTTGTTTAAATCCTCCATCCATTCTTTGTAACCAGTTGAATTATTCTCAATAATATTTTCATTAAAATAATCATAAGAAGTTATGCTATCCCGGGAAGCCTTGTTTGTTATGAGTGAAAAAGCGCCTACATTTTCTATTTCCGAAAGAGTACGGTTATCAGGTGAGAACATTATTAGCCCGAAACTATAGGTGAAATTTAAGTAATAGAGCCTATGTATATTATAAGGCTTCCCCTCAGCGGCAGCTTTTAATAAAAAATATAAGCTATCCAAATTGTTAAACTGAATGTCGCTGGCAGGAAGTATATAATGTAATTGTATTGTGTCAGATATAAGATCTTCTTTCAGAGAAACCATAAATACTTTTTCTTTCGATTTATCTGCAAGATGTTCTCTTAACCCTTCTGCAAAAAATCCCATTGTTACTGCAAGAAATATCATTAAAAATTCCAAAAAATATTCATTGAAATTTTTCTTTTTATGTTGAAGATCGGGGTGATGATGTACTTCCATATTTTGGTTTGTTTATAACTAATTTTCTTATTACTTAACACTGTAATGTTGAGCAATTAATTTTTTAAGCCTCGTGGCTTCGTTTCGCAAATCAATCACTTCGTATTTAAAACCGTTGTGTATTCCTTTTATGTCGCTTATTTCCAGGAGGCAGTTGTTTATTACATCCGGGTTTACCGATTTAAGATACAGGTTATCGTGTGGATGAATGATGGAATCCGAATTTTCAAATATTACTTTATCCCAGTCATCACTTTTAAGAAGCGGAGCATACAAATCTCTAAGCTTTCCTTTCTGGATCGAAGAATATTCCTGCAATGCCGCAATCGTTTCTACATTTTTATAATATTCTAAAATACTGTCAGTTACCTGTTTGTTGCGTATCAATCTCATTTCGCCTGCATTCTGCAATTGAAAAATAGTTCTGTGGATTACAAAATTTTTAATCCCCAACTGGCGAATTAAAAATCTGAAGTCAACATAAATATTGTTTGCTTTTGTTTTTAGAGTAACATTTTTCAGTAATTGCTTCAATGAATCAGATACATTTATATCCATCTGAATCCAGTCTGATAATTCCGGCAAATTTTTTTGATCCTGGCTTAGATCTTCATAAAAAGATTGTATATATTCTTTTTCATGGCTGCGCTCAACAAAACTTTCTCTTATCTGTTCGGCAAAAAAGCCCATGGTTACAGCAAGGAATATCATTAAGAATTCCAAAAAATATTCTTTGAAATTTTTCTTCTCTACATGTGGATGATGATGTACTTCCATTGTTTAATTATTTTGCAACTTTATAATTAGTTTCGATCATTTTTTTTATTTCAATATTTTTCCTCAATAATTTCTCTATCTCCCTTTTTATAGTGTCACTTAAAACGCCTATGTCATTTATTTCAATAACTATCCTGTTTATTACAAGCGAATCAATGTTCAAAAAATAAACGTGCGTACGGGGAATAATAACATTATCCAAACTATCTATTGCCAAAGCATAATCACCGCTTCTTAAAATGAGCGGTAAATTATCTAACAGTTTTGCCTTATAACCCAAAAGTGTTTGTTGCAGGTAATCTATAAAAACAATGCCTTTATAATAATCAACCAGGCTATCTGCAAGTTGTTTATTGGTGATCAACCTCATTTCCCCGGAATTTTTTATTTGTTCATAGGTCCTGTCTGTTATAAATGCCATGATGCCTTGTTGCCGTATGACATTTCTTAAATAAAAATAAATACTGTCTGCCGCTCCCGGGGCCATTGCTTTGCTGAATAAAACTGGTAAAGATTTTGCAGGTTGTATTTGCTGATATTGAATCGAATTGATCAATCCGGGCAAATTTTTCCGGTCATCTTGAAGGTCTTCATAAAATGAGTTTGCATATTGTTTTTCATGTTCCTTATTCACAATATGTTCACGATAACTTTCTGCAAAAAAACCAAGAGTTACCGCAAGGAATATCATTAAAAATTCCAAAAAATATTCTTTGAAATTTTTCTTTTTATGATGCAGGTCAGGATGATGATGTACTTCCATTGGAGAAATTGTTAATAGTTAATTATTAATGGTGAATTTTCATTTGTTTGCTGAGGATTTTTCGGCTCATCATTTGGCGTACTTATTTTTTCTTCGTTACTCATTAATCGGATAATATTCTTTTTTAATCGATGAAAGCAATTCTGTATTCTCATCCTTTAATTTCTCAAGCGCTATTTGATAAAAATTTATGATCACATTTCTTTCAAATAATAGATTATATAATTTTAAAAATTGAGCCTGTTCATCCTGGCTCATAACAGGAGTGTGAGTGCCAGGTTTATAAAAATTTGTTTTGAGGGCATGTTGGTAAATAATGCTGTCCGGAGAAGGATAATAAGTATCATTTAAAAGAGTGTTCTGTAAATCTGCCTGGTTTTTTTCTGTTTCCAATAACCTGGTTTCTAATGACCTGATGTCGGTATTAACTGTATTGTTATAATTTACAAGATAATTTCTGATTTTTTCATTCCTGATTAATCCCAGGCTTCCTGAGCTTTCCATTTGTTGAAATGTAACACTGGAATATTTAAATACCTGGGAACCTCTCGTGTCATATGCCAACCTGTACAACAATTGCTGCTGTCCCCTGTATTTTCCCGATTTGATCAATTCCATTAAAGAATCAATTTCCCTTTTACCGATTTGATAATCGTGTAGCCTTGATTCAACCATTAAAGAATCTGCAGTAAGATTTATTACCAGACCACTTATATCAGCATGTTCTTTTTGCCTGTCAGACAAATATTCCCTGATATTTTCTGCAAAGAATCCCAATGTTACCGCAAGAAATATCATTAAGAACTCCAAAAAATATTCTTTAAAGTTTTTCTTTTCTACCTGGGGATGATGATGTACTTCCATATTTTATTATAATTATTCATTTTTTAAATGATAGTCTTTTCTTAAAACCTGTAAAATTTTTTCATTATCTTTTATGTAATCATTCATTTGCAAAGTTCTGCTTGACACCACCATAACTTTATAAAACATTATCATGTTTGCAACTTCGCTTCTATTAAATGTAGCCAGGTTTAAAATATTTGCTTTAATGGTTGTATCACTTTTGAGATAAAAGCCAATAAAATCTATTATATAGTCTTCGGTTTTATTCATTTTTTGCAAATCATTTGCCCATTTAAAATCATAATGCTGAAGTATAAAGGGTTTAACAGAGTTGGTAAAAAACTGGTATTCCTGCTCGTTGCGGTCACGGACATTGTTGATTGCTACACTAATATCGCCAAACAACTTTTGCAGTGCCGGATCTTTAAAATACCTGAGCGAGCCTGAACTTTTTAGCTGGCTAAGCACGCCATCTTTTGGCTCAAAAGTATAACTGTTAATCAAGAAAAATACTGTTGTATAGGCCGGGTAAAATTTTTTTGGAAGATTGGTTAACGAACTATCTTTTATATAGCTATACAAATAATCACAGTCTCTTTCTTTACCCAGCCGCGCATTTACTTTATGTGTATAAGTAATTGAATCAGCATAAAATTCA
>DATCFI010000328.1:0-4071 GCA_036509585.1 Hanamia sp. | reverse complement strand
TATTGTCGTCGAAGCAGTTCAACATAATATTGACCACAACAATATGTCGCCAAAAGATGCCACGCGCAAAGCGATGAGTGAAATTTCGGCGCCTGTTATTGCAATTGCTTTGATCCTGGCTGCCGTATTTGTCCCGGTCGGATTTATCCCGGGGATTGTTGGAAGATTGTACCAACAATTTGCCATCACCATTGCAGTATCAGTAATCATTTCAGCTTTTGTGGCGCTTTCGCTTACGCCCGCTTTATGTTCTTTAATGCTTAAACATTCTAAGGATGAAAAAGCCAAAAAAGGGCTTCTGGGAAAATTCTTTTTTTCTTTTAATAACGGATTTAGAAAGTTTACTAATTCTTATTCACGCGGCGTGGCGCTCTGGATTAGAAAATGGCCCTATGTCATCGTATTACTTACCGTAATTATTGTAGGTTTATTTTTTCTTTTTAAGGCAAAGCCAACCGGCTTCATTCCGCAGGAAGATGAGGGAAGGCTTTATCTTACTTATGAAATGGCAGAAGGTGCGTCTACTACGCGCAGCATGGATATGATGATAGAAATCCAGAAAAGATTAAAAGATATTTCTGAAATAAATGTGGATGGTGGATTAGCGGGGTTTAATGTGCTTAGTTCCTCTAACAAATCCAACGTAGGAACGATGTTTATCCATTTAAAGGACTGGGATGAGCGTAAAGGAGCAGAGCATAGCCAGGATGCCGTCATGCAGAGGATCTATCAAAAAACAGCCGATATAAAAGACGCGAAAATTTTGGTTATTGGCCCTCCGGCGGTTCCCGGGCTTGGACGTACAGCCGGATTTACATTTGAACTTCAACAAACCACCAGTACAGATAACATTGAGCAATTTTCCAAGGTAGCCCAAAGTTTTGTTGCACAATTAAATAAAATGCCCGCAATTGGGCGTGCTTATACTTTTTTCACTGCCAATACACCAAGTTACCAGGTAAATGTTGACCGCGAGAAAGCAAAACAATTGGGTGTTTCGGTTGCTGATGTGTATTCTACTATGTCCACTTTGCTGGGAAGTTCCTACATCAACGATTTTAATTTGTATGGAAGGAATTTTAGAGTAGTTGCCCAGGCAGACAGTAATTATCGTTCTTCTGTGTCTGATATTGGAAAGTTCTATGTTCGTAATACCCAGGGAAATATGATTCCTCTAAGTTCCCTGATTACTACCAAACTAGTAGAAAGCCCTACATCAATATCGCATTATAACATTTACAGGTCTATCGAAATAAATGGAACCCCAAAAGATGGCTATAGCAGCGGGCAGGCAATAGATGATTTAAAGGAGGCCGCTGCAAAATATTTGCCCGCTGGTTACGGTTATGAATTTTCAGGAATGAGCAGCGAGGAAATAAAAGCCGGCAACAAAACAGTTATGATTTTCGCCATCTCTTTGGTATTTGTGTTTCTTTTCCTGGCAGCTCTTTATGAAAGCTGGTCCGTTCCTTTCTCGGTGTTATTAGCTGTTCCTATCGGCGCACTTGGTTCTATAATTGCACTCACTTTTTTACCTAGCCTTACTGATAATATTTATGCTCAAATCGGTTTAATCACATTGATTGGGTTGGCGGCGAAAAATGCGATTTTAATTGTAGAATTTGCGAAGGACCGCGTAGACGCGGGTATGGATGTAATGAAAGCTACAATTTCCGCAGTCAAGTTACGCTTGCGCCCGATATTAATGACTTCTTTTGCATTTATTTTGGGCGTTTTGCCATTAGCTTTTGCAACAGGCGCTGCCGCAGAATCTCGTAAAACTATTGGCTGGACTGTGTTCGGAGGAATGCTTGCCGCCACTTCGCTTGCTATATTTATTGTACCGGTTTTGTATGTTATAATTACAAAAGCGGCTTATGGCAAGAAAAAACTGGCAGAATTAAAGGCTGGTTATAATCCGGCTGAACACGAAGAATTTGAAGAAGATATTTAAAATTTTTTTTTATACCAGAGGCCATTTAAATATAAAATCAGGCCAATCAATATTACCAACACAATCATTAAATAAAAAATCAAACTCATTTGCAAAGGCAGGCAAGTGAATAAGCCAATCAAAAGTGCTGTGGTAAAGAATGCAATTTTCGCCGGCTTAATAAAAAATAAAGCGGCACCGGGATATTTTAAAAAAAATACCATTGCCCAAATCCCCAATAAAAAAAGACAGATTGATAATCCAAATGATTTGGTAACCCATATAGATTGTATGCCTGGCTCATTAAAATATTTGAACAGGTCGCTAAAGGATGCGCCCAACATTCCTAAACCAATCAGCGTGGGAATAAATAACAATTCAAAAATACTACTGTTCAATAATCCGTCTTTACATTGCCTGTCAGAAACAATGGTAAAAAATAACCACCACAATGCAAATACAATACTCATCGCTATCGAAAATTGAATCCAGGAAAGTGTATTCATGCTATGCGTAGCTATTATTCCGTTTATAACTCCTAATACAACTTCTCCAAAAACGATGATGATAAAAAGCCCCAATCTTTCTGTCATGCTTGAAGAAAGAGTTAGCGCATCCGTTTTTCTTTTCAATAAAAAATAAGTTACAAACGGTGGCGAACAATTTAGCATCAGTGCTATGTAAAACAATATTCGGATGTAGGGCTGGCCTACAAATAAAGTTGCGAACATTAGGCCCAACGAGATTAAATAAATTATGGTATACGGCTTATTGAGACGGCGATGTTCTTTATCGTACAAGCCTACACTCCACCACAGGTAAGTGATATAAATCTGCATAATTAAAAGAACAATGGTTGCATTAAACAATATATGTTCTGTTTCGCTGTGTAGAGTGATCACCAATGCTGCTACGATCAACATTTGCCAAAGCGTCATTAGTTTGGTACGCAGCCCTTCCGTACCGTGCATGTCGTGATACATACTACCATTGAGCCAGCCCCAGAAAATAATAACAAATAGATAAAAATAATCGAGGAGAGCGTTGATGCTAAATTGCTGCGCCACATAATGAGTAATGGTGGAGATGGCAATTACATAAACGAGGTCGTAGAACAATTCTAACCAACTGATTTTTCGCTCTACTTTTTCCGTAGAAAATTTTTTCGGAGCACCCCACCAGCTTTTGGAAATTAAATTATTCTTCACCTTTTATAAAAATAAATAAAATAATATTCATGTTTATTTTTTTTAAAATATTTTTCAATAATAAATTTTAGAAACCTAAAAAATTATCATTAAGCCATGGAGAGAAAATATTTATGTAGAAAAGATTCACCATAGTATTCATCAAAAACGCCGTACGAAGGCGAAAGGATGTATGGCATGCTGATTGTTTAATAACACGTAAATAATATTTCATAATTTAAAAACAAATTGATATGTCTAACAATGAAAACCTTGGTAATAAATTAAAAAACGCGGCGGGTGATGCAGCAACTGCAGTAAAAAATGCTGCAAGTGATGTAAAAACCGGTGTTCAAAATGCGGCTAACAAAGCAGGCAATGAAGCTGACAAAGCTGCGAATAAAGCTAAAGCTGATAGCAGAAACGTTGTTGATAAAGCGAGTGCTGCTGTCAAAAACACCGTGAACAATGTAAAAACTTCATCTAAAAATGCAGCAAATTCTGCTAAAAATGAAGCAACCAAAGCGGCGAATAACGCTGAAAACGAAGCTAAAAAAGCTTCCCGTGATAATAATTGATAACGGGGAAATAATTATAAAAAAACCGGGAGTTTTCTCCCGGTTTTTTTTATGCATTTAAATGAACCTTCAATTAAAAATCCTCCCTTTTTGTTGGTTTACTATATTTTATTTTTTGATTCCTATCCCGCTCACCCCGTTGTGATAGTTGCTTAAAAGTAAAACTACAAACTAAATTTTTTATTTAGAGGAAGGAGGTTGCATTAAATCCATTTTATCTAACGCTAATTAATTAATAGAATAATTAATTTACGCCGCATAGGCAATGAGTTCTTTGAATGTATCTGTTTTCCTTTTAGCTGCTCTTAGCATTATAGCTTTAAAAATTCCTTGCTCTGTATTTCTTCGGTTCGTCCTAAAGCAGTATTCATCA
>DATCFI010000327.1:0-4171 GCA_036509585.1 Hanamia sp. | reverse complement strand
TTGCACTTGATTCAATCAAATTTCAACAAAATCCACGACAGTACGGAATTTGATAATAATCAGCAGACCCTAATTAATAGGCTTTTGTTAGTCATCATTAAGGAAAGAAAAAGTACTCATCATCTTTTATAATTTCATTTTTAAACCCACTGCAAATCCCAATGAATTAGGATAAGATCTCACAGGTCCATTTTTGTTTATAGCGTTTAGAGCAAACCGCAGTGTAGGAGAAAAACTAACAAATAGCTTTTTATAAAAATTATAGTCCAATCCAACACTGGCCATGGAATTTTCAAAATAAATATTTCAGGTTTTATATCCTACCCGCAGAAAAAAAAGGACTATTTTGCCATGTATCTCTACTTTGTAAAATGTTTTTTGATGACATCTGTTACTCTTCCCTTATCTCCCAATTTAACCCCTTTATGATATCAATAAAAGATTGGCTCCCAGCCTGTGGGGGTAAATAGTATGATTTAAGATTTACCGACCTGATCCTGGTAGAGTTTTTCAAAGGATTCTACAGTTTTATTTATATCATGTTGCTGAACATATTCCAGGCTTTTTTTACTCATTCTCGTGTACACATCGTCGTGAATGATTATGTTTTCAATGGATTGAACAATAAACGGTATATCTCCTTCTTCGTATAGATAACCATTCATTTTATCCTTTACTAATTCGACAAGGGCGCCGGCATTTACTGAAATAATAGGCAGCCCCGAAGTCATTGCCTGCAATGTACTTAGGCTGAGTAGTTCTGCAATACTTGCGATGATAAAACAACGACTTAATTTATAGAAATAAGGAAGGTCCTCGTCAGAAACAAAACCAGTAAAAATAACTTTGTCTTTTATGCCTAATTGATTGGTAAGTTTTTCAAGAGGAATTTTGCTGGTGCCTTTCCCAACCACTACAAAACAAAAATCAATTTTTTTAAATGCAATCGCAACGGCCTGAAGGATCTCTTCTATATGTTTTTCCGGGTCAAGCCTCCCTACATAAAGCAATATGGGTTTATCAGGAAGGAAATATCTTTCTTTTATCTCGCGTGTATCTCCGAACGGGTTAAAATTTTTTAGGCTTATTCCGTTGGAAATGGCAATAACTTTTACTTTTAATCTTGGCTTTATTAATCGGGCTCCGGTTTCAGATGGAGTTGTTACAATGCTCACCTGGTTAAATACTTTGGAAAATCCTTTCCATAAATAATTTTCAACTCTTTTTTTTAGATTTTCATTTTGTAGAAGAGCCGTGAAATTTTCAGGCATAAAATGATTGCTTCCTATTATAGGTATTTTCATATTCGTGTTTACATTTACCACTGCCTTACTCAATGGAAAATGATCCTGGATATGTATTATATCCGGCTTAAAACTTTCTATGACTCTTTTAATCCGCGATTTAAGAAAAAAGGGAATGGGAAGACGGATTGTTGGGTTGATTATAACAGAGAGAGATGGCATTCCATACACATCAAGATTATCAATTTTTTTATGAGAGAAATGTGCGGATTCTGAAGGGGCTATCACTGCCACCCGGTGGCCTTTTTCCTGAAGCATCGGCCCAATCCGGCGTACAAAATAATATACCCCATTAATATGGGGATAATAGCTACTGGAAACAAAAAGAATTTTCATGATCTTTTTCGGATTGATTTTACTGTATAAAATAAGATGATTGATAGAAAAGTTACTATAGCGAAAGCGGTAAAAAAGTTTAAGTATTTGCTGATTTGTTTATAGGCAGAGCCAAACAATAAACCTATTGCTAAATATATTATGTATTGTAATGCGGAGGTGATTAAACAGATTTTTATAAACCTGCGGTAAGGGATCCTGGCATTTCCGGCAAGATAAATTCCGGCAATTCCAATTCCGAGAGTAATCTTTGAAAGGGAGATTGTCTTTTTGGGATTGGCATCAAAATAAACCCTCACCCTGTCTATGTTTCCGGGTTTCATTCCAAGTTTTTCAATAAATTTTTTGAGTAATCGTGGTATTCCCCATCTGCCGAACATATAAGAAATGGTGTCGCCGGCGATATCTCCAAGCACAATGATAGGATACACAATAAATAAGTTTAGGTATCCTTCGGTGCACAAAAAGCCTGTAATCACAGCTAATATTGGCCCTTCCACAACGGCTAAGGGGAATAATATTATATATTTAAATTTGAGGAGAAGATAGAAGATAGTTCCCAAGTATAAATATTTTTATCCATAATAATTTCAATTTGCTGGTGAAATACTGGTCGTCGGCCTATGTGAGAAATAATAAAATAAAAAAATTCAATTATTAGAAAACTGCGCCAATTTTTCAATTCCGGAAGGCTCAAAATAAGCACAACCTGAAACTATTTATTATTAATACATGTTTTACAGATTCAGAAAGATAGCGACTTATAATTACCACTCTTTTTATAAAAACTGAAATATCCGATCATTTGAATTTTAAATTAAGTGTGATAATATTAGAAGTAAGGCCGGTACTGCGTAAATAATGGCCAGCCCTGATTTCCAATACATTCAAATTTTGAAAACCAAACACTCCTTTTGGAGGTGCAATTCTAAACCCTGCGCCAAAAAAATTGCTAGTTAGCGTTGAAAGGTCATAATCGCTTGTATAATAAGTTTTATCTACGTTGTGCTGGCCATAAGGTGCAAAATACCGCGTACCTTTTTGACCACTGTAACGATAAAAGGGGCTTATTGAAACAAAAGAGGTTAGCTTAACTGGAATTTCAATTTCTGCAGTATTTCCACGTATGCCCCAATTATCCAAATAATATCTGTAAAAGGCACGAATGATATAATGATCATCAAGGAAATAATTCAGGCGCAACGCAACAGGTAATTTATATCGGTTATTGGGTATGTTTTCAACGCGTTCATTAAAAACAATATCCTCCTTTAGCATTAAGAGCTGCATTTGCAGACGAGGATAGATCAAGCGTAAAATCTACTCCGTTAGGGCCGTTCACTGAAGATTGATTGCCATTTCCTTTAGAACATCCGATACAATTAAATAAAAATGCAGACGCCGTCCCAC
This sequence comes from Hanamia sp., assembly GCA_036509585.1. Taxonomy (GTDB): domain Bacteria; phylum Bacteroidota; class Bacteroidia; order Chitinophagales; family Chitinophagaceae; genus Ginsengibacter. The sequence goes on along the minus strand of DATCFI010000327.1, from coordinate 1,121 downwards.
CTCCAATCAATGATAAAAATTCTTTCCGATCCATATTTATGATTTTAAATTAAAAAATAATTAAAGCCTGGCTAATTAATAAATAGTAATTAAATAAGGTTCTTTAGAAGTTTTCCCATTTACCATTATTTATATAGTGGTGAGTTTAGATGCATTTGGTTGGGTTAACTAAAAAATAATTTTTAAGGACTGGATAAAAGGAATATCTGACCTCCCTTTATAATTTCATTTTTAAACCCAAAGAAAACCCCAATGTATTAGGATAAGATATCACAGGCACATTTTTATTTATAGCGTTTAAAGCAAACCGCAGTGTAGGAGAAAAACTAACAAATAGGCTTTTATAAAAAGTATAATCCAAACCAACGCCGGCTATGCCGCTCATGTAAAATTTCTTTAGCCCGTATATTTTATCTACTATTGCGATTTCATTATCATTTCCTTTTTCCACCTCAGTAGTAATTTTACCTTGTGTCAAAAAGTTAAGCGATATACCCGTTATTGCATTTAAAGTAAATTTTCCTTTATTGATAGAATATTTAACAGATAATGGAATTCCTAAATATTGCAGCGTATTAGTTGTTGACATTGAGAAAATACTGTCCCCTACATTTGGATTATTACTAAACGAAGGCAAAATGTAGCCGTATCCTGAAGATGTGTTTATTTGGTATTTAACGGTGCCGGTATTAACAGCTTTTGCGTAAATAGTACCGGGATCTATATCCCTATTTGTAGTTGAAAGTGTAAATCCCGATTGCCAACTCCAATTTCGGCCTGTCTTGAACTCAACTAATGCGCCGACGGTATATGAAAAAGTTCCTGTTTCGCTATTTTCAGCATCCGTTGCATTTCCATTCTGACTGCCGGATTGATTGTCATGCATACTAAAGAATGATATTTCTGGCGAAAAGAATCCTGTAACATAAAATTGAGATTTTATTGTTTGCTTTTGAAAAATATTTTTGGAGTTATTTATTTTTAAATAGAATAAATCGTTTAAGTCGTGAATACCTTTTGATAAATGGGGTCACTCTTAACCATTCTTTCTAGAAGGTTGTGAAATATAGTTTTATCAAATCCCCGTCTGTTAAAGCGATAAAAGAATTCATTCAGATACG
>DATCFI010000326.1:0-36819 GCA_036509585.1 Hanamia sp. | reverse complement strand
AGGATTACAAAACATACCGGTGATAGAAAATAAAGCATTAAATGAGCGCATGTATGGAGATTTGGAGGGCCTGAACAAAGCCGATACCGCTGCTAAATTTGGCGAAGAACAGGTTCATATCTGGCGTCGCTCTTTTGATGTTGCACCTCCCAACGGCGAAAGTTTAAAGGATACCTACGACAGGGTTATTCCTTATTTTAAATCGCATATTGAAAAAGATTTAAATAAAGGTTTAACCACTTTGGTAGTCGCTCACGGTAATAGCATTAGAGCGCTCATCATGTTTTTAGATAAACTTTCGCCGGAAGAAATATTAAAAATAGAAATTGCTACCGGTGTGCCAATTACTTATAACTGGCAAATTGAAAACGTCTAACTTATTTCATTGATCCGTCATTGAGGAATTACATTTTATCTCCGGGGGAAAATGGGAATTCTTTGAATTGTTTCCAATTCAATCAATTTTTTATTAATTTGGCAAAGTAATAAAATGACGCGACAAGATCACCGATGGCAACATAGCGGTGAAATTTTTTTCTGAATGAAGATCAAACTCTATTTATTAATAACTGTGTCTTTTCTAGCCACAGCATGTTGGGCGCAAGACTGGAAAACATATCCCTATTCACCTAAGAGTAGCCTGATCTCTTTTCCGGCAGATGAAGGACGCCATACTTCACAACCTGTGGAATGGTGGTACACTACAGGACATCTTACAGGGAACTCCTCGGGAAAAACATATAGCTATATGCTCACCTATTTTTACTATTCCCTGGCAGGTTACGATGGCTTCAGGATCCTGAACCTTACAGACGATGCCAGCGGTACATTTTACCAGGATAGTAAACCACTTAAATATACCTATTTGTCCTCTTCAGGTCTCGATATTCATGCCTCAATTCATAATGAAGGGAATGAAACATGGAGCAATAAAGTGGACACAAATAACAAAGTAATTCCTTTTGAATACGCTATCAATGCAGCATCATCTGCCATAGGCCTAAATTTAGATTATGTTACATTAAAACGTCCCCTGATCATAAGTGACAGTGGATATTTGAACCAAGGCATTTCCAATTACACTTATTATTATTCACAAACAAAAAATTCTGTTTCAGGAACACTCACTTTAAATGGCGTAACAGAAGGTGTAACCGGAACATCGTGGATAGACAGGCAATATGGAAATTTTAATCCGTGGACTGGAGAAAAATATGAATGGTTTCATGCGCAGTTATCCAATGGAATGGATATGAATTTCTGGAATATTTTTACTACTGGTAATAGTATTCCGAATAATAGCAGGTACAGGTTGTTGTCGGCTTATGTAAATGATAGTACTCAATACACGGTAAGCGGTCTTACCGTTCAGCGTTTGGGATATAACTGGATGCCGGATAGCGCAATGTGTTATTCTAATAAATGGAGATTGACTTCACCAACAAATAATATTGACCTAACCATCACCACAAAAAATAATAATAGCGAGGTACAACTACCTTTCCGTTTTTTTGAAGGAGCAACCACCATTTCTGGCACTGTAAATGGCGTATCAGTGACAGGTGGGGGGGTTACAGAGCTTTTGCATTTTTATGCAGAACCGCAAATGACAATCAAAAATCCTGTTGGAAATACTTATAATACGTCTTCACCAATCGAATGGCAATTGATAAACCCGGATGATGGAAACCCTTTGACATACGATATCGAATACAGTATAGATAACAAAGTTACCTTCATACCTCTTGCAGAAGGATTATCCGACACTTCATACCAATGGAATAATTCAGGACTTCACCATGGAGATAAGATTTGGTTTAAAATCACTGCGCATTCAATAGATGATAAATTACAAGGTTCAGTCATCAATTCTTCTTCATCTTCTGTGGTAATAAATCCGGATACTATAAAAATAAAAATTTACCCTAATCCGGTTGGAGATAACTTATTCTTAAAGCCGGCATTCCAAATGAATAACCCCGTTTGCAAGATCATTGATGTAAATGGCCGTGTGATGCAGGAATTTAAAAGCAACACCATTTCAAATAATATTAATGTAACTTTTTTGAGTGCCGGTGTTTACTTTTTTAAAATAGGCACAGGAAAGGATCTGCATGTAATAAAATTCATTAAGAATTAGATGTTGGAAAGGAAAAAGAGGAAACCTAAATCCTGAAAGTAATTTGACATCTGAGAGTGGCACAGAAAATAAAGTAAAGAAGATCGAAAGCGGAGTTTACCCTATTCCTAAATGTGCCATTCGTTTACTGTTGGCTCCTGCCCTTCTTAAAGAAGTGATGCAGGAAAATAATTTATCTTTTTTGAGACCTTTGAAGACGGTAAATGTAGATGGCATTGCGTTGCATAAGTACGTTGGTTTTAATAAAACCGTGAAGACTGGTCACAAACAATTATTCCTACAGGAAAAGGCACCGAAGGATTTGACGTATCTCCCGACGGTAATACATTGTGGGCCGCAGCAAGTGATGATGGTAAAATTTCTATAATTGACCTCGGCACCGTAAAAGTAGCCACCACGATTGACGCAAAGGTTTTTGGCGCTAACCGCTTGAAGTTTACTCCGGACGGAAAGATGGTATTCATATCAACCCTACGCTCCGGCGCACTTACCATTTACGATGCTAAAACACGAAAAGAAATGAAGCAATTGAACATTGGCCACGGTGCGGCGGGCATCGTGATGGATCCAAACGGAACGCGTGCATTTGTAGCGTGCTCCCCTGACAATTTTGTGGCTGTTGTTGATCTGAAAACATTGGAAGTTACCGGGCGTATTGATGTTGGTGGTAATCCTGATGGTCTCGCCTGGGCAGTTATACCAGGAAAATAAATAAAATCCCTGCCAGACAGTTTAATGTTCGGACCAAAATGACCTGGTGCAAACTAATCTTTTCGTATCAGGTATTTTGGGAAATCTGCCACCTTTGCGCAACAAAGCTGATCCATCACTTGCTGCAATTGCCTTTTTAAAATTACAATTGTATGATCGGCGCCTTCATCGCCTAACGCTGCAACTCCATACATAAATGTTCTTCCCAAAAATGTAAACTCTGCACCTGAAGCGAGCGCCCTTGCTATATCCGGGCCTGAACGAAGGCCGCTATCCATCATTATTTTAATCTGATTATGATATTTTTCAACGATTTTGTTAAGTGAATGAATCGTAGATTCTCCTGCATCTAATTGCCTTCCTCCATGATTGGACACAATGATTCCATCAATTCCCAGTTGAACACATTTTTCAACATCTATCTCATTTACGATTCCTTTCAACACCAATTTCCCTTTCCACATATCGCGGATAGCCGATACTTTATCTTCATCCAATCTGCCATTAAATGTCTTATTCATAAACAATCCGAGATGGTGCATATTCATTCCCTTAGGTGTGTAAGGTTGCATTATTTTGAATGACGGTTGGCCGTGAATTAATGTTCTAAGCGCCCAATTAGGCCGTCCCATGATCTGCAACACGTTATGCAGCGTCATTCGTGGAGGCATCGCCAGGCCATTTTTTATTTCTTTATTCCGGTATCCAAACGTCGGCACATCACTAAGAATAACGAGAACAGGGCAATGTTCTGATGCTCGTTTTATGATCTTATCCCTTAGTGAATCTTCGGCGGGATGATACAATTGAAACCATGCCTGCCCTTCCGTTATTTCGCTGATTCGTTCAATAGTGCTGGTGCTTACGGTACTTAATGCGAATGGTATATTGTGCTTAAAAGCAGCCTTAGCAAGGATCTCAGGAGAATTAGGCCAAATCAATCCCTGTAAACCAACCGGCGCTATTCCAAAAGGTGCATCATATATATGGCCAAAAAGCTCGGTCTTCATATCGGAGCCGGTATGTTTTTTAAGATACTGCGGAAGCAGTTCTACTTCATGAATTTCCGATGTGTTCTTATAAAGATTTATTTCCTCATTACAACCTCCATCAAGATAATCAAATGCAAATCCCGGAATTCTTTTTTTTGCTTTTTTTCTGAGATCTTCTACGGAGGGATATCGTGGGTTATATTCTAATTTCATGAAAATATTTTAGTTCAATTATATCGTGTGGAATTTCCTTTTTATTCCAGCAACTATGTATGCAAAGAGCAGCGCCCACTGCGGTAGCCTGCGCCATAGAAGCTGCAAAAATTTCCATGCCGGGAAAAACCGATGCAAGCAAATTCATATAAACAGCATTATTACCAAATCCGCCGTCAACAAAAATACGCTTAACGTCTGTTCCTTTTAAAATTAATTCTGTTGACAGGTATTGTTGCTCGATTATGTCAAATATCAGCTGGTGATAAGCTTCTTCATCATTACTAAAAGAAGTTAACTCCCTTTCGGTAAACGCACAATTTTTTAAAACTTCATCCTCCCAACGGATTTTTTCTGTTTTATTTTTCTCCTTCAGCGTCTCAATTATTTGAGGATCAAAATTCATGCTGCGATATTTACCAACATGCTGATTAAAGTATTCGCTGATTCTTTTTACTTCCTGCTCGTGTACATTCCCCGCAAATAGCCTCGATGCCTTCATAGGTTTACCATTGTATGCCATAAAGCACAGACAACCTTTCTTAAGTTCATCTTTTGTGAGAGGCGCCTCGTTAAAGGGGTTTAACGAAATACACCATGTGCCGGTAGATATCAAAACAAATGGTTCCTTAAAATTCATGAGATAGGGAATCAGTGCAGCAGAGCTATCATGAAGACCAATACCAACGGAATAGAAATTGCCCGGGAAAGATGCAGAAACAACTTCCGTGCACGACAGAATGGGCGCCAATTTCCCGAGTATGCCTTCCCGTTGTACCCAGGAATGATATTGATTTTTTTGAAAATCCCAAAGGTTGGTATGGCACCCGATGCTGGTAATATCGCTGCAAACATTTCCGGAAACAAGAAAACTTAAATATTGTGGCAGATGTAATGCATATTTTATTTGGCTAAACAATTCCGTCTTTTCATATTTTATCCGGTACAATTGCATTCCTGAATTCAAGCTGCCTAAAACAGGTGATGCGGTTCGAAAAGCAAAATCATCTTTGCCACCGTATGTATCATAAAATTGTTTTTGCAATGATTCAGGATATGGTTTCAAATAATTGTAGAGTGGTGCAAATGCCCGTAACTGCTCATTCAGATAAACAAAGCTGGCGCCGTAGCTGGTAAAATTAATGGCTTTAATATTAAACTCTTTTAGCCTGAATATTTCCCGAAGCGAATCGAACACTGACAATTTTAAACTGTCTAAATTTTCACAGGGAAATCCATCTTCATCAACAGTTTCAATAAAACGCGCAGAAAGTTCAAAAACAATTTTATAGTCTTCATCAAACAAAAAAAGTTTTTTGTTTGATTTACCTACATCGAATATGGCTATGACATTTTTCATTGTGATACAAGTCTGACGGTCTCCGTCTGACTTGTGGTTAATAGTCTTTCAGTTGCCGTCTACTTTTAATTAACAAATTAGGTAGCGTCGGTACACCTGGCGTCAGACTGCAGTTTTAAATATTAGCGATAGTAAACAAATAAATATGAATTATTTCCCTTTTATTATTCAAATTCAAAAACCTATATCCGCGGTCTGATCTTCGGTACCGGCCGCTATCACAATCCCGTTGCCACCGTTTTACTTCCTCTTTCCTTAATTAATTGCTCTCTTACTTTTTCGCCACGGTAAACGGCCAATGGATTTAAAGCACCGCCGGCACGCAGTCTCGCTTCTGCTACTATCCCTCTTACATCGGTGCGGTAAGCCTGTTGTAATATTTCCTGTGCGCTTACAACGTCATTATTATTCTGCGCTTCAACTAATTTTTTTCTGTCAATAATTAAGGATTGTGCGTAGGCAATCATAATCGCTTCGACTGATTGCAACAAATCTTCCAGCGGATCTTTTACATTATGCGACGCATCAATCATCCACGCTAAATCATTGGCGTGATTCATACTTTTAGCATCCATCCCTTCTACCAATTCATTAAAAATTAAAAACAATTGATAAGGTTTGATGCTCCCAACGGTAAGATCATCATCGCCATATTTGGAATCATTGAAATGGAAACCGCCCAACTTTCCTTCCATCAACAGTAAAGAAACAATTTGTTCAATATTTGCATTTGCCAAATGATGCCCCAGATCAACAAGCGTGTACGCTTTCGGGCCAAGCTTTGAAGAATACAACAAAGATTGTCCCCAATCGCCCACAGTCATTGAATAAAAATTTGGTTCAAATGCTTTGTATTCTACAAATATTTTCCAGTCCTGGGGAAGCGCTTTGTAAACTTCCTGCAAACTTTCCAATGTGTTTTGAAAGGCTTTTCTGAAATTCAACTGTCCCGGAAAACAAGAACCATCACTTAACCAAACAGTAAGCGACTTAGAACCCAATTCTTTTCCATATTTTATTACCTCAATATTATGATCCACCGCTTGCTTTCTAACCGCCTTATCCACATGCTGCATAGAGCCAAATTTGTAACTCAATTTCTGATCGGGCTGGTCCTGAAAAGTATTTGAGTTCATAGCATCGAAACGCAATCCATGTTCCGCCGCCAGTTTTTTTATGGCTTCTGCATCTGTTGGAATATCCCATGGAATGTGTAATGATATAGCGCCACTCGAACCATTTAACGCATGAAGCAATCCTATGTCTTCAATTTTTTCTTCGAGATTCATGGGTTCGCCTCCGCCGGGGAAACGGCCAAAACGAGTACCACCGGTGCCTAAAGCCCAACTAGGAATCGCTACCTGGAAATCAATTAATTTTTTAATTATCTCATCAACCTTATTTATTTGCCCGGAAATGAATTCGTAGCGCTTCTTATGCATCAGCAAATTCTCCTCGTTGCTTTTTTCGATGTGTTCTTTTCTCAATATCATTTTTAATTTTTATATAATTGAATCTAAGGTAAATAAAATACTTCTTTTAAAGGAATGCTTACAGGCGAATTATCTTCATTTGTTTCCATAATATCCTTCATATAAGACCACCACTTTTTCATGATTTCTTTAGCAGGCAATTCATTTAATTTTTTAGGATCATCTAGTGTAAAATAGGCAAACAAATCGTTTGTTTCTTCATCTAAAAAGATTGAATATTCTTTGATGCCGATTTCTTTTAAAAGCGTTTTCAACTCAGGCCAAATTTCATCATGGCGCTTTTTATATTCGGCCTCAAAGCCTTTCAACAATTTCATTTTAGAAGCAATACGCATGAGCATTCTTTAATTAAAAATCAAAAGGCTGACAGACTAGAAAATCATCAGCGTTTTGATTCATTGATTATGAGAAAAATTTTATCTAACAAAAGCCATGGCCACTCCGCCATCGACATTCAAGACATTTCCTGTTGATTTCTGTAGTAAGCCACTTACAAATGCAAAACATGCATTGGCAATATCTTCCGGCAAAATAATTTGATTCAGCAAAGTCCGGCCGGCGTAATATTTTGGCAGCTCTTCTACTTTTATTCCGTAAGCTTTTGCCCTGCCTTCGGCCCAACCCCCACTCCAGATATTACTACCTGAGATGACAGCATCAGGGTTTACCACATTTACCCGTATTTTATCCTTACCCAGTTCGGCAGCGTTGAGCCTGCTCAGGTGTAACTGTGCTGCTTTCGCAGAACCATAAGCCGCATTGTTAGGGCCACTAACCAATGCATTTTTACTAACGATATTGAGCACATCACCGCCGGTTCCTTGTTTGCGCATCATCTCAACTCCCTGTTGTGTAACAAGGAACTGACCTTTCACCAATACATCATATACGAGGTCCCAATCTTTTTCTGAATGCTCTTCGATTGGTTTTGATAACGATAAACCGGCATTATTTACGACTATATCTATCCCTCCAAATTGCAGGGCGGCAGTATCAAATGTATGCGCAATCGTTTCGGCTTTGGTAACATCGAGTACATCAGCACTGAAAGCATCTTTACCAAATTCAGCATCAAATTCATGTTTCGCTTCTTCAAGACGCTCTTTGTTCATGTCGTTTAAAATAACACAAGCGCCTTCCGCTGCAAATTTCTTTGCGATTGCTTTACCAATGCCACCTGCACTTCCGGTGATCAATGCAATCTTCCCGCTCAATGCTTTTGGCTTAGGCATTCGCTGCAACTTTGCTTCTTCGAGCAGCCAGTATTCAATATCGAATGCTTCCTGCCGCGGCAACGAGGTGTATTCAGAAATTGCTTCCGCACCTTTCATTACATTGATGGCATTGATATAAAATTCTGCTGCTACACGGGCTGTCTGTTTATTTTTTGCAAAAGTAAACATGCCTATTCCAGGATATAAAATCACTACCGGATTGGCATCTCTGATTGCAGGGCTATTTGCGTGTTTACAAGTGTTATAATATTCTGCATACATCTTTCTATATTCCAGGAACTGTGGTTCAACCTTTTTCTTCAAAACAGAAATATCATTTATTTCCTCGTTTACTGTAAGATTTAATACCAGCGGAGAAATTTTAGTTCTTAAAAAATGATCAGGACAGCTCGTACCCATAGGCGCCAACTTTTCCAAATCATTGGAGTTAATATATTCAAGAACTCTTTTATCATCCGTAAAATGCCCAATCATTGCTATCTCCGAAGAACAGAACCCTCTTAACACAGGAGCCAGTGAAGCAGCTTTTTTTAATCTTTCTTCTTTGGGCAATGGGTCAATTTTTTGACCTCCAAATATTTCGCCATTTTTTCCATAATTATCTTCGAGGCATTGTGCGCAGGTCTCAATCACATCTAAGGTATTGATATAACTTTCATAAGCCGTATCGCCCCATGTAAACAACCCATGCGAGCCCAGCATAATACCGCGAAGGCCAGGGTTTTCATCAAGGCATTGTTTCAACATAAGTCCTAATTCAAAACCAGGTCTTTGCCATTTTACCCATCCTATTTTTCCATTAAATAATTCTTTGGTAATTCTTTCACCATCCTTGGATGCAGCGATGGCGATGGCAGCATCAGGATGTAAATGATCAATATGTTTGAAAGGCAAAAATCCGTGCAACGGTGTATCAATCGAAGGCGCTTTGGAAGCGAGATCGTAGATGCAATGATTGAATAATTCAACCATTTCATCTTCATGTTTCACACCGCGGTACACGTTTTTCAAAGCCCGTAACCTGTTAACATACAGGGCTGCGAGTCCGCTTCGCTTCATCGTTCCAAGGTCGCCTCCGCTGCCTTTTACCCACATTATTTCAGTTTCCGTTCCTGTTAAAGGGTCTTTCGCCATTGCTTTGCAGGAAGTATTTCCACCGCCATAATTGGTTAGTCTCAAATCAGCTCCAAGTAAATTGGAGCGATAAACTAATAGCGCTACTTCGTCACCCGCGAGTTCTGCCGCTTTTGCCTCATCCCATAAATAACTTACGTGTTTGAAATCTTTTGCTTTCGTACTCATATTTAAATTTGTTGCTTTTTAAAATAAAATTTTGATTCTTTACTTTATCAACTCTGTGGGGTTTTCGCTTCGCTTCAATCCAAGCTGAAAAGCTTACAAGTCCACGATTCACCCTTCACAATAAGTCAGACGGAGGACCGTCAGACTTGCATTCATCATTGACGATTGACCATTCGCCATTCTCACTGATGTAAGGCATTTCCATATCCAACCAAAATAACCGAAGCAATGATTGTAATAATTCCCATGATAATTGTTGTTCTTGTTTTCGTACTAACGCCCTTCCATTCTTTCAATGCAAACCCCCATAGATTAGCCACCAAAATAATGAATGACATGTGCAGTATCCAGGAACTTGCACCATTCCCAAGTTTACTTTCTCCCATTCCATAAAAGAAAAATTGCAGGAACCAAAGTGTACCTGCCAATGCGCAAAAAAGATAATTGCGTAGAAGCGGTGTTTTTTTATTGGTATAATCTCCAAAACTTTTATTCCGGATATTTAAAAACATAGTCCAGATAAAATTGGTAGTAAGACCTCCCCACAATAACACAATGTAGATCACATTATTACGATATAAAAAGTTTCCTGCTTCTGTAGGGTTAGCGGCCTTCCACGCATCGTTGGCTACTTCAGCCATTTTAGACCCCGCTTCTATACCGTAATTAAAACAGGCGCTGAGAATACCAGAAATGATACAAACTATTAATCCCTTTGTCAGGTTAAATTCTTTTATACTCTCTTTCTTTTTTTCTTCGGGCAATTCACGCTCCTTCAATACGCCGGCTTTGCCACAAATAAAAATTCCGAGCAAACACAGCGCAACACCGACAAGAACAATTTGCCCCCAGTGATTAGTCATTAAATCTGTAAAGGTAACCTTACCTTCCTGTGGATGAAAATTGTAATAGATAGAAGGTGCCAGCGCACCAAACGCCGATGTAAAGCCCAGCAACACTGAATTTCCCAGTGACATGCCGAGGTATCGCATTCCCAGTCCGTACATCAAACCGCCAATGCCCCAAAGTACTCCCCAGAAAAATGTCCAGCTAAAAGTAGCAGTCGGCGTGTTAGAGATAATCTCAGCAAAATGAGGAATGGTAAGCCAAGCCGCGATGGGCGGAACTATCAGCCAGGAAAATAGTCCTCCAACAATCCAGAAAATTTCCCAGTTCCAGCCTTTTACTTTCTTATAAGGCACATAAAAACTACCGGAGGCAGCGCCGCCTATGAAATGAAAAAAAATTCCAAGGATTATTTGCATATATCAAGCTATTCGGTGAAAATTAGATTTGGCAATAAAAGTAGAATAAGCAAAACAAACAATCATCATGCACTGTCATGGTTAGAGAAAAATAACGGGTTAAAAATTTCAGGCCAAAATATTACTTTGATTATTTCGATAGACTTCGTGCCCAAACGAAGTGAATAAAGAAAGATTTACGGTAAACAAATAGTACAACTTCTAATTTTATGGCTTCATGTTTTTTTTAAATGCCAGTATTTTATTGAAATATTCAACAGAGAACTTTACAGTAAACCAATAAATATTCTGTTTTTCTATTTGCGATTATCCTCTTCTAAAATAAGGAATGCCATACAGCCAAAATATGAATACATGTTTTTACTTCAGTAAACAAAGAATACCTATTTTATTGATTTTTATAATCGTCATTTTGCAGCTCATCTAAAATAGGATGATTGATTGCAGAGAGTGAATTCATTTCTGGCTTTAACAGTTCCAAAACTTCTATATCGTTTTCACCATTTTTAAGCCACTCAGCAGGTACATAAATTGTTTGTTGCGGCCCTACATGCCAATAACGACCGATATTGTGGCCATTTATCCAAACAACACCTTTACCCCATTTTCGCATATCTAAATAGGTGTCAGCTACTTTTGTAAGATTGAACGCCCCTTCACGAAGTATGGGTTCATCTTTACTGATATGATTACCTTCAATATGAATAGAAGAAATATCATCAAATGGCAAGTCGTACATCTCCCAGCCTTTCAATTCTTTTCCATTAAACGATACGCTTTTGGTAATGCCCTTGTTGTTTTGTAAAAGTTTAGGACCAAAATTAATTCTACCTAAATTTTCTACTAAAATATCTAATGTATCATTTCCTTTTGGAAGCGAAATCTCGATATCATTTTGCCTAAAACGTCTATCAAGAACTGCAGCCTTTTGACCATTTATCATTACAATTGCATAATCTCTTAAACTGTCCAAATGCAAAACAACTTTCTCTCCTCCATGTAAAATATCACGGTACAGAACAAACCCGTACGCTTGGTTTAATGCTTCGAAAGTTAATGGAGTTGGGTTTTGAACTGGTTTTGGCAATATGTTGGAAACAGAAATTGCTGATGTGAATTTTATATCAGTTATTTCCATTGTTGGTTTCGGTGCCGGTATAGGTGGAAGCACTTCTCCTTTGGGCAAATACTTTTCGATTACTGAACGGAACACTTTGAATTTTTCCGTTACATTGCCGGCTTCATCTACCGGTGCATCATAATCGTAGCTACTTACCTGCGGTTCAAAAGGTATCAAATCTCTATCATTCGAACCGTTCATAAAACCTCTTGTAGTTCCGCCATGAAACATGTACATATTGATAGAAATGCCGGCCTTTAAAATGTCGTTCAATTGTTTGGCATAAGCGTCCGCAGGCACCGTGTGATGTTTAATTCCCCACCAATCGAACCAGGCTGGGTACCATTCGGCAACCATAAAAGGGCCTTTGCCGTCGTGATGTTTTCTGATTATTTCTTTTATAGCTGTTGTATCTGACAAGCCGTTTACAGCAGGTAATAAGCCGGGCAAATATCCTTTGCTTAAATCCGGAGCTGGGTCGCAGGTGTATAGCAAACCATCAAATCCGGCATCGCGAAACATTTGCTCGTTTAATTTTAAATATGATTTGTCATCGCCATAAGAACCATATTCATTTTCTATTTGCACCATTAGGATATTGCCTCCGTGATTTATTTGCAAAGGCGCTAATTGTTTGCCTACTTCATCTATATATTTTTTATATTCTTGAATGTATTGCTTTTCCTTGCTGCGAACCACCATGCCTTTTATATTTTGTAACCAGTAAGGATAGCCGCCAAACTCCCACTCGGCACACACATAAGGACTTGGCCTGAGTATTACCCAGAGGCCTTCTTTTTGTGCGTCTTTTACAAATTGCGCTACATCGTTATTACCCGTAAAATCAAATTTGCTCTTTTCTGGTTCCTGTAAATTCCAAAATACATAAGTACTGATGGTATTCAATCCCATCGCCTTGGCCATTTTCATCCTGTCAAGCCAGGCTTCGCGCGGAATACGCGGGTAATGCATTTCACCTGAAATGATTTGAAAGGGTTTATTGTCTAAAAGAAAGGCAGAATCGCCCAAAGCGAAAGTATGGTTAACTTCCTTTTTATGCTGACAAGAAGAGAATAAAAATAAAGTCGCCACGCAACAAAAAAGTAAACGAGTCAAGGGAGATTTTATTGGATTCATTTTTCGAAAATTATTTATTCTAATTTGGCTTTTTTTTCTAATTCTTTGTACCACGATTGAAGAATAAAAAAGGCTTCTTTTTTATTTCCGTTATTACTAAATAATCCTTTCCGATTCCATCCGTCCTGGTATATAGGATTGTTTCTTTTGGGCGACCGAAAATCTGCCAGTACCCATGGAGATAAGCCTACCCAATTTTCAGGCATGCGTCTGAACATCGATATTTGTTCCCTGTAATACCAGGCCTGGTATTCCTCGCTAAAACGCGTTAGGGAATCTACATGAAAACCATATTTTGCACTGGCACCTGTTTCACTGATAAATAATGGTTTGTCATACGGTGTGCTCCAATTGGCCGTTCGGCAGGCGCTCGGCAATCCTCCATACCAGCCCAAATATTCATTAAAAGATACAAGATCAACATATTTGCCTAAGGGGTCATTGACGACATGCACATTCTTATCTGAATTATAATTTACTTCCAACGCTGCAGAAACCATTCGTGTGCTATCTAGTGCCTTTGCCGACACAATCAGGTTGTGCATAAATTCAGTACGGACAGGACTTACCGGCGTTTCATTACCCACCGACCAGATAATAATGCTGGCCCGGTTCTTATCCCGTGTGATCATCTCCGTTAGTTGCTGTTTTGCTTTTTCATATACTTCATGGTTTCCAAAATCTATCGTCCAGTACACGGGTATTTCTGACCAAACCAAAAAACCCAGGGAGTCCGCCATACGGGTCATGCTTTCATCATGGGGATAATGTGCGAGACGAACCATATTGCAACCCAGTTGCTTCGCCCACCCAAATAATTGAGCAGCGTCTTTTTTACTATAAGCACGACGCCTTTGCTGAGGTATCTCTTCATGCATCGCTATGCCTCGCATAAAAATCGGTTTGCCATTTAATAAAACTTTCTTTCCAAAAGCTTCTACGGTGCGGAAACCTATTTTATCCTCAACTTTATCATCACCATTGCTAATGAAAACCTTGTAAAGTTTTGGCTTTTCAGGTGACCATAATTGAACCTGCGGAAGTTGAAAACTAAAATTTGTTATTGAATCGGTAACCGCAAATGTTTTCTTCAATTTCAATTCAGGAATATCAATAACAACATTTCCTGAACTTTGACCATTTAATTTAATCCAACCCACTACATCTGCATTTTTTGAAGGAGGAGTTTGTCCAACTTCAGGCTTTTTGAGATGAATTGAAAAATCCTGGATAAAAGTTGTCGGAACTTCTACGAGATCTACCGAACGCGTGATGCCGCCATAATTCCACCAGTCCGTATTTAATGTGGGCACTTCTTCTTTACCTCTTTTATTATCAACCTTTACTACAAGGAAGTTACCTTTGGTTTTTAAGATAGAATCCGGAATCTCAAAATTGAAAGGAGTAAATCCGCCAATATGCATTCCCAGTTTTTTACCATTGAGGTAAACATCTGCCCTGTAATTAATAGCTCCAAAATAAATAAACAACCTGTCAGACTGATTACGTTTTTTGAAATCAAAAGACTTTTTATACCACACCGTTCCTTCGTAATAGAGGAACTTCGGATCCTGTGAATTCCAGTCTCCCGGCACTCTCAAAGTATATTTATCACTATAACCGTATTCCTTGAGGTCGCTTTTTTTTTGTGGCTTATCGTTATTCCAATAAGCTGAGGGACTATTTTCAGCCATTTCCTTGTAGCGATAATCATAGAAACCCGTTTCATAGGGATCAACAATATATTGCCATTTACCATCAAGGCTTACCGTATTTCGATTAGGTATATCCGTTATTAAATTTAACTGGGCCTGTGATAATTGAGAAATGAGAATCATCGCAACTATGGCGATTGTTACATTGATCTTTTTGGTTTGAAATAGCATAATATATTTTTTATCTGTTTAAGTCTAGTGCGTGATCGGGAGAAAGGTCTTGCCCGCTCCATGCTTTTACCGATGTCCACGGCGTTTCAGGATCGGACCAAAAGTTATCTGTTGCAGGCAAACCTAATGGCAAAAATATTTCTGAGCATAAATACAAGCTTCCGGTCGTGATATAAAAATCAGCAAGCTCTGGTTGATGCCCACATAATCCAATATTCAGCCAGCCTTTTTCGTTAAAAGTTGAAGGCGCTCCCAATGTTTTTTTTATCACAGCTGTTAATGCGCTCCGTACCTGCGCGGGCTTGAGGGAAGACGGCAGATCTTTTCTAAGGGACATGTCGCCAAGCTGATGAAAAGCTCCGCATCGATACACGATTGAGCGGCCTGTAACCGGAAAACTTCCATCTGTATTGATCATTCTTTCCTGTATTTCTGCATATCGTTTTCTTATTTTGTCAAACTTTGGAATGAAATAATTGTAGATGGCTTTCTTTTTGCTGATCATTTCTAGAATGACCTGCAGAAAAGGTTGTATCACATAACTATTATAATAGTCGAAATGAAATTCCATTCCGTCAGAGAACATTCCATCACCTACATACCAATGTTCCGAAAATTCTCTTACTGCATAGTCAATCCGCACCGGATCATAAGGAAGATCATACTTGCAAAAAAAAGTTTCGATCATGGCAGAAAAAAGGAGCCAGTTGGAATATACCGGCACAGTAGGACGGGTAGTCATAAACGCAGCAACAACTTGTTTCCGGACTGTTGAATCCAAATGATTCCACACCCATGGACACCGGATTAAGCCTAACGCTAAAAAAGATGCATCTACGAGAGATTGTCCCCCATCCCACTTCATATAATCTTTTGATGAAGGATTTACAGCATGTGCAATAGCTTTTAATGACCATTCCCGGTATTGATTGCGTAGCGCAACCTCTTCATTTGATCCCCCTTCGGAGTTGATCCAGGGAGCTATGCCACTGAAGGTTCTTCCGAAAGCCTCGAGATAAGCAACCTTGCTCCTGACCTCTGCATTGTCAATATGAGGCGATTGGATGCCGGGCATGTTTTGTTTTAATTTATCTTCTGCAAGATTCAGCATTACTGGTCGCGCAACTCTATCCATATAATTTAGCCATAATTGCCTGTCGCTTTCAGTATTAGTTTGATGCTGTGCATTAGCAATTTTAAAAACAATAATACTACTTGCTATTAACAGGAAAATTTTCTTATTCATTTTATTTAATCTTATCGGTTCATTTTATTTTTTCTGATATACCCTGACATAATCTATTTCAAATTTTTTAGGAAATGAAGTTTGCGAGGGATCTCCCCCATTTGCTCCGCCGACAGCCAGGTTCAGAAGCATATAGTGTGGCTGCTTAAAAGGATTCAATTCACTTCCATTTTTATTTACCAGGGAATCTAATGGTACTTTATTGAGCAAATGATCATCAACATACAAAGCAATAAAACTTTCATTCCAATCCATTCGCCAAATGTGAAATTTTGAAGCCCATTTTTTACCTCCCATCGAATCGATATTAAAACGGTTGCTAAACCATTCAGCGTTGTGATTTTTTCCAAGGCATGCGATGTTCGCTAACAGTTTGTTCCTGTAATATTCCATGATATCAATTTCACCATTTGCAGGCCATCTTTCATTCAAACCCAACGTCCACCAGGCAGGCCATAAACCGTTACTGATATCAATCTTGCCTCTCATGATGAAACGTCCATATTGCCACGAATGAAAGCCTTTTGTTAGTAAACATGCAGAGGTATAATGAATGCTATCCCTGCTTTTTCGCCAATCCTTACTTCCAGCCACGTACGAGGGATTTAGCTTTCCCACTTTTTTTGCTTCAATGATTAGTTTCCCATTTTCACACCGTGCATTTTGAGGCTGGTACCATTGAAATTCTTTGTTGCGAACAAAGCCGTTCTCATTTGTCCAGTTGGAAGAATCGGGAGCGCCATTTGTATTGAATTCATCAGCCCAGACCAGTTTGTAATCAGAAGTACTTTGAGCTCCTGCAATAGAATGATTTAAGATGATGCATGGAATAAGAAATAATAATTCTAAATGCATAATTTTTCAACCTGGTTTATTGTAACATGGAAATTTTCTCTTTTTGTTCTTATCAAAACTTAGAAGCAAAATAAAAATTACGAATATTTCTTCGTTTACTACAAAGAAG
Source organism: Hanamia sp. (assembly GCA_036509585.1). Lineage (GTDB taxonomy): Bacteria > Bacteroidota > Bacteroidia > Chitinophagales > Chitinophagaceae > Ginsengibacter. The sequence goes on along the minus strand of DATCFI010000326.1, from coordinate 19,755 downwards.
TTTTTTTAAAAATTAATGGTTATCAAAAATATGTAAATTCCATTCATCCTTCTATCAAAAAACAGGTCTCCTGCTGCGCTCAAAACCAAATGTTGACGAGAAGAACCCTGAATCATATCTTTTATAGCTTTATTTTTCATAATTACACTTTATTTTAAACCTTTCTTTTTATTTCCAAACAGTTTCTCATAACGATTCATTGCTTCGAAAAAATAGTAATCAGCATAAGTAAGTGGCACATCAACTTCAGTGTGTTCAGGCATATTGCCCACTGAATGTTTTAGAAAGAATCCTCCGTTTGTGCCGATGGCAGCTTTGTATTTTGGCGTTGACAGATTGAGCATTATTGTTTTTGCCACATCAATATATTTCTGTGCCCTCATTTCATTGTTATATTCGCTCAATTCTAATAAAGCTGAAGCGATAACTGATGCTGCAGACGCATCTCTTAATGCATTGGGAATATTTGGCGCATCAAAATCCCAGTAAGGTATTTTATCAGCCGGAAGGCTTGGATTATTCAGTATAAAGTCGGCAATGTGGTTTGCTTCGTCAAGGTATTTTTTATCTCTTGTTTCCCGATACATCACTGTAAATCCATATAATCCCCAAGCCTGTCCTCTCGCCCAGGCAGAACTGTCAGCGGCACCCTGCGCTGTTCTTTTTTGTTGCACAGCACCTGTTTCCGGATTATAATTTACTACGTGATAAGAACTATAATCCGGCCGGAAATGATTTCGCATGGTAGTATTCGCATGCGTAACAGCAATTTTATAAAATGATGAATCTCCTGTGGTTCGTGTGGCCCAAAATAACAATTCAAGATTCATCATGTTATCAATGATCACAAGAAAATCAGTAGGTTTCGAATCCCACGATTTTATGCATCCAACTTTAGGATTGAAACGACTTGAAAGCGACTTTGCGCTGTTAATCAAAATATTCTTGAATTGTTTGTTTGAGTCAATTTTATAAGCATTACCGAAACTGCAATACATCATAAATCCAAGATCATGAGTTGTTTTGTTATATTGTTCTTGTTCCAGTTCACTAAGTTTACGAAGATCTTCGTTGTATAAGGTTGTGTCTTTTGTATGTTCATAAATATAAAAAAGGCTACCCGGATAAAACCCACTGCACCACCAGCCCGGACCACTTGTCTCAAGGCTGTCATGTTCAAACGTTTTCGGAAACCTTCCTTTTGGAAGCTCTTTCATCATTATTTTATACTGGGCATCCGCATCGCTGAAATTCTTACTGATAATCGTAGTTAAATTTTTATTAGAAATTTCACTTTTTTGAGCAACGCACGTTGTATAAAGTGAGGCGGACAAAAGAACCAGGTTGGTTACGATAAAGTTTTTCATATTCATTGAGTTTTGGGGTTCCATTGCAGAACTTTCACCATTTGTGGGCCAATAATTCCTTTTCCTTCAGCGTCGACCTGTATTACTTTTTCGACAAACAGGTGCAGGATATTTCTTTTCTTCCACAATTCAGTATCATAAGATGGCTCCCATGAACCCTCGTCTTCAGAAGAAAGATCCACCACGTTCCATTTCATCTTTTGAAGATCATAACAAATGGCCGCAGACACTTTATTACCACGTTCTTCATCCCGAAAAATAATAGCCGCACATCACTTATCTTTTTTATTCCAGGAAATAATTTGTGGCCTTGAAATGGGAATATGTTTCGTTCCCATTCCGCGCAAACTGAAAGCCGTATGCCGAAAAGCCGTATTATAAATCTGCCAGCTTTTCCCGCGCTTGTATATGAGATGATATTGCGGCACATCAGCGCCAGGATCGCACCAATAAGTAACAATATATGGTTGACCTTTGGAATCTGCAAACATAGAAGTCTGGTTTATTAGCTCACTATTTTGCAGAATGTGACATGCATATTCCGCGGTGGCAGCCGTAATCGGCAGGATGTATTTTTCACCAGTTGACTTCTCCCATGTTTTTCCACCATCTCTTGAACGCGCATAACACATATCGTGATTCGTGGCCACATCCGGCGTCTCCCTCCAAACCCAGGAAATGTGAAAAGTTCCCATGCTGTCTGTACACGCCTGCCAGTAAGCACTCCTGGTCCCTTCGCCGTCAATCAGGTTGCCATTCAACTGGCTCCATTTCCTGCTTTTGATATCGTAATTGTTTATGACCAGGTTTCCGCGGCCTGATCCTCCATCCCTGTAAAGAAAAATAAGATTTCCGTTTTCTAACCTGTAGAACTCAGGATAGCTCACCTTATCTTCATGCATTCCTGTCATGGGTATCTGTTCTGTAAATGTAAGCGCTCCCGGAGATACACTTCGGCAATAATGCAACTTATTATTATGTTGATTCCAGGCCATGTGCAAATAACCTGCACCATCAATCATAATACAAATAACATTATGAGCGTCGTTAACATTCCCCTTGTATTGGGTACGATGCAATTGCCAATTTGTATCATTAATTTTTCTTTTTCCGATGATCACATTGGCACTGTAATCATAAAAAGCAATAAACTGTATATCTCTAAAAGTCACTAAGGAATTTTTGCGAAACACTGTGGCATTAACAGAATTATCCGCCCATGCTTTTCCCACATCAATTACCCTAATGTCTTCTTGCGCAACTACGAAAGAAGATTCGAAGAGAATAAAAAAAATAAAAAAATAGCGCATGTTATTAACTGGTAATTTTTTGTCTAATTAAATATTCGTATAAAGGCCGGAAAGAGAACTTTCCGGCCTTGCATTACTGCTTGATTACGAGAAAAAAATTCTTAATAGCCCGGATTTTGAGTAAGAACTGCATCCTTATTTAGATCTATTTCGGATTGAGGAATTGGCATTAACTCATTATTTTCTGTTAAGCCGGTTATTGGATGCAACACCGAGGTTGGGTTTAACCTTGTCGCACGTTCCACTAATGTTTTTGTACGCATTAAAGTCATACGCCGATTTTCTTCACCCAATAATTCCCTGGCCCGTTCATCCAGGATGAAATCCATATTCATCTGTGCAGCAGTAACCATCGGTGCCTGTGCTCTTGCCCTGAGAATATTAATGGCAGCGGCGGCTTCGTCCATTTTGTTTTGCTTTACATCTGCCTCCGCCAATAACAAGTAAGTTTCTCCAAGACGCATTAGTATGTAATCTTTGACCATGCCATAGCCAAATACGTCATTGGGATCAAACTGGTACCACTTGGTCACGTTCGCACAAATTTTATAAACGGTGTCTGAAGTATTTCGAGGTACTTCCTGTCCGAAATTAGCAGCACCCGGAGTATTGTAATAATAATGCCTCCGTATATTCCATTCAGAGTTTCGGATATCGCCTGCATCATACAAATTGTAGACCACCCAATTGTCAAGCCGCAAACGCGATATACCTCTGCCCCCCAACGAATCACAAATAACCATACCGGCTATCTGATAATAGGCAGCACCCCATATCCGCCGCTGTTGCGCAGCATCGCTGGTACCACCAACAACAGCACTTGGATTTTCCTGTTCTAATACCCAGATAGCTTCTGTATTACCCTGGCTTCTTCTCTGATTTCCATACCAGAACATATCAGAATAATAATCTCCGGGCTGACCAGCTTTTACGCCATATCTTGCGTTAATAAGGCTAAATTTACCACTGTTAATTATCGCTTCGGCCTGTTGCTCAGCAAGGTCATTTTTATTCATTCTCAAGTACACTTCTGCTAACAACTGCATTGCCTGGTATTTGTTGGCTCTCTGATACATTAGCCCTTTAGAATTCTTTTTAACGGCATCTATATCCGGTAGATTAGTGGCTGCGAACGTCAGATCACTTACGATTAAATTATTTACACTATCCAGTGTTGACCTTGTAAAATCTGTCTTAGGCGCTGTTAGAGGTGTAGTGACTATTGGAACTCCTCCAAAGCAGGTGGCCAGCATATTGTATGCAAAAGCCCGAAAAAATTTTGCCTCCCCATCTATATTGTTTTTATTGTCTTGGCCCATGCCCGTTAAGGACGGATTTTCAATTCCAGATATGATAATGTTGCAGTTATTAATCATTTGATAGTTCAGTGTCCATGTACGGGAAGCTGCACCATCTGTTGAATTCAGGGTGTTATAATTATAGTAAGGTACTTCAATTCCCTGTGCCTGCGTAGCGTTGGCAATATCAGTTCCCACTTGCCACACGCTTGGCCACCCTTGTGCTCCGGAATAGGTATAATAGAGGCTTAGCTGATTATACAATCCATACACCTGCGCTTCAAATCCTAAAGAGTCATTTAGCGTAGAAGGACTATATGAGGAATAAGGCTTTTCATCAAGGTATGATTTACTACATGATGTAAAAAACATTGTTGATGTACTTACCAAAATAAATATGTTTATAAACTTTTTCATGTTCTTTTTTTAGAGGTGATTAACGAAGAGTAACATTGAGGCCAAATACGAAAGACCGGGTTTCGGGATAGTTATTTGTCCAGTCGCCTGATCCTCTTCCTGAATAATTATTTTCCGGATCCCAACCGATCCATTTGGTCCAGGTATATAAATTACGGCCACTGGCATATATTGTAATACTTCCCAGTTTCAAGGTCTCAACCAATTTCTGGCTCATTGTGTAACTTAGCGTGACATCTTTTAACCGGGTATAGCTGGCATTGGAAGGATAGCCATAACCTCGTGTATTAAAGTAAGATAATGCCGGCCATGTATTGCTTTTATTTGCAGATGTCCAGTATCCAATTTCCTCAGGTGTATTTCGCCGTCCTGATTCATCAACATAGTTAAGATCCGGATTATTTTTCATCACACCCTGAACTGTTTGTATGAAGATGTTCAAGCGAAAGTCTTTATATCTAAATGTGTTGGTAAACCCACCCATCCATTTTGGTGTAGTCTGCCCAAGGATAACCTTGTCGCTATCAGCGGATATTTTACCATCTCTATTGATGTCAGCAAATTTTAAATCTCCTGGTTTTGCTGTTGGGTCTTGCTTAGACGCATCCTCCCCTGTTTGCCACACTCCTTGCAATTTGTAATCGTATATAACACCGATAGGCTGACCAATGAACCAACGGTTGCCGATGTCGCTTTTCTTATCACCATATATATCAAGTATCTTATTCTTATTGGTGGAATAGTTAATCGTAGATTCCCAACTAAAGTTGCTTGTTTCTATGTTTCGCGTATTTACGGTTACTTCAATTCCTTTGTTAGCCGTTTCTCCAAGATTATCGAGAATGGAAGAATATCCAGTCAGAATTGGCAGGTTGCGCTGCAACAATAAGCCGCTGGTATTTGTCTTGTAAGCATCCACTGTTCCACTGATTCTTCTATTCAAGATAGTGAAGTCGATACCGATGTTCGCTCCTTTGGTAGTCTCCCAATGCAAGTTAGCATTGCCAAGATTACCTGCCAGCACGCCGATAGTACTTAAACCTTCAAACGGGTATACCACCACATTATCGGTTGTGAAGGTTTTATAAACTCCAATACCTTCGTTACCTGACTTTCCATAAGAACCTCTTAGCTTAAGATTATTTATGAATTTCACGTTTGACATAAAGGATTCATTGGTCAAATTCCATCCAACGGCCACTGAAGGAAATGTTGCATATTTGGAAGTATTGGCACCGAAAACGGATGAACCATCGCGTCGTACCGTGAAAGTGAACAGGTAGCGGCTTGCATAAGAATAATTAATCCTTCCCATTTGCGAATTCAATCGGTACTGATCAGCATAAGATCCGGCAGTTTGAGTGGAACCTGCTCCGAGATTGTTAAACGAAAGCAGATCATTTATAAACCCAGTGGCCCCGGCATTCATGGATTCATATTTTCTTTGTTGAGCACTATACAGACCTGTGAAATCAATATGATGCTGTTTCCAATCTTTATTATAAGTTAAGAGGTTTTCAATTGTATAGCTGTTGGTCTCAGAACTGCCTGTGCTTCCGCTTCCAATTGTATTGTTTGCGTCTCGTCCTGTATAGCTACCTGTGCGTGTTGGAAGATACGTATAGCCTACATTGAGTCGATATTTTAGTCCTTTTAACGTCCCCCCGAATTTCACTTCTGCGTATCCATTTCCATTAAGATTGGTGCTTCGGTTAACCTGGTCTGTATATAATCCCAACATGGGGTTTGTATAAAGTAATTCAGGATACATTGGATAAATTGCGTAATTGCCATTTGCGTCGTATTCCTGCCCGTAAGGACTCATCGCTGTGGCGTTTAACAGATTCGCTCTTCCGCCATCATAATTATTATTAACAAAAAATAATGAGGTACCCACAGTAAGAAATTTAGTAACATCTATATCAAGGTTTGAACGAATACTTCCCCTATGATACTGATACCCATCGATCACGCCTTTTTGATGCATATACTCACCGGATATAAAATATCTTATATCTGGCGACCCACCTGAAATACTTAAATTATGATCCTGCATAATTCCGGTTTGTGAAGCTTCTTTGATCCAATCTGTTGTTTTGCCTGCATTGTAATTCACCAGTTCAGCAGCATTCGGTACCGGGCTGGTTTGCGGCTGATTGGTTTGTGCAAGATAATCGGCATATTTTTGAACGTAAGAGTCTGCACTCCGGGGTTCAAGGATATGGGCAATATTTTCTGTTCCGGCGTAGCCATTGTATCGCACCACAGGTTTCCCCGTAGTTCCTCTTTTTGTGGTTATTAATATAACGCCATTCGCTCCGTTTACTCCATAAATGGCCACTGCAGAAGCATCCTTCAAGATTTCCATTGATGCAATATCATTGGGATTAATATCATTTATGCTACCTCCTGTTTTGCTAAGTGGAATACCATCCACAACGATATACGGGCCGGTTCCTGCTGTTAAAGAATTTTGTCCGCGAATTAAAATTGCGGGCGTGCTTCCGGGTACTGACGAAGTGTTAGTGACAGAAACTCCTGCTACAGCACCTTCAATAGCCTGAAGAACGTTGGTGACGGGTAATTGCGATAGCCGGCTTTTAGGAACTTCAGCCACAGAGCCTGTCACATCAACACGCTTTTGGGTTCCATATCCAACTATCACCACGTCACTTAAACCTGTAACTTCCAATTCCAAAACAATATTGATTTCAGTTTGTCCTGCAACGTCAACCTTCTTTGTTTGATAACCCACGCTTGATATTTCCAACACAATATTTTTATTGTTTGGTGCTGCCAATGTAAAACGTCCATCCTTATCCGTTGTTGTTCCTGTTTTTGTACCTGATATCAGGACAGACGCATTCTGCAAAGGGTCGCCTTTCTGGGTAATCACTCGTCCATGAATTTCGACAGGAGGTGAAGTCAAGACCATTGTACTTACTGTAGTACTCGTAATAAAATTAGCTTTTTCTTCAGCGCGCACCACCACCGTCTTATCAATGATCACATAAGTAAGCGACTTCCCTTTCAAGCATTCTTCAAGGGCCTTTTGCAGCGACACATTCCGCACGTTTACAGAAACATTTCCCGCTTCCACTATAGTCTCATAAGTAGATACGAAACCATAGCCGCTTTGCTGCTGTATTTCCTGAAATACTTTTTGCAAAGGGACATTAGTTTCGGAAAGTGTGATTTGGGAGTATCCCTTTGCGCTTACCTGAATGCATACTGCAAACAAGATGATGGGGATAAGCTTCATAATCTTCAGCGTTTGTTTTGATATTATCGGTTTGGAAAACCGATAATAATAATGAACTTTTAAATCCATAACTTTGTTTTAGTTTTAGGTTAATAAAATAGTAGTCTTCAGCGATTTATTATAAGGTTAGCCTGAACTTTTTGCCGGGTAGTGGCTCAAACACTTCCCGGCTTTTTGTTCTGTTAACTTAAAAAACATTTAGGGAGAAGAGGACATCACAATTATCTTATTCCCCTCTACATTAAATTTTACACCACCGGTTGCCTCCAGTATTTTCAGTACCTGCAATAGATTCACATCCTTTGAGATAGACCCCCAGAAACGTTGGTTAATTGTTCCCTGATATTCTATGTCCACATTGAACCATCGGGAGATCTGACGCATGATAGTACCTATATCTGTGTTCTTATCAAAGAGAAATCTACCGTTCTTCCAGGCCATCACTTCTTCCATATTCACATCATTCACTACTTTGATATGATTATTTTCACCGTTATTAAAGCGCGCTTGCTGGCCTGGCTTTAATAATTGGGAAACTGTATTCTTGCTAATCCGTACCGAACCCTCAAGCAAAGTAATTTGATCTACAGGTTCGTCTGCGTAAGTATTCACATTAAAATGAGTTCCTAAATCTCTTATTGTTACATCACCATTCTGTACAATAAAGGGCATCCTTGCATTATGAATTACTTCAAAATAGGCCTCACCGGTAATTTTTACCTTTCTTTCATTACCTGTAAAAGCGGTGGGATAGGTTAGGCTCGATCCTACATTAATCCACACACGGCTACCATCAGATAGGGTAAGATTAATAGGTTTACTGCCCATGGGCACGCTTAACGTATTATAGCTAACGTCCCCTTTGGCGGCTCCTGCATAACTAATTTCCCCCGAAGATTTTTTGATGATCTGCACATTTCCCTGAATCGCCAGAGTACCATTGCCATTACTGTCTATTTCTATCTTTGTTCCATTAGCAAGAGTGAGTATTGCTTTATTTGTCGATGGTGGGGTTATATCATTTTGCTTCGGCTCTTTGATTGCAATTGATTGCGGAGAACGAGGAGTAAGGTAGAAATAAGTTCCTGCTGCCAATGCAATCCCGATTATCGCCGCCGCCGTTAGCCTGGCCCACCTCATTCTTTTTACTTTCGGTTCGATTGAAACAACGGGAGATGGAATCACATGTGAATATATCTTATCCCAATTCACATAAGAGAAATCTTTTTCAGAATGATGCTGATTCCAGATTTCTAACATATAGGCCTTCAATTCAGAATCTTCCTTTGATTCAATAATCCAGTCCATCAGTTCGTCCTCTTCTGAAGTATCAGTCTTTTTAGAAATATAAGCCTCTAATAAATAATGAATCCTTTCTTTAGATAATAGCATGCAGTCTCAATTTCAATCGTGTTTGCAATCTTATACAACAGATAGATACACAACGGAAGCGTTTGTACTACCCGACACCAAATTATTTTTTGAAAAACCCAAATAGAATCACAAAAGTAAAAGTGGAATTGCGTAAATAAACACGGATAAATTTAATTGCAGTGGCGAGATGATTCTTAACTGTATTGGGTGATATTTGTAATTGAGATGCAACATCTTCTCTGCTGAGTCCTTCTAGTTTGCTAAGTTTGAATACTAATTGTTGCTGGGGCGGCAGTTTCTCCAGCGCCTTATAGATAAGATTTTCGCTTTCATGAGCCAGTACCATCTCATCAGTTGTATTTACTGCTTCTTTTGCGGGTGGCGATACCTGTAATAATTTTTTTTCAAGGGCTATTTTCCGGTAATGATGGTATACTCTTCTGTAAACTGCAGTAAAAAAATAAGAGGAAGGATTGTCAATATTCACAAGACTTTTGCGCTTATTCCATAGATTCATAAAGATATCCTGAACAATATCCTCTGCCACCTCATCAGAGTTCGTCATCTTCAGTGCAACTGCATAAAACCGTTCTTTGTAGAGATCGAATAACTTTCTGAATGCGCGCTCATCACCAATAGCAATCTCCGCGAGCAAAACTTTTTCATCATATCGTGAGCAATCAAGCAAACAGAAAAATTTATTATAATTAAGAAAAATTAATTTTGGGAACGTTCTTGCTCTTTACAATAGCCTCAAACTAACTATAACTAAAACAGGACTATCAATTAAATTATTTAATGTCAAATATATACTTATTTTTTATTTCACAGTGGTTGAAAAACTATTTCCTTTCTACTGTGAAATTTGAACATGGATGAAATTAGAAATCAATGAAAAAAGTTTGTTTACTACATTCCTCTGAAAATATTTTTTATAACCACTGCAGATTAACAGACTCGTAAATCATCATTTATTTTGTAAGGTATCATGAACAATGTTAATCAGTAAAATACCAGTAGCAACTACATAAAATTAATACCAATCTGTCATTTTTGAATAGATTGCATTCATTGTATTTTAATTCATAACTATTTTACCATATTCAAATTGTAAAATGAATACAGATAATATATACCGCTTTCTAAAAATAGATGAACAATCAATCACACCAAAATATTTACAAATAGCCAATTCGATACTGCATGCCGTAGAGATAAATGCCATCACTAAGTATTACTTACTGCCATCTATAAACGATTTAAGCTATGAGCTTGAGATATCAAGAGATACAGCAGAAAAGGCTTTTCGATACCTTAAATCATTAGGGGTGATCGGTTCCGTTCCGGGAAAGGGATATTTTATAGCCAATACAGATTTTAAACAGCCGATAAAAGTCTTTTTACTGTTCAATAAACTAAGCGCCCATAAAAAAATTATTTACGACTCTTTTGCGACAAAGTTGGGGGACAAGGCTGCCATTGATTTCTTCATTCACGATAATAATTTTTCGCTCTTTAAAAAATTAATGAGGAGAAATAAGAAGAACGAATATACTCACTATGTAATAATTCCGCATTTCCTGGAAGGTGGCTGCACTGCCAACGAAGTCATAAACGAAATCGCAGGAGGTCATTTAATTTTATTGGATAAATTAATTTCAGGCATCAACAGAGAATATGGCGCTGTTTATGAAAATTTTGAACAGGATATCTATCGTGCATTAAAAGAAGCGCTGCCTCATTTGAGCAAATATCAAACGCTCAAAATTATTTTTCCGGAATACACTTATCACGCTATAGAAATTTTAAAAGGGTTTCATTCATTCTGTAGCGAATATGCTTTTAATCATATAGTGGTACAAAACTTAGAAGAAGAACCAGTCAACCAGGGTGAAGTTTTTATAAATCTTATGGAGGATGACCTTGTTATTTTACTGGAAAAGATTCGAGACACCGATTTAAAAGTTGGAAAAAATATTGGTATTATTTCTTATAATGAAACACCGTTGAAGCGTTTTGTCCTGGACAGCATTACGACCATTTCTACTGATTTTAAAAAAATGGGTGAGATGGCGGCTGATTCAGTTCTGAATAACAGCAACCAACATTTTGAGGTGCCCTTTTCATTAACCTTAAGAAATTCTCTTTGATATGTACCCTATCTAAACTGCTGAAATGATGAGAGATATCTTTTTCATAATCGCAATTATTAATAATTAAGGAATTTATTTTTCTATGGCATTTTTTTTAATCCCTCCCAATGCACTTTCCACTTCCCATCTTTAGGAATACCAGGATTTATTGTTTTACATCCGTCATATCCTGCACACATCATGGCTATAGACGCAAGCAGGCCGCCATTGCCGGGAAGATAAATTGTTAATCGTTCAGTTTGATAATTATGTCCATTGTTTAAATAAGTATTTTTTTGAACCGGCATCAGCAAGGCATCAATTGCTTTTTCAGGTAGGCCTAACCGTGTGGCGGTCATCGCAGTCATTGAAAAATCCCAGCCCCAGGTTTTACTCCACGTCCAGTTGTTCCATATCCAGTTAAAAGTGTTGTGCATAATAGTTGTGTCAACCATTCCTGTTTGAGGCAACATTCCAAACGCTCCAAAAACAGAAGGATGATCGGTTCTGTATTCCGGGTTGGTATAAGAATCAGTGGCGCTTTCAGTGAATAAATATTTATCGCCCTGAATAGGCAATGGAGATAAATTTTTCAGAACATCATTCCATTTTTTGTTAACTGACAAGTGCAATCTTTTTCGCCATTCCTGCGCAACGCTTAATGCCCAATGCCAGTAGCATAGTTCATAAGTAGGATTATAAGTTTCAGTGGCTTTAAATCTTTCCTGCGCAGGAATAACACCTTTGCCTAAAATATATTTTTGTTTCGTTGAATCGTACCAAGCGAAAGATGCCATAAAATCAGAAGTAGCAAAAACAAGGTCTTTATACCTTTCCAGTGTCTTTAAATCTTTGTGCTCACGATAGCATAATTCCGCATAATAAATTAAATGGGGTTGTTGCCAAATTAAGAATGCACCAATCGATGAAGGACTTTCTTCGCCCTCGTTATCGGTCATCTTTTGCCACCGAATTCCTTTGTAACCTTGCCTTTCAGCAATCTGTCTTCCTTTGGGTTCTACCTGTTTATACCACGCTAAGCTTTGTTCCAACAAATCATTTCTTCCCCACAAAGAAAAATGAATTCCGTGCCACCAATGCATTTCAAGATGAGGCTTTCCGTACCAACTGTTATACGTAAGCCCGGTTTCCTGCGGCGGATAATCTCCGGCACATTGAATCCTGGTTAAGTATTGCGACAATACAATTCTTCTTTCCAGTTCAAAGGCTCTTTTATCAGTGCTGCCTGTGAAGTCAATTGCGCCGCCACTTTCCCAGAATTTCATCCATTGTGTTTCGCTATTGATTGCTGTTTCACCGAAAGATGGAATGACAGTTTGTTTTTTATTTTGATTAAATTTAAAAGTAATTTCAAAACTCTCGGTTGCAGCAGGAGCAATAATAAAATAGTGCGGACTTTTTTCCTTTACAGATGCACCTTTATTCCATTTGGCAGCAACATAATAAGTAGTGCTATCCAACGAATGTTGAAATAACGCGCTGCTATTTTTTTGAGAGATAATGGATGATGTGTGCTTGTCATCATCCGTAAAATTATTTCCCATATCTGCCCAATCTCCTGTTGGATAAGGAAACCGCAAACGGACAAACAATCTTTTTTCTTTTACTAAAGGAGAAATCACTTTAACACAAATAGCATCCTGTTGCTGATGGCAGTAAGTTGTTACATCAACAGGAATATTTTCAACAGTAAATTTTGAATGAATTTCCCCAGTCCATAAATCAAGTGTTTGATGTATATTTTTAATATCATCTATTGTCGCCGCGCTGCCATCTTTTTTAATTATATCAAAACCTATGTTTGCCAGTTGAAGACGATGTGGATTTTGCCGGAACCAGTTTACGGCGTCTTTATTTCGTTCCGGCGTCTTTATTTCAACAGAGTATGGAATGTTTCTTCCATGTAAAAAATAATTCTTTAGGGTTTCATCGAAAGTATAATGGTTGGTATTGATAAAGCTGTGCCAGCCCCATTCACTCTCCGTTCCCAACGGAACTCCTTTCGCATAGGCATCGGGGAAAGATTGTAGACCGGTAACATCAACTGTGAAAGCAAAACGTCCATTGCCCACCGAAAGAGAAGACAGGGAATCAAAATGACTATTGATTACGTTATGCCGATGAACTAATGCAAAACGGTCTATTTTCGTTTGTCCAATAACGTTATGAACAGTAAACAAATAAATTACTATGATTACTATTTTTCTTTTCATGATTTTACTTAGGTAAGTAATATTTTAGTTCACATCCCTTTAAATCTTTACTTCCATTTATTACAATATTAGCATTAAATATAGCGTCTTCTCTATGTTTGTGCGTGTGTTCTTTTGGGGGAAAACTTTTAATTTTTTGGTTTTTTGCATTTGCACTGCTGATTTTTGAAAGGTTTAAATTAAAGAATTAAAGAATGATTTTTTTGAAAATGGAATACATCAATCAAATACCACAGCTTTAATTGCCTGGGCTTTTGTTTCCAGTCGGAATAGATTGAATAAGCAGAAAAAGCTGTTCGGTGTAGGCTAAATCAGTTTATGAAATTTGGCTGCGTTGGTGTGATTGAATCCAGCACGACTTTAGATATCATGCCTTTCCAGTTACCCATTCTTCACTTTATACAACGACCATCAATTCATTTTTAAAAATTCCGAAAACATTAATATCTTGCTCATACCAAATATTTACATCACAATTTAAAATGATTGCAGATATGAACAATAACGAACCGAAAGATTCTTCAAGAAGAAGTTTTATTAAAAACACTTCTTTAGTGGCAGCCGGTATCACCATTGTACCGCGCCATGTTTTGGGCAGAGGATTTGTAGCCCCGAGTGATAAATTAAATATCGGATCCATTGGAGCCGGTGGCAAAGGACAAAGTGATATTGCTAATTTTTTCAAATCGGGCAACGCAAATATTGTCGCTTTATGTGATGTGGACAACCGGGCATCTGCTAAAACAAGAGCCGATTTCCCAAAGGCAACTTATTATCGAGATTTCAGGGAAATGCTTGATAAAGAAAGAAAGAATATTGATGCTGTTTCTGTTTCCATTCCAGACCATTGCCATGCTGTAGCGGCTTTAATGGCGATGCAAATGGGCAAACATGTGTATGTTCAAAAACCCATGACGCACGATATTTACGAAGCCAGGATGCTGACGAAAGCTGCGCACAAATATAAAGTAGTAACACAGATGGGCAACCAGGGATCATCGGGCGATGGTGTGCGTCTGATGGAGGATTGGTACAAGGCAGGATTAATCGGGGATGCCCATACCGTGCGTTGCTGGACCAACAGGCCGGTGTGGCCACAGGGTACGGGATATCCAACTACAAAAGATACCATACCGGCCGAACTGGATTGGAATTTGTGGCTTGGCCCAACGGCCTTTCATGAATATCACGATGGCTTTGTTCCTTTTAGCTGGCGTGGTTATTGGGATTTCGGCACCGGCGCTTTAGGCGATATGGGTTGCCATATTATTGATCCTGCATTCAAAGTAGCTGGACTTGGTTATCCTTCTGAGGTAGAATGCAGCGTAGCGGATATTTATGAGAAAATGTGGACCCCTTCTTATCATCCCGAAAGTTGCCCGGTTGCTTCATCTATTACAATGAAATTTCCCGGAAAGAACGGCAAACCCGATGTAAAACTTACGTGGATGGATGGCAACATACGCCCCGAACGCCCCGAAGAATTGGGTGCGAATGAAGAGATGGGCAACTCTGATGGAGGCGCCATTATAGAAGGAACCCAAGGAAAAATGATGTGCGGATGTTACGGCGCAGACCCAACACTTTTGCCTACTTCAAGAACAAAGGAAGTAGGAAATGTTCCTCAAACCGTAGAAAGAGTACCAGGCGGACAGGAAGGCCATTACGCACAATGGGTGAACGCGGCGATAGCCGGTTATGGCAAAGGAAAAACCAGTTCTAACTTCGATTATGCTGGTCCGCTTACAGAAACCGTTCTCTTTGCAAACCTGGCTTTGCGCAGTTGGAATGTAAAAGATGCTTCAGGCAATTTTCCAGGAAGGAAAAAACTTTTGTGGGATGCCGAAAATATGAAAATCACTAATTTCGATGAAGCCAATCAATTTGTAAGAAGACAATATAAGGATGGCTATTCATTCAATGTATAATTAAAATTAAAAGCAAAGGCTGCCTTACATATTGAGGCAGCCTTTTTTATTTTGACATGAGCCTAAAGTGTTTGATTTAGCAAAAACAATCCTACATTCAGTAAGCTACCAAATGATCATGGGTTGTATTCTTTCCGCTCCATATTTTTTAGAAGTCCAATCCTCATCTTTTCCCTGCCGGAATTCATCAGTTGGCTGTAACCCCAACATCACCCAATTGTTTTGATAACGGGTTATTTCGCCACTTTTTTTTAGCGCAGCGATAATGTTATCTTTCGTCGTTTTTTCTAACGGATCCCATAATTGATGAGAGGCACGTAGCAATCAATGGGCCAAAAGGCAGCATCTACAACTGGCTGTACACAAAACTAAAGTTCATATAATCCGGACCTGTTGAATCGGTTGCGTGGTACAGATACACTCTTGCTAAATCAATATATTTTTTTCACGTTTTCCCTTCGGGAGTATTATCCGGACCTAATTCCAGCCAAGGTGATATCCCAGAAAGTAAGCGCTCGAACGCTTCCAAATGCGTATATAATTCTCTGTGTTCACCGGAAGATTCTATTGGCATATCTTTTTTTAATTCGTTTTTACTTAATGAAGTCAATACCGGATCGGCAATTTTGACCAATGTTTTTATTAAATAAACACGTTACTGGGTTCCGGCGGTTGTACTATTCGGATGGATTTGTGAAAGTGATATTGTATAAATGCAAAATGATAAAACGAGGAATATTGTCTTTTTCATTTAAGTGATTTTTTTCATTGGGAGCTGCCCAGTGTGACATATTATGCACTAACAGGGCTACAAATATCAAGTAAGAATCGCGTTTATTTATTTGTTTGCTATTCAATCTTCGCTTTCTCATTTCTCATTCCTTAATTCTTATTTGCTTAGAACCTTAAATCTCTATCTTTATAAATACAAATCCTTATACCTTTTAAGTGCTCCAAAGCAGGAATCCCGGTATAAAAACAAAATGTTCGGGAACAGAATTTTTCTAAACAAAATTTACCTATTTTTGTGCGCCAAAAAATGGTCCTGTGGCCGAGTGGCTAGGCAAAGCTCTGCAAAAGCTTCTACAGCGGTTCGAATCCGCTCGGGACCTCTGAAATAAGAATCATAGCAATATGGTTCTTTTTTTTATTTCTTTAATGAACGGGCGACACATAGGGCGGCAAAAAGAACTTTTGGAAAGTTTATATTGGAACCTTGAAATTCAAATAAGTATTTCGCAACTTCCAAAAGTTATCTTTCATTTATAGGCTCCCACTCTGGCAGGTCGCCTGACTGACCTGTAACGCACGTTACTAACTCTATGATTTAATTAATTTCTTCCTTGTCTATCAAAAATGGAAATCGGGGTGATTGGTAACTATTCAGTCCCCAATTTAGCGATAAGCGATAAAGCATTCAAAACATTTTGTCCGGATTTAATGGTAGTGTCAATAATTGATCTCAAAAGGGCAAGGCCATCTGCACCTTCAGTAGATTTAAATTGCCCTGATATTTTTTGTTCACCTTGATATTTCTTATGGCTCTTTCTGAGACCCCAATAAACATATTTAAAGAAGGCGCCATTATTTAAACGGTAGTTTATATAGCTTCCAAAAATTGCCGGAACAGCCCTATTAAGGAAAGCAGAAAATATTCTTGTACTTCTATAGTAATAAGGTCTTTTGCAGAATAGACAATTACGCAATAATACTTGCGGGCGGAAAATAAGCCTGCAAAGTAGCCTGAAAATGTTTGGCACTCCATGGTTTTCTATTTCCATAAACAACCAATGGAGGTCCGCTTATCCCGTATGCGCCCCAAAAACTCCCGATAAAAATCCACAAACAAAAAGCCAAAGCACATTCTCTTTTTTAAGTGTTTTATTGTTTTTTACAAAAAGCGTATAAAGCGAGTAAAGTATAATAAGCAGTTGCTTACTTCCGGTTGTAAAATGACAAACGTTTTCAGCTTAATTTGGAATTTACAATTATCTTTATTTTTATTGCTATGCCTTTTATAAAATAGTTGTTCATTGTAGAAGAAAAACTTCCGGTTTTAAAATAAACTTTCTGAGAGAACGTTTTAAAAAGTGAAAGATGTCCTAATCCTATATCTTATCTTTACAGCAATACTCCATTAACCTATGAAACCCGAGTGTATTAATTAACACTAATCCTGGCAGATCCAATGTTACTCAAAATATCTATAAAAATCTTCGGCTTACTGTGCTTTGTATTATTTGTTTTTACCGCCAATGCTACCAATTATTATCTTTCTAATTCAGGCAATGATGCGAATACCGGAACGGATCCATCTGCTCCATGGCAGACATTGAATAAACTAAATTCATTTAAAAACCTAAAGCCGGGTGATAATGTACTTTTTAATAGAGGAGATACTTTTTATGGAAGTATTACGATAAGTAATTCGGGAACGGCTGGGAATCCTATAACTTTTGGGGCCTATGGAGCTGGAGAAAACCCGATAATAACGGGGTTTACCAATGTAACTAAATGGACAAATTTAGGTAACAATATTTGGAAGAGTACAGATCCTGTATCCACTTTATCGATGTGTAATATGGTGGTGATAAATGGAGTAAATACTGCAATGGGAAGGTGGCCGAATACAACACTTCTGTCTTATGAAACACATACAGGAGATACTTCAATTACTTCAAGCGCATTAACAGGAACACAAGATTGGACTGGTGCGGAATTAGCAATGTATGTTACCACCTATTACATTGGCAGACATCCAATAATCAGGCAATATGAAGGAACCTTGAATTATAAATTTGATGCAGGAGATGGAGGAATACAAAATGCACCGGGTTATTTTACCCCAAGTTTCTTTATTCAAAATGATCCGAGGACGCTTGATACATTGAATGAATGGTATTATAATCAATCAACAAAAAAGATTGATCTATATAGTGCAAACTCACCAACCAGTGTTCAAGTATCAACAATTGATACACTTATTAATATCAAAGATAATATCTATATTACCTTTGATAATATAAATCTGCAAGGGTCAAACGAATCTTCAATAAAAATATATAACTCGAAATATATTATAATTCAAAACTGTGATTTTAATTTTTCGGGAATGAGTGCGATTAGTTCACAATATTTCAGTAATTCATCATTTATTAAAATAGAGCATTGTTCAATTAATCATAGCAATACAAGTGGAATTTATATTGGAGGTGGAGACAGCACTACGATTCGCTTTAACTCAATTAAGAATTCGGGGATGTTACCGGGTATGTCAAGAGGTGGAAATGGTATGGATGCTCAGGAAGCTATAAATATAATGGAATCTAAAAATAGTCTTGTTGAATATAACGAGATAGATTCTACCGGGTATATTGGCATTTGTTTTTCTTATAGTGGTAACAATATAGTCATTCAGAATAATTTTGTAAAAAATTCATGCTTGAGCTTTAAAGATGGAGCTGGTATTTATGCAGATCAATATAGTAATACATTTGTTAGTGGATGGAAGATTTTAAATAATATCGTGCTAAACACCGATGAAGGAAAGATCAACAATGATAATGGAATTTATCTTGATGCAGAGACAAATGGAGTGGAAGTGGCTGGGAATACAGTTTACAATTGCCTTGTAGGTTTGTTTATAAATAATTGTTTCAATATAAAAATACACTACAATAATATATTCAATTGTGAAACTGCGATTTATATGGATGATTATTATTTTCCATTAAGTAACATAAATGTAGCGAATAATATTTTTTTTGTAAAAAACTCTACGGTTAATCGAACGACATACGATCCACAAAGCCGACAATGGGCAGCATGGTTTGAGTTCGCTGAAAATCCAATTCCATCTACACTTACCTTAGATAGCAACTATTTTATAAGTCCAATGCCTGACACCGTTTTAAATTTTAGAACTGTAATTGGCCCAAATCGGATATACACCGAATATTCACTTTCCCAATGGAAAAGTTATTCTGGTCAGGATACCCATTCAAAAAAATCCCCTAAAGCCATTACCAATGTGAATGATTTAAGGTTTGAATATAATGCAACAATTTCAGAGAGAACCATAAAATTGGATGCCAATTATATGGATGTAACGGGTAAAACTTATAATGGAACAATAACCCTTGCACCATATACCTCTGTAGTGTTAATAAAGAATGGGGCAATTATCAATCAACCTCCAATTGCGAATGCAGGGGCAGATCAAATTCTTACATTGCCCGATAATTCTGTAAACTTACCGGAAGCGCAACTGATACAGACGGAGTAATTTCAAATTTAGCATTGAGGCCCCCTTTGATCCATCCTTATTTGTTGATATCAGAAAACGTCTGGGGGTAACACAAATTAATGAGATCAATGAAAAAATATTGCAATTAAATGAGGTGATACAGACTGCTGAAGGCGGTACTTTGTCC
>DATCFI010000325.1:0-2189 GCA_036509585.1 Hanamia sp. | reverse complement strand
ATGCAGACAATTACTTCGACCTTAAATTTTCACTTCAGGAGGTATTCAACAGGCCAATCGACCTATTGGAAGAAACAGCAATTAAGAACCCATATTTCAAACAGTCTGTGAACCGGCAAAGAGAACTTGTTTATGGACAATGACACAAAAACATGGCTATATGATATCTTAAATGCCATAGTGGAAATTGAAAGCTTCTTCGACAACGGGCCGAAAGAATTTGCAAAATATAGAGCCGATTTAAGAACAAAACGAGCGGTTGAAAGAAACATTGAAATTATTGGTGAAGCTATGAACCGAATCTTAAAGCAAAATACAAGCTTAGAGATAACAAATTCACGAAAAATAGTAGATGTTAGAAACAGGATCGTTCATGGTTACGACTCTGTTTCAGATGAGTTCATTTGGGGAATCGTTATCAGGCATATTCCTATTTTGAAATCTGAAATTGAACGACTGTTAAACGAATAGAGATGCACTGTGCAGAGACGACAGCGCATAAAACAAACAATCAACATTGATGACCTGATCCAAAATCGCCCCGCCTCGGCGCGGGTATGCAGCGCGGGGTTGTGCGGCCGTATACCCGTGCCCCGCTATAGGTAGCCAACCATACCAGTCACAATATCATCATGAAGACCTTGCAAGCGGGGCACGAGAACCCCACCTCTTTTTGCCTGCGCTGCATTCGCGCCTGAATTGGGTAATATCAATTGCCCTTAACCCAGAGGCGAATATGAGGGGCGGGCCAAATGGGTAAAGGCTGCATGACCCCTAATAGGTAACCTATCTATCACCTTAGCCCGGTTTTGAATTGCAAGACCAATTGATGTACTTTAAACCATCGGGGGTATTATATGGCACAACAGTAAAGCTTAAAAAAAAAATAAAAATAAATTTGATTAATTACGAAATATTCGTACATTTACGAAATATTCGTAAAAAATGGGAAAACTATCACAACAAGAAGAAGAAGCAATGCAAGCCATTTGGCAGCAGGGCGAAGGATTTATTAAAGATTTCCTTGATCTGATCAACGAACCGAAACCGCCGTACACTACCCTGGCATCAACGGTAAAAAACCTGGAGCATAAAGGATTTGTATCCAGCGAAAAACTGGGCAACTCTTACCGTTATAAAGCAACCATAAATGAAGTGGAATATAAAAAACGCTTTATGAACGGTTTTGTGAGCGATTATTTTGAGAACTCTTATAAAGAGATGGTTGCGTTTTTCGCTAAAGAAAAAAAGATCAGTGCTGTTGAGTTAAAAGAGATTATTAAACTGATTGAGAACCCTAAATCCTGAAACCATGCCAGCATTATTTGTTTTTCTACTTAAAGTAAATATAGCGCTTATAGTTTATTGTCTGGGATATTACTTGGTACTCAGGCACCTGACTTTTTATACTCTTAACCGGGTTTATTTGGGTATCGCCATAATCTTCTCAACCGTTTATCCGCTTATCAACTTGGATAACTTTGTTCAAAAACATAATATCCCAATACAAAAGATAATTGTTGACTGGAAGATTCCTGCTAAAAACTTTGTTAGCCCGCTTGTACAGCAAGCCACTTACTGGCATTGGGCAACGCTACTATTCTGGACAGGTGCAGTATTGTTCGCCGCTCGCTTATTCATGCAGCTACTTTCTTTATACAAGTTGTATAAAAATTCCGAACCGGGCAACCTACAAGATCATGAGGTAAGGATAGTTAAGGCTAACATCAGTCCGTTCTCTTTCTGGCAAAGTATTTATATCAATCCGGATAATCTAAATCCTGATGACCTGAAAAGCGTGTTGAAGCATGAGCAGGTACACGTACAGCAATGGCATACGCTTGATATTTTATTGACGGAGATAAGCGTGATATTTTACTGGTTTAACCCCGGAGTCTGGCTGATGAAAAAAGCTGTGCGAGAGAACATCGAGTTTATTACCGACCGTAAAATATTACAAAAAGGCATGGATAGCAAAGCCTATCAATACAGCTTGTTAAATGTAAGCTTCTCTGCAACTACGGCAGCAGGCATCACCAATAACTTTAATTTTTCAACACTTAAAAAACGCATTACCATGATGAACGCTAAAAGATCTTCGAATGTTAACCTAACGCGTTATGCGTTTTTGGTTCCGGCTGTTTTAATATGCCTGTTTGCCATCAGTTTGTCAAAGGCAGAGCTGGTTA
>DATCFI010000324.1:0-8100 GCA_036509585.1 Hanamia sp. | reverse complement strand
GTTCTCTTCTCCAATAATGCCGGAAACAATAATGAAAGGAATGTGTGGACATTTATTTTGCTTAATATCAAATGCTGTAACCGCATCAAAGGAAGGAAGAGAATAATCGGATATAATTAAGTCAGGAGCAAAGTGTTCAAGCGCGTGTTCAAATTTTTCACGTGTCTGTACAGTTTCAGATGTAAAACTCAACCCGCTTTTATTCAATTCACGGTTAAGCAGATCAGCGTCATTCTGATTGTCTTCAAGAATAAGTATTCTAAGCTTGGGTATCATTTTTTTGGGCTATTTGAATCTTGTTTCTTTTTGCTTTATTTCTTTTGTGCACATCATAAAATAGAGATAAATGAACTTTTAACGGGAAATATTTAATATTTTTTGTTAATGCGGTGGCTCGCTTAATATCATCCAATACATTCCAATTTCTTTGATAGCAAGAAAAAATTTATCGCTATCAACCGGTTTTACAATATAGCTGTTGGCCTGCAGGGCATAGCATTTTTTTATGTCAGGGTCTTCTTTTGAGGAAGTAAGTATTACCACAGGTATAGATTTAAGATCCGGATCCGTTTTTATCTTTTCCAGTACCTGGATTCCTGATACTTTGGGCATCTTAAGGTCTAATAAAATCAGTTTGGGGTATTGCAAGATATTTCGCGAAGCATAAATGCCTTTGCAATAAAGAAAATCCAGCGCTTCTACTCCGTCTTTAACATGATGCAGTTTGTTGGTAAAACCGCTTTTGGTAAGTCCCCGAATGGTAAGCGTTGCATCGTCTATACTATCCTCTGCTAATAAAATTTCAACGTCATCGTAATTCATTTTTTTTATTTAGGTTTTAATATTCGGTAAGCTGAAATAAAAGGTGGTTCCTTCGTTTAGTGTTGATTCTGCCCAAACTGCCCCATTATGGCGATGGACTATTTTTTGTACAATAGCAAGCCCAATGCCGGTTCCCTCAAATTCTTCCTGCGAATGTAATCTTTGAAAAACTCCAAAAAGTTTATCATAGTATTGCATATCAAATCCCGCGCCTTTATCTTTCACATAATAAACCACCAGGTTTCCTTTTTCGTAAGCCCCTATTGATATATCGGTTGTTGGTTTATACTTCGAATATTTAATAGCATTGGAAATCAGGTTAATCCATACCTGCTTTATGAGTGATTGGTCTCCTTTAGCAGGTGGCAGCAACTCCACCTCAAATTCAGGAATATTTTCACCATCATCAAATAGTAATTCTTCCGTTACCAATTGTACAAGAGCAGCCATATTAATTATCGAAACAGTAACCTGCTTTCTACCTAATTTGGAAAATGCAAGTAAATCATCAATCAGGTTACCCATTTTTTTTGAATTGTGCATAATAGATTGAAGCACCTTTATTCCGTCAGCATCCAGTTTGTCAGCATAATCTTCTACCAGGATCCTTGTATATCCATTGATGGCCCTGATGGGAGCCCGTAAATCGTGCGATACAGAATAGGAGAATGACCCAAGTTCTTTATTTACAGATTCCAATTGGGCAGTTCGTTCAATTACTTTGTTTTCTAATTCCTCATTAAGTTTTCGAATATCATCTTCCGCTTGTTTTAGCTCCTTATTGGCAATCACTAATTCTGCGGCCCTCTTTTCTTTTTCTTCATTTTGAAATAAAAGCTCTTCGTTGGCAATCACTAATTCTGCCGCCCTTTTTTCTTTTTCTTCATTTTGGAATAAAAGTTCTTCATTGGCTATCACTAATTCTGCCGCTCTTTTCTCTTTTTCTTCATTTTGAAATAAAAGTTCTTCATTGGCAATCACTAATTCTGCCGCCCTCTTTTCTTTTTCTTCATTTTGAAAAAGAAGTTCTTCATTGGCAATTACTAATTCTGCCGCCCTCTTTTCTTTTTCTTCATTTTGAAATAAAAGTTCTTCGTTGGCAATTACTAATTCTGCTGCCCTCTTTTCTTTTTCTTCATTTTGAAATAAAAGTTCTTTGTTGGCAATTACTAATTCTGCTGCCCTCTTTTCTTTTTCTTCATTTTGAAATAAAAGTTCTTCATCGGCAATCACCAATTCTGCCGCCCTTTTTTCTTTTTCTTCATTTTGAAATAAAAGCTCTTCGTTGGCAATCACTAATTCTGCCGCCCTTTTTTCTTTTTCTTCGTTTTGAAATAAAAGCTCTTCATCGGCAATCACTAATTCTGCTGCCCTTTTTTCTTTTTCTTCGTTTTGAAATTCAAGTTCCTTGTTAGCAATAATTAAATCTGCTGCCAGTTTCTCTTTCTTTTCATCTTTAAAAAAAAGTTCTTTGCCAGTAATTAATACATCAGATTCTTTTCTTTTAGCCATATTCTTTTTTGAAAAAGTGGTTTTGTGGTAAAGTAGAGGTGTATTGATATTGCCAAGGGTTGCCAACCTTTCAAAAGGTTGGCAACCCTGTAATTAAATAACAGATAGGTGAAATGAGTTTTATTTATCCGTTTTTAATAAAGATAATGTAATGTACGGAGCTTTTGATAAAAACGGATAATTCGGCTAATTCTTATTGACAGTCAGGGTTGCCAACCTTTTGAAGGTTGGCAACCCTGATGTACCCGGACCATAAGAGTGTGATACAGACCTATAAGGTTTCTAAAACCTTATGGGTCTATGTCTATTTTGCTGAAGTGTCGATCATTATCCAAAATAAGCTGAAATCAAAAACCTCATTATTTGTCCTTTTACTGAAGATTTTTTTGCCGTAGTTGGCTGGTAGATGTTTTTACACGAAAAGATTATAGAGATGTTGTGATAGAAAGTATAATATTGCCAGGAGAAAAAGGATTAGTGCTTTATGCGTCTTGCACTATTTTTTTTGACGTTTGGAGAAAAAATAATTCGCATAAATATTCTGGCTTTTTTGAGATGTACTTTTTAATATGCTGGAATCAAAATTATAAGAATAGGAAAATCCGGAGCTATAATTATAAGAGCCCCAGGTATTATATACTTTATAGTTAGTTAGTAGCTTTGGTAGCAGGCTCACATAACCTTTTAAGTATGTGGAAGGATTATCAGTGATTATGGGAGGTACCATTACATTGCCACCGCCTCCTGTAAGTACGGAAAGCTTGTTTGCAAAGGCCATATACCACATGTTTTGCAGATAAAAAGGATTATCGGTACTATCGCAGCTTACGGTTAACTGATCGTACAAAAATTTATTGTTGTTATCATCGAAATGGTATTCTTCTATATTAAATGGAATAGAATCTCCGGGAGAGGCATAATTGAATTTTATAATATTTATGAGATCAATGTATATTTCTGAAATGAAATTATTAGAATTGTACACGAGTGAATCTACAGACCTTACCTTACCATCATTAATATTGACAAAGTAAGAAGGATCAGGATTAGAAACTTGAAGAACGGGGGCTTTATAATAAATCTTTGCACATTTTTTATTAGGCCCATATTTAAAGATCATTGAAGAAAGATATACCATATTATCATCATACACACATAAGATATAGTTTATTCTTTCCTGGTCATAAATAATATAGCATGGATCGTTACTGGAATAAAGATATGGCCTATAAAATGAAGTTATCCGGTTAAGTGAATCATAATTAAAAACAAAAGCATCACCACTACTAAAGGTTCCGTTAATAGAAGTTAGTAACCGGACAGAATCTATACCTTCAGGAATTACAGGAGTGATAACCGTAGTATCAGTTACAGGTCTTTGTGGATTATCAGTATTTTTATTACAGGCAAAAATTGATAACATCACTATCCCTCCAGAAAGAAGTAGAACAATTCTGTTCATTATGATTGAGTTTTAATTTTAAAGAAAGCTATGCAATTTAAAAAGTCTTGGGATGAACAATATGAATTCTCAGAGGTGTCTTCTGCCTGAAATTGTTGCAAATATATAAATTCAAGTTCCTTGTTTGCAATAATTAAATCTGCTGCCAGTTTCTCTTTCTTTTCATCTATCCTTCTCAGCAACGTCTCACGGAAGTGGACGTTGCGTTAATATGAAAATAAAAATACCAAATAAATGTTCCTGCCCGGCTTCGTCATTCAGGCGGGGGTTTACTGTACCTCTTAATTTACGGAACGTCTCGTGCCGAAGACGTTCCTGAGAAAAAAACTAATCCGCCGTCTGGATTTTCCATCCGATAAGTCTCAACAGCATTAAATGCTTCCTGATAAAACTTACCAGCAATGGCACTATTATTTACAGAAAGCCAAGGTTGAATTGATGTTGCAATAGTTGTCATTATATTAGTTTTTTCTTCTCAGCAACGTCTCACGCAGTGGACGTTGCGTTTATATGAAAATAAAAATACCAAATAAATGTTCCTGCCCGGCTTCGTCATTCAGGCGGGGGTTTACTGTACCTCTTAATTTACGGAACGTCTCGTGCCGAAGACGTTCCTGAGAAAAAAGAAGAAATATTCCTGGCGCACATACATAACCCGCAGCACAAAACTGTGCTGCAGGTCTACGTCAAATGAGAGTTGCGTATTTTTTCTCCGGAAGTTTCTCCATATGGGGATGGTGTGTATTTTCAACACAATTATATTTGAAATATGCTACCTTTGAGGAGGTTAACGATTAGCTGATCAGATTTATAATACTCGCATTTTACACCTTTCTCTGATATGAAAAAAACTCCTCTCGTTCTTCTGTTTACTGCTTTTTTAGCATTTCAATGTTCTCAGAAGTGCAATGCACAAGCAAATTCTACCGGCATGCAGCCGGATACCACCCACACATGGTGGAAACAATCCGTCGTCTACCAGGTATATGTGCGGAGCTTCAAAGACGTCAACGGCGACGGTATCGGTGATCTTAAAGGTATCGAAGAAAAACTGGATTACATCAAGGCACTTGGCGTTAACGTCATCTGGCTTTGTCCCATCTTTCCTTCTCCCAACTTCGACTACGGCTACGATGTCAGCGACTATTATCGTATTAACTCGGAGTTTGGCAATATGGCTGATTTT
This sequence comes from Hanamia sp., assembly GCA_036509585.1. Classification (GTDB taxonomy): domain Bacteria; phylum Bacteroidota; class Bacteroidia; order Chitinophagales; family Chitinophagaceae; genus Ginsengibacter. The sequence continues at coordinate 3,118 of DATCFI010000324.1, read as the reverse complement.
AATAACCTGGTAGCAGCTGTCAAAAAGCATGGGATGAAACTGATCCTGGATATGGTGATTAACCACACTTCAAGCCAAAACCGCTGGTTTACTCAATCGGAGGAATCAAAAACGAATCCTTACCATGATTTCTATTTCTGGCGTAATCCGGGGCCCAACGGAGGGCTGCCGAATAACTGGGAAAGAAACTGGACCTTTAACAAAAACCTTAATCAATATTATCTGCACCTGTTTTCTCCGCAACAGCCCGACCTTAACTGGGATAACCCAGCCGTTCGTGACACGCTCTTTAATATGATGCGCTTCTGGCTGGATAAGGGCGTTAATGGTTTTCGCCTGGATGTGGCTTCCTACTATTCCAAGAAAACGGGGCTTCCTGATATGCCTAAAGGCGACAGAAGCTTTTTCGCCAATGGCCCACGGGAACACGAATACCTTAAGGAGATGAACAGCAAGGTATTTAGCCACTATAAAACAATCATGTCAGTTGGCGAAGCTCCAGGTGTAAGTTTAGGCCAGGCTCCGTTGTATGTAGGCCCTGATCGTCATGAGCTGGATATGATTTTTCAATTTGATGTGGTAAACCGCCATCTTACAGATTCACTTCCTGCATTTAAAGATATTTTCGTCAGGTGGGACAGTGCACTCACCCAACAGGGAAAAGGATGGAATGCTTTTTATTTAGGCAATCACGATAATCCGCGCCTCGTTAGCCGCCTGGGTAACGACAGTACCTGGCGGATACCTTCTGCCAAACTATTGGGTACGTTATTACTAACCATGCGTGGAACGCCATTTCTCTACCAGGGTGACGAACTAGGTATGACTAACGCTCCTTTCACCTCTATTAGTCAATTGAGAGACCGCCTTGTGCTGAGCTTTTATGAAATGGCTAAAGCTTCAGGAAAAGATGTGTCAGCATTCAGGCAAAACCTGCTTAAAAACGGGCGTGATAATTCAAGGACGCCTATGCAATGGAATGACGAACAAAATGGTGGATTTACTTCCGGCAGTCCATGGATTATGGTGAACCCAAATTATAAAACCATTAATGTTGCTGCCGAAGAACGCAATCCGAATTCAGTATTAAATTATTACAAACGTATTATCAAATTTCGGCACAGCCACGATGCAATGGTTTATGGTGCTTTAAAAGTGTACGATCTTGATAATCCTGACGTATTCGCTTACACAAGGGGAAGTGGAAACGATCGTTACCTCGTACTTCTCAATATGTCGAATAAGGCAATTGATTTTGCTTTGCCTTCTTCGATTGGAAATTCACCGGGAACACTGCTGATTGACAACTATGAAAAAACAAATCCTCAGTCAGGCTCATCGGTCAATTTCAGGCCATGGGAAGCCATGTTGTTTAAAATGTAAAATGGCAATGAAATATTTATTGGTTGCCAAAGGGTAGGTTTATCTTTAAGATTCTTCTTCTCAGCAACGTCTCACGAAGTAAACGTTGCGTTAATATGAAAATAAAAATACCAAATAAAAGTTGGTTTACTGTGCCTATTTAATTAACGGAACGCCCCGTGCCGTAGACGTTCCTTAGAAAAAAAATGTTATTATTTATTAAAACAACATTTCGCCAGGCGGTCTTATGCCTTGCAGTCTTATATAAATGGTGCACTGCCCGCGATGATGTGTTTGATGCTCAAATGCCTTATTCATAAATGCAAATCTTGTTGTTGGCCCTTCAATCGTTTCTCCCCATTTGTTTACATCTGAATTTTTAACTGCATTGATGCAGTAATCATAGCTTGCCGTTACATAATACATAACAGAATCTTTTGATTGAGAACTCGAACCATCTTCTATATCATAACCAAAAAATGAGGGTGGTGTAGCGTCTGTTGCTTTGGACATCAACAAAATATTTCCAGTGGCAAGATGAAGCATTTGTTGGGCAAATGTGCGCTTAATGCTATCAACAGGGTGAAAAGAATATTTATTTGCCGGCATGGCTTTAATATATGCCACTGTGTATGTTTTTGCCCTTTGCCAGTCAGCAACCATTTGTGCTTTTATTTGTTCTGATGTTATTGGTTGTGCGTTCGCTGTGGGATGTTGTGCAATTAAAATAATCGCCACGAGAAAAGAATTGCGTAATATTTTTTTCATTACATATTATTTTAGACATCCAAGATAAAAATATTTCAGTTGGTGGAGACACCATCCGATAGAAAAGAAAAATCTTACCATTTATTATCATCACTTTTCTATTGCGTATAGCCCGGTGATGAAAGTTTTATTTCAAAATAAAAATACCAAATAAAAGTTGGTTTACTGTACCATTTAATTAACGGAACGTCCCGTGCCGGAGATGTTCCTATCTTCTCAGCAACGTCTCACGAAGTGGGCGTTGCGTTAATATGAAAATAAAAGTACCAAATAAATGTTGGTTTACTGTGCATCTTAATTAACAGAACTTCCCGCGCCGGAGACGTTCCTTAGAAAAAAAAGTAGTTTTCAGACCTATAAGGTTTTCAAAACCTTATAGGTCTTATAAATTATATGAAATAAACTCTCCTTCCAAGAAAAATTTTATCATTCATTATCATTACTTTTCTATTGCATATAGCCCGGTGATGAAAGTTTTATTTGCAAAATAAAAATACCAAATAAATGTTGGTTTACTGTGCCATTTAATTAACGGAACGTCCCGTGCCGGAGACGTTCCTGAGAAAAAGGAATGTGTGCAGAGGTGTCCGAACAAGTAGTGAATCCCTAACATCGGTTCAATATTTTTTTTACATCTTAAAATTTACCATTTCTGAAATCAGCATATGCCTGCTTAATTTCTTCTTCAGTATTCATAACAAAAGGGCCACGAGCTACAACAGGTTCTTTTAACGGTTTTCCTGCGAAAAAAATAATTCGTAATTTTTTATTGGCTTTAATAATTATTTCGCTTGTGTCAACTTTTTCTTTTACAATGTCCAACAACAGAACTTCTCCTTTTTCGGCCTTTACCTGGTTGTTTCCAAACACTCCTGAGCCTTCCAAAATATACATAAAACCATTATAGCCGGAAGGTAAGTCTTGATTTGCTGTATATCCGGAATCAATAGTTATTTCCACCATAGTTACCGGAACATAGTTTTTGGTT
>DATCFI010000323.1:0-4389 GCA_036509585.1 Hanamia sp. | reverse complement strand
TGAACTGGAAAAGTTAAGTGATCAGCTAAATGATACGCCGGCCTGGTTTCAGAAGACACATCCCAATACCCCGCTTTCCTGTATTGCCTATTTCAGTATGGAGTTTATGCTAAGTGAAGCGCTTCCCATTTATGTTGGAGGCCTGGGCAATGTAGCCGGCGACCAATTGAAATCTGCCAGCGACCTCGGAGTTCCGGTGGTGGCTATTGGGCTGCTTTACCAGCAGGGATATTTCCGGCAGAAAATTGATAAAGATGGAAACCAACAGGCGATGTTTCCATTTACTGATCCGGGTCAGCTTCCCATCACTCCATTACGTTTACCCAATGGCGAATGGTTGCGATTAAAAATGTCTTTAGCCGGTCATACAGTTTGGCTGCGTACGTGGCAGGTGCAGGTGGGGAGGGTCAAATTGTATCTCCTGGATAGCAATGATGTGGTGAATTTGCCTGAACATCGGGCAATAACCAGTGAGATTTATGGTGGTGGCCCGGACATGCGCATTAAACAGGAAATCCTGTTAGGAATAGGCGGATGGAAATTATTGCGGGCATTGGGTATTCAACCCGAAGTATGTCACATGAATGAAGGCCATGCCGCCTTCTTAACGTTGGAACGTGCCAATGACTTTATGAAAGAAAACGGCATTTCATTTGAAGCAGCATTGGCTGTTACCCGTGCGGGAAATCTATTTACCACGCATACGGCTGTTGCTGCTGGTTTTGATCATTTTAATCCGTCGCTGATGTGGCAATTTTTTGGCGACTATGCCAAAAATGAATTAGGAATCGAATTCAACGATTTGATGACTCTCGGCCGTATCAATCCCTTTGATACCTCGGAAAGTTTCAACATGGCTTACCTAGCTGTTCGCGGTAGTGGTACGGTGAATGGCGTAAGCCTTTTGCATGAAGATGTCAGCAGGCATCTCTTCAGCGTCCTTTTTCCACGGCAACCCATACATGAAATTCCAATCGGCCATGTTACTAATGGTGTGCACATGCCAAGCTGGGACAGTGTATTTGCGGACCGGGTTTGGACAGATGCCTGCGGTAAAAACCGGTGGAAAGGGGAACTGGAAACTTTAGAACAAGACATTAATAAGATACCCGGTGAAACACTCTGGCGAATGCGCAATGATTCCCGTAATGAACTGGTTAATTTTATCAGGCAAAGATTTGAAAAGCAATCGGAGGTTGCAGGCCAGTCACCTGAATTTATTGAGATTGCAAAACATATATTTAATCCCAATACCTTAACGCTGGGTTTTGCCCGTCGGTTTGTTCCGTATAAAAGACCTGATCTTTTGTTGCATGATGAAGAACGATTTGTGCGCATACTTACTAACCGCGAACATCCGGTACAGTTAAAAAGATAGAGCAGGCGCATCGCGAACTTCAACAACAATGGAGTCATATACAATTCGGAGAAGTGCACAGTGAAGACAAAGACAACGGGCATCTTTTTCGTGTACAGGTAAAACTCAATGGTTTGAACCCTGGAAATGTGTTGGTTGAACTCTATGCTGATGGAATTAATGGCGCTGAGCCGGTTAAAATAAAAATGAAACCAGTTGCCGATGCGACAGGCAATGGCATGAAAGAATATAATGCACAAATAGACAATTCAAGGCCTGCAAGTGATTACACAGCCTGCATTGTTCCAAATTACGAAAACATATCAGTGCCTTTGGAAGACAATCTTATCCTCTGGCAGCACTGATTATTATTTCATTAAACAAAATATAAAATGCAATATAAAAATAAGATTACAACGCTCTTCCTGGATATCGGTGGGGTTTTATTGTCTGATGGATGGGGCCCTGCATTCAGGCAACTTGCTGCTGAAAAATTTCATTTGGATTTAGCTGAATTGGAAGAGGGGCACAACATCATGTTTGTTACTTATGAAGAAGGAAAAATAACCCTGCAGGAATACCTTGACCGGATAGTGTTTTATAAAAAGCGGGATTTTTCATTCAATGAATTCCGGGACTTCATGTTCTCTTTAACTATACCTTATCCGGAGATGATAGCATTTATAAAAAAATTAAAAGAACAATACGGATTGAAAATAGTTGCCGTTAGCAATGAAGCAAGAGAATTAAATGCATACAGGATACAAACGTTTAAATTAAACAGCGTCATTGACTTTTTTGTATCCTCCTGCTACGTTCATGTAAGAAAACCAGACACAGCTATTTTTAAAATGACGCTTGATACGGCACAGGTGACTGCAGCGGAGGTTGTTTACATCGACGACGTGAAGATATTTACGGACATCGCGACGGATTTGGAAATCAAGAGTATCCACCACACTGACTGGCAATCGACTTCAGAGGCTTTAGCTGATATGGGCCTGTTAGTTGAAAATAATAAATTAGTCCATGCCTGAAGATGAATGTATACTAACCATTAACGGAGGTTCCTCCAGCATTAAATTTTCTTTATACAAAATTAAAGATCCGTTACAACAAATGTTTGTTGGGCAGATAGAAAACATTGGTACACCAAAAGCAAAACTTAGTTTTAATAATTCCGTTACTGAACAAAAAAAATGCCTCAGCATTAAAGCTAAAGATCATAATGAGGCTTCCGGTCATCTCATTGACTGGCTTGAAAAACAGGAAGGTTTTGGCTCCCATAAAAGCAATCGGACACCGTATCGTTCATGGCATGAGTCATACAGCACCCGAATTGATAACTCCTAAATTATTAAAGGAATTAAAAAAGATTAGCGCGTACGATCCGGACCATTTACCCGAAGAAATAAGATTGATAGAAGTTTTTGGTATGCGCTACGCTTCAATAAAACAGGTAGCCTGTTTTGATACTTCTTTTCACACCTCTATGCCAAAGGTTGCAAAATTATTATCCATCCCACGTCGCTTTTATGAAAAAGGAATTCAACGATATGGATTTCATGGGCTTTCCTATTCTTTTCTAATGGACGAGTTACATCGCTTAGCGGGACGTGACATTGCAAATGGGAAAGTGATATTAGCTCACCTGGGAAGTGGCGCCAGTCTTGCGGCAGTTAAAGATGGTAGAAGCATTGACACCAGCATGGGATTTACGCCGGCATCCGGTTTGCCAATGAGTACCCGTACAGGTGATCTTGATCCGGGTGTTGCCTGGTATTTGATGCAATTTGAAAAGCTTAGCCCAAAAGAGTTTAGTCATTTGATCAATCATGAATCAGGTCTCCTGGGAATATCGCAAACGAGTTCCGACATGCGGGAATTGATGGAAGTAGAAGATACTAACAGTAATGCCAAAGACGCAATCGAACTTTTTTGTTATCAAACAAAAAAATGGCTCGGCTCTTTTACGACGGTGCTTGGCGGTTTAGATACGTTGGTATTTTCCGGTGGCATTGGCGAACATTCGCCGGAAGTAAGAAGTAAAATATGCGATGGCCTGGAGTTTTTAGGAATTGAATTATGCGAAATAAAAAACATGAATAATGAAGCTATTATTTCAGCTATAAAAAGCAAGGTAACGGTTCGTGTTATTACAACCAATGAAGAAGTAATGATAGCGAGATTGGTGAATGATGCTTTGAATTAAAGGAATTAAAAAATAAAAACATTGAAAGAAGCAAAATTGAATAAATTATATGAACAAGGGGATGTGCAGTAGAATTCAAAAACTATTTAGTCATAAAGATGCTATGCATTAATTATTTATGGACCTGTGGGAGTGTTCTGATATAGTTAACCAGTTCCCATCTCTGTTGATCATTTAGTGCTACTTTAAACTTTGGCATAGGACTGTGTCCGGTAGAAATCTTATAATACAACGCACCATCAGTATCCTCGGGTCCCCATGGGGTTGTTAGGTCAGCTGGTCGTGGTTCCAGCGATGATGATGCTGGCCCATCTCCCTTTCCGTTTTTCCCATGACAGGGAGCACAATTGCTTATGAAAAGGATTTTACCTTTTCTTCTTGAAGCGGAATTGTTTGCCAAAGGGTTTTTGACTTTTGCGGCGCTTTCAGGAACCTTCCATGGTTTAGTTTGGGCCTCTGTATATTTTTGGGCAGTTAAAAACAATATAGCAATAGAGATGATTTTTAAAAATTGAGTTGAAAATCTTTTCTTATTCATGATAAAAAATAATTGGTTTTAAAATATTCAAGAAAGGTAGAATGTATTTAGTGATGGGTATAAAATAATAAATAAGAGAGCAAATAATAGGCCTAAAAGTGAATCTGAAAGATAATGTGTGAATTATGTAACAATGCTCATTAATTAGGGTCTGCTGATTATTATCAAATTCCGTACTGTCGTGGATTTTGTTGAAATTTGATTGAATCAAGTGCAAGCAAATATGGCAAAAGCATTAAAAAGCCGTGCATCAAAGTTTAAATATGTTAGTCAATCTCAGCT
>DATCFI010000322.1:0-6762 GCA_036509585.1 Hanamia sp. | reverse complement strand
AGCTGAGATTGACTAACATATTTAAACTTTGATGCACGGCTTTTTAATGCTTTTGCCATATTTGCTTGCACTTGATTCAATCAAATTTCAACAAAATCCACGACAGTACGGAATTTGATAATAATCAGCAGACCCTAATTACGCTTCGTATCTCTAACGATGACTAAATTTAAATGCAATGTCAAATACTAACATTGAATATTCTCAACGACAAGATCCTTTTTATAAAAAAGTACTAAGCCTTTGGGTAATTATTTATGTTCTTCTTTTTATCTGCACTTCCCAGTTTACGCCCCGTATTCCTTTTATGCAAAAGTGGGTGATTTGGTTTGGAAAAAACTTTTTGCATCTGTCGAAACTAGAAAAGATTCAGATGACAGGCAGCGGTGACACAACCTATGATGATGTGTCGGTATTGGTAATTCTTATTCTGTCCGTTATCCTTTCCATAATAATTGCCGTTGCGGATCGCAAACGGAAAAATTACCAGCAATTATATTTATTTACCATTGTGCTTGCCCGTTATTTTGTGGCCTTTACAATGCTGGTTTACGGTTTTGCCAAGATTTTTGAAGGACAGTTTCCGGCTTTGGGATATTATTCCCTGGAGAAAAAATTTGGAGATATGTCACCAATGGGTGTTTTGTGGTCTTTTATGTCAACATCGCGGGCGTATACTTTTTTTGGCGGCCTTATGGAAGTCACCGGAGGTGTATTGCTATTATTTAGGCGAACAAAAACGTTGGGAGCCTTAATTGCGCTGGCTGTAATGACGAATGTCGCGATTCTCAATTTTGCTTATGATGTGCCGGTTAAAATATTTTCTACCCATATCGTTTTGCTTTGTTTCTTTATTCTAACTTATGAGTGGAAGAAGCTTTATAATTTCTTTATTCTACACCAGGCCACAAGTTTAAACTACAACCGATTAACGGTAAGAAAAAAATGGATGCTTATTTCACTCAAAATAGTGAAAGGGCTTTTGATCGCTTTCCTTTTATTCACATTTTTAATACGGCCATTGATGAATCAAACTAATGAAAAAGTACCGCTTGAGGGAGTTTATACGGCGGAACAATTTGTTTTAAACAATAACACCTTACCTGCAAATCCACGCGATACCGTAAGATGGAATAAAATGTACATTGCTTACAGCTCCGGCATCAATGTGATCAGGAAAGAGAATGAATTTTCATGGTACACCAGCAAGATTGATTCAATCCAAAAAACAATCGTTCTTCATAAAAATGACGATAGTGTAACTACCTATGCGAAATTTAAATATGACTTAAAAAAGGACACGCTGTATCTCACCGGCAAATTAGGAGCCGATTCATTAAAGATTGTTCTCAGCAGAAAAACACGAAAAGATTATCCGCTCCTTAAAAGGGGTTTTCATTGGGTGAATGAATATCCTTACAACAGGTGAGGTATGAATTCAATTTCTAAAAGGTTCAAAAATAGAATTCTTCATTATTTGTCTACCTACTGGTAGGCAGGTTACTTTACTGTTCGATGTTTACGTAGCCATGCTCTCAAAATAACCGTTCACGCTGCTCGCTGCCCACAACTAAAATCAACTAACTTTTAGGATCATTATTAACTTTTCTGCCATACTGTCGCAATTTTTTAATTTGTTATCTTTGCCCACCTAAGTTTTAAAAGTGAAAAATGGCAGAATTACTTATAAATAAAAAGCATGACGAAAGCAGGCAGGGCGAAGCGTTTGCGCCAAAAGAATTGAGGAAGAGTTCTTTTGAAAAAAGGTTTTATATAGAAAGTTATGGCTGCGCGATGAACTTCGCTGACAGTGAAGTAATTGCTTCTATTTTGCAAAAAGAAGGTTTTGGAATTACTACTCAGGTTGAAGATGCAGACATGATCTTCATTAACACCTGTTCTATCCGCGAAAAAGCAGAAATCACCGTTAGAAAGCGATTGACCGAATTCAGAAAATTGAAAAAACTTAATCCCGGACTACTCGTTGGGGTATTGGGTTGTATGGCTGAGAGGTTGAAGTCAAAATTTCTGGAAGAAGAAAAATTAGTAGATATTGTTGTTGGCCCCGATGCATATCGTAGCCTTCCCGTATTAATTGAAGAAGCGGAAAGTGGCCAGAAAGGCGTCAATGTTTTGCTGAGCCGTGAAGAAACCTACGGAGATATTTCTCCAATAAGATTAAACAGTAATGGGGTGACAGCTTTCGTAAGCATCATGCGCGGTTGCAATAATATGTGTTCTTTTTGTGTGGTACCTTTCACCCGTGGCCGGGAACGTAGCCGCGATGCGGATTCCGTGGTAAGAGAATGCACAGATCTTTTTAATGAAGGTTACCGGGAAGTAACTTTACTGGGGCAAAATGTCGATAGCTACCAATGGATAAATTCATCAGATAATTCAGTGGTTTCTTTTGCGAACCTTATGGAAAAAGTAGCGCAGATTTCGCCTTTGCTTCGGGTAAGATTCTCTACTTCTCACCCAAAAGATATTACGGATGACGTGATGTTCACCATGAAAAAATACGACAACATTTGTAAATACATTCATCTGCCTGTACAAAGCGGGAGCACCCGGATTTTACAAATGATGAACCGGACTTATACTAGGGAGTGGTATATTTCTAAAGTAAACAGGATTCGCGAAATCCTTCCGGGATGCGGATTGTCAACCGATTCCATCACCGGTTTTTGTAGCGAAACGGAAGAAGATCACAAAGACACCTTAAGCCTTTTTGAATATTGCGAATACGATTTGGCTTATATGTATTTTTATTCTGAAAGGCCGGGAACCCTCGCTGAGCGAAGGTTTGAAGATGATGTGCCTTTGGAGATCAAAAAAAGAAGATTGCAGGAAATAGTGGCGCTACATCGCATTCATTCCCTGAAAAGTATGGAGCGGGATTTACGAAAAACTTTTAAAGTATTGATAGAAGGAGATTCTAAAAAAAGCGACGAGCACTGGAATGGAAGAACGGATCACAATAAAGTGGCAGTTTTTCCAAAAACCGGAAACGAAAATAAAGGAGATTATGTAAATGTTTTTATTGAAAGTTGTACGGCAGGAACTCTGATAGGAGAGATCAAATGACAAAATAAGAAATAAGGGTTATCGGATTAGCGCGCGTTTTTTTCATAATTAAGATTGGATTAAGGGCGCTATTGTTTGCATAAATTCATAATGGTTTGGACAAACTGAAGGATCAAATTAAAAAATATCTAGATTAAAAAATAATGGATCAGCAAGCAATAAAAAACAGGTTTGGAATAATTGGAAATTCACCGGCATTGGTGTATGCGCTGGATGTGGCCATACAGGTAGCTAATACCGATTTAAGCGTTTTGATAAATGGTGAAAGCGGCGTGGGGAAAGAAGTTTTTTCGCAAATTATTCATTCGCTTTCAGCACGCAAACACAATCCGTTTATTGCGGTTAACTGCGGCGCGATTCCGGAAGGCACCATTGACTCGGAGCTTTTTGGCCATGAAAAAGGTTCCTTCACAGGCGCTGTTGATTCAAGAAAGGGATATTTTGAAACGGTAAACAGCGGTACCATTTTCCTGGACGAAATCGGCGAGCTTCCTTTGGGTACGCAAGCGCGATTATTACGCGTTCTTGAAGCGGGTGAATACATTCGCGTTGGTTCTTCCAAAGTACAGAAGACCGATGTAAGAGTGATAGCAGCTACCAATAAAGATTTGCTGGAATATACTCACACCGGAAGATTTAGGGAGGATTTATACTATCGTCTGAATACAGTGCCCATAAGGGTTCCAGCATTGCGCGACCGAAAAGAAGACATCCTTTTGTTATTTAGAAAATTCGTCGTAGACTTTGCAGAGAAATATAAATCGCCCCCGGTACAGTTAGAAGAAGATGCCAAAAATGTTTTGGTGTCTTATCCATGGCCAGGTAATGTGCGCGAACTGAAAAATATTGCCGAACAAGTGTCCGTACTTTCTAAGGATAAACAAATCAATGGGGTGGGATTAAGAAAATTTTTACCGGAGGCCAATTTTAATCGCCTTCCTGTACTGGCTTCTCACCAGTTTGGCGAAAATCAGAAAGAATTTGCCAACGAAAGGGAGATTTTATATAAATTATTTTTTGATGTAAAAAAAGACGTCACAGAATTAAAACGTATGTTTTTCGATGCGATGCAAAATCCTTCTTCCATAAATGAAAATCATTTCAGAAATGAACCTGTTCTCGATGATTTTCATAATAGTTCAAGGCCAACAGCAATTTCATCTGGCCATCCAGTTGTTCTTCAAAATAATAACAACAATAATATAGTTGACCACCAGGAAGTGGAAGAATCTCTTAGCATTATGGACGCTGAAAAAGATTTAATTGTAAAAGCATTAAAAAAGCACCGTGGAAAAAGAAGAGACGCCGCAAACGACCTTGGAATAAGCGAAAGGACCTTGTACAGAAAACTAAAAGAGTATAATATTAACGAGTGAGAGGATTAAACATCGCAGAACAACGCTGTGTCAAAAAAACAAACGTGTAATTCAGCAAGAAAAAAAATGAAATTCAAATCAACTATAAAACTTTTTGTTTTCCTCGGTATTCTATCCCTGGCTTTTACCTTTGCAACCTGCAAATATTCATTCAAAGATAGTTCGCCTATTCCGGCAGATATTACCACTTTCAGGGTGAACGCTTTTGAGAATAAAGCCCGCTATGTAGATCCGACGATCGCTCCACAGTTGACTGAAAAAGTAAGACAAAAAATTATCGGTGAGACAAGACTTAGGGAAACAAAAAATGACGATGCAAACTATGATATCAGTGGCTATATTTCGAACTTTAGTGTCTCAACAAGTGGCGTCCGGGGCCAACAGGCTGGAACCAACAGAATTGATGTGACTTTTCACCTGATATTTAAAAATACGGTAGATCCTGATCCTTCCAAAAGTTTTGAGACTGACTTGTCCAGCAGCTATGATTTTAATGCATCAGAAACGTTGCCACAAGCCACAGCAAATAACATAGATAATATACTCAAAACCATTACAGATGCCGTCTTCAATAAAATATTTTCTAACTGGTAATAAACTTTTTGCATGAATACAGAAACCAATTACGTGGAACATTGTTATGCCAGTATCAGCAATGACATTGACACACTCACAAAAAATGCAGAGGAATATCCATTTAGCAGTGTTGCAAGGTTTTTGCTTTTGTATCATTCAAAAAAAAATCACAATCCATCGTTTGAACAATTGGCAAAGCAATCGGCTATCTATTTCAATAACATCCCATGGATTCAATATCAGTTGGGAGGTATTGGTAAAAATGAGATTGAGATTGAAAAAGGAAGCGAAATGGAATTCAATAATGAGCCCATGTTTCGTTCTGAAACTCAGGCACAACATGAATTAGCAAATGAACAAATAACCCAAATTCCTGATCAACATATTAAATATGAAACTGAGACATTAGGAGTTTCAGGAGAAAATCAAATTGTTGGCAAGGAGGAATCGCACCAAACGCCTGCAATAGTAAACGAACAAATAACTCAAAATCCTGATCAGCCTATTAAATATGAAACCCAGGTATTGGGAGTTTCAGGAGAAAATCAAATTCTTGATAAAGAGGAAGCAGATAAAATGCATTCTTTAGTCAATGGACAAATAACCCAAATTCCTGATCAACATATTAAACATGAAACTGAGACATTGGGAGTTTCAGGGGAAGATCAAATTGTTGCTAAAGAGGAATCACCCGAAACACCTGCTACAGCAAACGAACAAATAACTCAAAATCCTGATCAAGATTCCCAAAATACAGAAGAACAAGTCTTGTTCGAACCGCTTCATACGGTTGATTATTTTGCCTCTCAGGGGATAAAAATTTCTGAAGAAGAATTAGAAAAAGATCACCTCGGACAGCAGGTAAAAAGTTTTACAGCATGGTTAAAAAGCATGAAAAGACTTCACCCAGGTCAACTTCCCGAACAAAACGAGGTAATTGAAAAAATAATACAATCATCAGCAGAAGTATCAAATCAAAGCGCAAATGTACTGACAGAAGCTATGGCAGAGGTTTTAGTCAAGCAGGGGAAGCAGGGGAAAGCCATAGAAATGTTTGAAAAATTAAGTTTGATGAATCCCTCCAAAAGTGCTTACTTTGCAGCCAAAATTGAAAGTTTAAAAACAATTTAATATGTTACTTCTTTTCGGAATTCTGATCATTTTATCGTCCATCATCTTAGGAGTTATTGTTTTGATTCAAAACCCAAAAGGTGGAGGCCTTTCTTCGTCACTTGGGGGATTCAGCAACCAATTGATGGGTGTAAAACAAACTACTGATGTGTTGGAAAAAGGCACTTGGCTTTTTGCGGCCATTATAGGCGTTTTGTGTATCACTTCTACCTTATTTATTCCAAAATCAGGGGGCACCAATTCAAGAGACAATCTTATCAACGAGGCACCAGTCGGTACGCCAGTTACTCCTCAACAAAATAATACAGTACCTCTATCGGCTCCTCAAACAGAGACGCCGGCAGTTCCCAATAAATAATTGATTTAAACAGAAAAAGCCCTGTCAAAAAAGACAGGGTTTTTTATTGAGTATTCATTTTTAATAAAGAGACGAAAGAGTTACTTTCATAAATAATTTTATAGAATAAAGCAGATAGGTCGTGATGAATTGAATAGTATTTGTTTTAAGCTAATAATATTAGTATATTTGAGCTAAAATTATTAGCCATGTTTACAGGAATGAGTTTAATAGAATTTACAAAAAAGTTTCAGA
>DATCFI010000321.1:0-16114 GCA_036509585.1 Hanamia sp. | reverse complement strand
AGCTGAGATTGACTAACATATTTAAACTTTGATGCACGGCTTTTTAATGCTTTTGCCATATTTGCTTGCACTTGATTCAATCAAATTTCAACAAAATCCACGACAGTACGGAATTTGATAATAATCAGCAGACCCTAATTATCCTGGTAATATTGATTGGATTGATCTTATATTTAAACGGCATCTGGTATAAAAAGATGATGAAGAATAATGAAGAAGTTGAACAAAAGAGCTGACACCTTTTCAAATCAAACCTTTTATTTTCGTTTAACTATTGCCGTTGTAATAAACCAAAGCCGTTATCAAGAACGCTAAAATAGAAATCGCAATTAAAAGTTGCTTTACTATTGGGCGTTTAATGAGTGTTACGGACAGCTTAGTCCACTCAGTCGTTGTTAAACCGGAATGCGATTCCTACCATATAATTTCTTCCCGGCGCTGCATTATAATAACGGCCAACTGCTGCGTTGATGTCGTTGCCGAGGCTGTATTTTGTATCAAAAATATTGTCGGCTGCTGCAAAAATTTCCAGTCCGATTTTTTTGCCAAAGTCTTTTCTGTATCCCAGTCTTGCGCCTAAAAGATTGTACGAAGCGGCATAAGCAGAGTTAGCATCATTGAGTGCAATCTTATCAGTATAATTATAGGTTACATTCAGATAGCAGCCCGCTTTTGAGGTTATGTCAATACCAGCCACAATCACGTTTGGTGCTGCACCGGGCAATCTGTTTTTTGAAAAATCATTGTTCAACTGTTTAAAATCTCCATAGTGGAAATCATGCCAGGCATAGCTGCCCCAAACTTTAGCTGAACTAATAAAATCGTGAGGCATATCAATTAATTGGTAAGAAGCATAAGTCTCCACGCCGTTTTGTTTGGTAGAACCGGCATTTACATAATAATAAACACCATTTGTATCAATACGTTGTACGATTGTATTTTTCAAATCAAAGAAAAATCCACTGACATCAAAATAAAGTTTATTATGCAACAATGTGCCTTTAATACCCACTTCATAATCCATTCCATCTTCCGGTTGCAAATTGGTGCCGAATAAGCCATCAGAACGAAGCACCTCTGAAACAGTCGGCGGAGAAAAGCCACGAGCCACACTTCCATAAACTGATACATTTTTTGCTATCTGTTTAAGAACCGCGATATGTGGCGGAAGTTGGTTTTTAAAAATTCTTTCCTGTGTGGTTGAGGGTCTTGAAACAAGATTAACGTCCTGGATCGAAGATTTATTCATACTTACTCCGGCTGTAATCGTCCAGCCATGTGGCAATTCAAAATTTGCCTGCGCAAAGAACATGTATTGCCAATTATTTAAATTATCATCAGATTGCAGTGAATCCGCAACGCCAAGTTTATTGCCATAATCCCTGGTATTAAAAAATCCCTTTTGTGCTTCGGTTCCAAAATCAAGCTGGAAGGCAGTTTCGCCGATATCCTTTTTATACTCAAACACGCTTCTGCCTCCAAAATGTGGTTCTTTCCGGTATTCATAAACTCTTATTCCGGGATTAATAAAATCGGTATAAGATCCATATAAAGAAGTGGTATTGTGCCAGTGATCACTAAACGTGTATTCATTACTAAACCCTGCAAGAAAACTTTTTTGATAAATAGCCGCTTTGTTTTGTACAGCTCCTGGCTGTGAACCTGATCCCGGTCTTGCCTGTTTTGGATCAGCATTATATTGAGTAAGAGTTAATGCGCCCGGTGTTTGGTAATAAAGATCGCTGTACGACATATATGCATGCAGTGTTTGTTTGTTGGTTACTTTCAGCACGCTTTCCCAGGTGCCAATATCTCTTCGCATCTCCGACTGCTGTCGATAGCCGTCGCTTGTTTGGTGAGAATAATTGAAACTATTTTGACGTGCACTATCTCCTGTTTTCACATTGAGGTTAATGTTATTGGTATTAAAACTACCCGTTGTATAGGCGACTGAAATTCCATTGTGCCAGACAGCCGGTAAAGTATGTATGAGCATGGCGCCACCGATGCCAGCGCCGTATAGACTGCTGGCCGGCCCTTTAATTATTTCAATTGAATTAAAATTATAAAAGCTCAGTTGGTTTAAATACGTATTGCCACTTGGGTCAGTAAGAGGAATGTCATTCAGGTAAATTTTCACATCACGTACGCCAAATGGGGATCGTAATGAACTACCCCGGATATTAAGCCGGTAGCTGCCCGGAGAACGTTCTTCCATGCTTACACCAGGAGTAATATTTAATGCGGGCAATATGCTCATATTGCCAAAGCGGTTTAGTTGGGCCTGACCTATAACACTTACCGGGGCGGCAACATCAATCAGGCTGCGGTTTTGTTCATACGCTGTTACGATTATGTTTTCCAATGTTTGGGCAGAATCTTTATCAGATGTCGTTTGGGCCGAAACCGAATTATAAAAAAAAATGGTTATTATTAAAAATTTCTTCATGGGGTTATATGTTTTATAAAACACAAATTTAATCACAAATATTTCTATCTTCCCTAAATGAAATTAACGAAACAACTTTCATTATTCGATTTCAGCATTATCATGGTAAGCCTTGTAATTGGTATGGGGATTTTCCGTACTCCGGCGAACGTGGCTAAAGCGGTGAGTAGTCCTGCTATTTTCTATGCAGCCTGGATAGCGGGAGGCCTGATGGCCTTGTGCGGTGCACTCACCTTTGCGGAGATAGGTAGCAGGATGCCGGTAACCGGCGGCTATTACAAGATATTTGCTTACGCTTATCACCCATCAATTGCGTTTGCTATTAACTGCATTGTACTCGTTTCCAATGCCGCATCGCTTGCTGCTGTGGCGTTAGTCGGCGGCGAATATATCACAGGTGTTCTTATTCCCCAATCTCAAAATCCCAACTGGCTTTTAGATCCTGCAAATGCCCATTATATTCAAACCATTCAAATCGTCATCGCGATTTCTGCTATCATTATTTTTTACGGTGTCAATTTGTTGGGTTTAAAAACGAGCGCCCGCACCCAAAATGTATTAACAATTATCAAGATCATTATGGTGATTGCCTTAATAAGCCCTATCTTTTTTGCCACTTCATCGACACAGCATATACCAGTTGTTGCTGCCCATTCCTCGCCGGTGTTTGCCGAATATTTAAAATCTTTCGGGGTTGGCCTGGTAGCTATAACTTTTACTTACGGAGGCTATCAGCAAACTATTAATTTTGGAGAAGAAGTTGTGAATCCCCAAAAAACGGTTCCGCGCGGTATTTTTTTCGGCATCATTATCATCATTGTTCTATACCTTCTTATTAATTATGCTTATGTGAATGTGATCGGTTTTGAAGAATTAAAATCAGCAAAAAATATTGCAGCTATTATGGCTTCAAAATTATTTGGAATTAATGCCGAAAGAATACTCTCCATCTTACTTTTTTTGAGCGTACTTGCTTATGTAAATATTTTATTGATGAGTAATCCAAGAGTAATGGCCGCGATGAGCGATGATAAAATTCTACCTCCTTCCTTCAAAAAGAGAAATCCAAAAACGGAAGCGCTTACCACCTCATTAACAGTATTTTCAATACTTTGTGTCTTCATTATTTTTTGGGCGAAGGAATTTGATACTATTTTGAGTTTTACTATTTTTTTGGATTGTTTTGGGATGGCATTTTCGGCAGGAACTATTTTTAAGATCCGGAAAAAAACTTCTTATCTTAATAATACTGGTATCTACATGATGAAATGGTATCCGTTAATACCTTTAATTTTTATTGCAGCTTATACATTTGTCGGTATCAGTATTTTGATAAGTTATACTAAAATTTCTTTAATCGGTCTTGGAGTTTTGGCAGCATTTATCATTCTTTACTTTGTTGCGGAAGCCTTCAAAAAAAGAAAAAAGATGCAGCAAACAATCAAATAATAAAGATTTTAATTCTCTATGTAAAAAATGTGAAGGAACATTGTAATTGAAAAATAAAAAGATACTCATTTTTCAAAACAATCATACGGATGCAACGGAATCAATCAGAACCATTTTTGGCTTTTAAAAAATAAAACACATGGACCCAAAAACAATTTCTTATATTTTAAATGAACTTGGCGAAGAGCGGGAAAAATATTTTAATGCAGTTTCGCCGCCCATATTTCAAACCAGCAATTTCTCTTTTAACAGCGTGGACGCACTTAGAAAAGCCTTTGAAGACGAATCCGCTTCGTTTCTTTACAGCCGTGCTACCAATCCTACTTTAAATATCTTGTCGCAGAAATTAGCCGCACTTGATGGTGCAGAGGATTGCCTCGTGATGAACAGTGGCGCGGGCGCAATTTTTGCCTCAGTGCTTTCCAATGTAAAGAGCGGCGATCATATCGTTTCTGTAGATAAACCTTATAGCTGGGCACAAAAAATGTTTGATATTGTTTTGCCTCGTTTTAGTGTCACCACTACTTATGTGGATGGAAGAGAAGTTGAAGATTTTGAAAAGGCCATTCAACAAAATACCACGATAATTTATTTGGAAACACCCAACAGCTGGAGTTTTTATTTGCAGGATTTAGAAGCAATTGCAAAACTTGCGAAATCAAAAAATGTTATCACAATATGCGACAACAGTTACTGCACGCCATTGTACCAGAGGCCAATTGAATCGGGGATTGACCTGGTGCTCCAAAGCGCTACCAAATATATAAACGGACACAGCGATGTAGTAGCCGGCGTATTATGTGGTAAAAAAGAAATGATTAAAAAAATATTCAACAGCGAATACATGAACATGGGAATCGGCACTACGCCTTTCAATGCGTGGCTCATTATCCGCGGCTTAAGAACATTGCCAGCGCGTTTGGAAAAGATTTCTGCTACCACACTAAAAGTAATTACGTATTTGAAAAGCAAAGAAAAGGTGGAAGAGATCAGTTTCCCTTTTGATGAACAATTTCCACAATACCAACTGGCAAAGAAACAAATGAGTGGCTCAGGGGGATTATTTTCATTCATTTTAAAAGCAAACACCATTAAAGAAATAGAACGCTTTTGTGAAAGTCTTCAGCATATTTTAATGGCTGTAAGTTGGGGTGGGCATGAATCGCTCATTATTCCCGGATGTGCCTCTATCAAAGCGGAAGAATTTGATCCGGGAAATAAAATTCATCGTAGACTGAGAATGTATGTAGGCCTGGAAGAACCCGAATATATCATCGAAGATTTGGAGAGAGGATTTAAAAGCGCTTACACGTAAACCAGCATAAATTATTGAGCACTATTTTTCACTGATTAAAATAGGAACGTCGTTGTATGTATCATTCGTACGACGAAATTGCGCAATTTGAATTACAACTCTGGGAACGAAAAATGCTTCGGAGGCCTTCAGTGTTCAATAAACTCTCGAAAAAAATTCAAATCAAAATCAATTCATGGATACCTGAAAAAGTACACAATGCTATCACGGTAACCATCAAGCAAATGATACGGGCGGTTTTATTCGGCGCAAAATATACCACTTCAAAACCTTTGAAAAATATTAGTTTACTGGTGTGCGAAAATATGGTGAAGAAAAAAATAGGAAACTATAAAAAAACGGCTGCGGTAGAAGGTGGCGTTGCGGGTGCGGGTGGTATCTTGCTGGGGCTGGTAGATTTTCCCGTTTTGATCGGTATAAAAATAAAGCTGTTGTTTGATATTGCTTCCTTGTATGGATTCGACACCAGCGATTATAAAGAGCCGGTTTATTTGTTGCATATTTTTGAACTGGCGTTCTCCAGTGACGCCCATCGAAAAGGGGTTTATCTGCAAATGATCGATTGGGAAAAGAAGAGCTCAGATTTACCGAATGATATTCATCAGTTTGACTGGAGAAATTTTCAGCAGGAATACAGGGATTATTTAGACATTGTGCTAAAATGGCGCAGTTGATTCCCGTAATCGGCGCGCCCGTTGGAATTGTAACGAACTACAGACTGATAAAAAAATTAGGAGTAACTGCTATGAATGCTTATCGGATGAGATTGATTGATACAATTCAAATATCTAACGGGACCAATTAAACGAAAGCGCATTAAATTCCACTATTGTATTTTTTAGACAACTCATTATTGTTTATTGTAAATTTATCTTTCAAAAATTTCATTTTATGCCTTCAAAAATAAATTGGTCTGATGCCATCAAACCTTTACTAAAAAAGTATAAAGGCAAAAAGCATCCATTGGATTATAAAAATAATTACGAGTTGCTGGTAGGTGTAATCTTATCCGCGCAGGATTCTGACAAGCATATTAATCAACTTGCGCCGGAACTTTTCAAAGCTTTTCCAAATATGGAAGCGCTTTCCCGCGCCACTCCTGAAACGCTGTTTCCTTTTATCGGGAAGGTTCGCAATTTTGGTAATAAAACAAAATGGCTCATTGAGCTTTCTCAAAAAGTAAAAAAAGACAGTAACATACCGCTCACACTTGATGAACTTACTGCTTTATCGGGCATTGGCAGAAAATCGGCGAATGTAATCATGCGCGAAGGCGGCGTAGCTCCAGAAGGCGTGATAGTCGATTTGCATGTCGTGCGTGTTGCCCCCCGATTAGGAATTGCATCTGGCACCGATCCGAAGAAAATTGAAAAGCAAATTATGGATACTTTACCCCAAAAGGATTGGGATGCAGGAATGGCGATGTCATTTTTAGGGAGAGAGATTTGCCGGCCAACACCGCAATGTGAGATATGCCTGATGAACGAAGTTTGCGCTTACTATAATGAACTAATCGGCAAGGGAAAATAAAGATATGGGGTGCCGCTCATTCTCTTCGCGGCAATCGCGACGATAACCTATTGTCATGCCGAAGCGATAAATATTGATAGTAGTTTATCTAAATGGGGAGAAAGGACAGAAGACGAACGAACTATTTCCAACACTGTTTTTGCAAGCAACGGCATTTCACTTTTAGCCGCATTAGCGTGAGGCGCTATCGCTAAAGTACCTAATTTGCTCTGCATGACTTTTTGCCAATACAAAACAGAGAACCATTCCGGCATTATCAGAAAAATGACTTTTAAATTGGATGGAGTTACTGGAATGTCAAGATTGGCGAGCGCGTGAAATCCTTCTTTAATACTGAGTACCATTTCCCTGGTGCTCTTTTTATTTTCTCCCAATTGTGTGCTATCGCCATTTTCTTTAATAATTGCTGCGCAAACGCAAGCCATAAACACAGCGTGCGTTTTAAGCCACGCCTGCATATTATCACTTATGTCAACTCTAAATCCTGATGTTTCAAAAAGTGATTTTAGTGATTTTGTTGTTTCGGATTTTTCTCCGTGTGTTTCTCCGATAGTTGTTTTCTGTTGTTTAATTTGAATAAAGTCAATTTGATTTTCTTTGATAGTACCACCTGCACCTGGGAACCCGAAAATGACATGCTTAGGTTTTAATTCGTCCGCAATTGCCTGAATATTTTCAGGGTTATTTAGCATAAACATGATCACAGAACTTCTTGAATTATTTTTTAGAACCGGCAGTACGCTTTCAAGCTGGTCGAGCCTTACCGTTACGATAATTACATCATAAAAATCATCCGTTGCTAATTGCTGAATTAAAGGAATACTGGCGGTTATTTTTTCCCCTGTTAGTTGTTCATTGATAATGACTCCGGTTTGTTGTAATGCTTCAAAACGTCTCCCTCTCGCTAAAAGCGTAACGTCATTTTTTGCTTCCGAGAGTTTAGCAGCATAAATACTTCCGATAACACCCGCTCCGTAAATGAGGACTTTCATAGAGTAAATTTAGGTATAATCTTTTCCACCGGAGTTTAATGGCAAGAACATTATTTTGCATACTATTGTTGAATGAAGCGCTACGTCCGCCTTTACCTGGATTCTTACAGGGGTTTATCACGGCCATCATGGATGTTATCGGCAGTAATGTTGATCAACAGAATTGGTGCTATGGTGTTGCCGTTTCTCGGAGTCTATATGGTTGCTGAGCTTAAATTCACACTGTCACAAACCGGTGTGGTATTGAGTTGCTTTGGATTGGGCGCAATGGCTGGATCAACTTTGGGAGGTTGGCTTACTGATAAAGTCGGACATTTTAGGGTACAACTAACCAGCATTATTTTGTCGGTGCCCATCTTCTTTTTGTTACCCTTATTTAAAGATGTTTGGAGTTTGGCAATTGGTGTGTTTGTATTAAGCTCTATTACCGAAACATTTAGGCCTGCCAACTCTGTTTCAATAAGCGTATATGCCAGGCCCGAAAATATTACCCGCTCATTTTCTCTAAATAGAATGGCCATTAACCTGGGATTTTCTATCGGTCCGGCGTTGGGTGGGATATTAGCTGCCATATCCTTTAAACTATTATTTTATGGTAACGGAACCACCGCTTTAATCGCGGGATTACTCTTTTATTTTTATTTTAAAGGCCTCCCGGTAAATAAAAAAAATAAAGAGCTCTTGCACCTGGCAAAGAATACGAAGAAAATTAAGACCGGGATCTCTCCCTGGAAGGATAAACCTTTTCTGATCTATAGTTTGTTTTGTTGTTTGTACAGTATTTGCTTTTTTCAGTTATTGAGTACGTTGCCTCTTTTTTATAGAAAAGTTCACCACCTCAGTGAGGGAAGTATCGGGCTGATCCTGGCGTCAAACGGATTAGTAGTATTCCTTTTGGAAATGCTGATCGTACAGATCGCAGAAAGAAATTTTCGCTCATCATCGGTAATTCCCCTGGGCGTATTTTTGGGTGCGTTGTCTTTTTTAATTCTCCTTGTGCCTTCGGGGATGTGGGTTTTATTTTTGGCGATGTTTATAATGAGCTTGTCCGAAATTTTAGCAATGCCATTTATGGCAACAGTTACGGTTAAACGCGGTTCTGCAGATCGCAAGGGGGCTTACATGGGATTAAACTCGCTTGCATTTTCTAGCGCTTTTGTTTTCTCTCCATTAATAGGAACCTTTGTAGCAGAGCATTTTGGTTTCTCAACTTTATGGATTGGTACGGCCATCTTGGGAATTGCCACGGCATTTGGCTTCAGGTGGGTTTTTGGTAAATTTTAATACCCATTTTTTACCTAACTCTTTTTACCTGAAATTCACCTTCAGTAATATTAACAATGCCTCCATCAGGATCATCGCTATTTGAATCATCATATAAATAATTGCCGGTAAATGTTCCTTTAATTTGTGTGGGAGTAATCGAAGTAATAGTTACGATGTAGTAGAAGCGACCAGGATAGGCGAACATTTACTTTGTTTATTACCCAATTCATCACAGACCTCATATGATACATAGAGAGATTTTATACAAAAATTGCAAATGCCACCAATTGGCATAGGATACTAATGAATAACCCCGAATAAATATCAAAAGGTTTATGATCGCTCACGATCATGCGTGAAGTACAAACGATACCGGTAATTATAAAGGTGAGCATGGCAGCTAAAAAAATGGCCAGAGAATATCCGGAAAAAATGATGATGAGCATTAATGCGCATAACGATCCAACCCCCAAAGCATGCATGCTTATTTTAAAATAAATGTTGGCAAGCAGCGCCAGGGACGACGCCAGGAAAATGCCAAACATAAAACTGGTAAGGATCACAGGAACTTCTGGCTGATTTTTGAAAACCAAAAACATCCAGAAATAAAAAATATTAGTGGCGATATAAGGAATGATTCTTTCGCGTTGGGTTTTTAAAAAAATACTTTTTATAAAGCCAAGCGCTTTTAAAAGACCAACGGTTAATGCGGGAAAAAAAATAGTGTTGAACGCCACGCGAATAACGATGAGAAACTTGTCCTGCTGGGAAATGCCCGTGAAATAACCCGGCTGTATGTAAGCCAAAAACCAGGTAGCGATGACAGGAATAAAAAGTGGATGAAAAATAAATGAAAATAAATGCGCAGGCCATTTTACTAACATTGGAAATTTTAATTCGTTCTCGTTAGACAATGAACGTTCAATTTCTCCATCTCCTGCAATAAGGGTTTGTTCCATAATTTAAAGTTCTTTTCTTAGCCGCGCCACCGGAATATTAAGCTGTTCACGGTATTTGGCAACGGTACGTCGTGCAATGTTATATCCTTTCTCCTGCAAGGCGTCTGTCAGTTTTTCGTCGCTCAACGGTTTTTGTTTGCTTTCTGCTTCAATCAGGTCACTTAATATTTTTTTCACTTCGCGGGTACTCACTTCTTCGCCACTATCTGTAACGAGACTTTCGCTGAAGAAAAATTTTAAACGGTAAGTCCCGAATTCTGTTTGTACAAATTTGCTGTTGGCTACCCTACTTACCGTTGAAATATCCAGTTGGGTCCTTTCAGCAATATCCTTTAGTATCATTGGCCGAAGATCTATATCCTCTCCTGTTAAGAAAAATTGTCTTTGATAATCAACGATAGTCTGCATGGTGCTGAGCAGCGTGTGCTGCCGTTGCTTTATGGCATCAATAAACCATTTGGCAGAGTCTATTTTTTGTTTGATAAAAAGAACTGCCTCTTTTTGGCGTTTGTCTTTTTTATCACCGCGGTCATAATCTTTTAGCATATCCCTATATCCTTCACTAATTCGTAGGTCCGGGGCATTTTTAGAGTTAAGCGTGATTTCCAGTTTACCGTTATTGTTTATTACAAAAAAATCGGGAATCACATAGCTTTGAAGTTTATTATTCTCACCTACATTCCCTCCGGGTTTTGGATTCAGTTTTATGATATGATTGATAACATCTTTAATTTCTTCATCGTTTAGGTTTAGACCTTTCTGTATTTTTTCATAATGCTTCTTGGTAAACTCATCAAAATAATTATCTATTATTTCAATAGCGATACCCACTTCTGCGCCGTCTTTTTCTCTTCTTTTCAATTGCAACAAAAGGCATTCGCGGAGATCCCTGGCTCCTACACCGGCAGGGTCAAATTGTTGAATTAAGCCAATTAACTTTTCTATCTCTTTTTCATCGGAAACAATGTTCTGTCTGAAGGCAAGATCGTCACTAATAGAAGCAGTTTCACGTCGGAGATAACCATCATCGTCTATGCTCCCGATAATATGCTCAGCTATTTTCCTTTCATGATCACTAAGCTGAAGCATCAGCAACTGAGATTTCAACGTGTCGTAAAAAGACGTTTCTACCTTATGCGGAATTGTTTTTTTCTCATCCGGGTCGCCGTAGTTATCATCGCGATATTTATAGTCTCCAGGCTCGTCATCACCTTCACTTACGTATTCGCTGATGTCAATATTATCATAGTCATCCTCGCTGCCATCTTTTTCAATAGTCTCAACAGTTTCAAAATCATCGGCCGATTCGGAAGCGGTCTCGCTATATGCGTCTTCAGCTGTTTCAAGCGCGGGATTTTCTTCCATCTCTTCTTTTATCCTCTCCTCCAGATGAGCCGTAGGTACCTGCAACAATTTCATTAGTTGAATTTGCTGAGGTGATAGTTTTTGTAAAAGTTTTTGTTGTAAACGCTGGCCTAAAGACATATCCTGTTTTTCCTTTTATAAGTTGTAAATTTACGGACAAAAGTAACGATATGTTTTTTTGGAACAAATTTTGTGGCTTAGCGATATTTTTTTTATTTTCCACCGCCTCTTCTTATGGGCAGACAGCCATGAACCAAAGTAATTTGCCGTCGCATCAAATTTCAGATTCTTCTTATCAACCGTTCGTTTTTTACAATCCAATCGCCATTAATAATCAAACTAAAATCAATCCCGATGTCCCCGCAGATTTTGCGACCTGCAAATATGGTTTTTTCTGCAAACAGGAAATGAAGTTTGAAAAAGCGACCAACATTCCATTAAGGATCAGGTTGGGGTCGTTGCAACAGTGCAATTATTATGAAGGGAAAGTTGGGTGGAATTAATAGAACGAGTCTAAATCTCACCTGTCTCGTAACTATTCCAAAACAGAAACTTCAACTATTTATTTGTTTACTATAAAAAATTCCAAAAAAGATTCTACAATTTAATCCTCTTTTTAACTTAAAGCCACTATTTTCCATATTTAAGTTTTCATTCCATAAAAATGGAATTCTCTTTTCATACCTTCGCAACCATGCCGGATTTTGAAAAATATGAAGCAGTTATAGGGCTGGAAGTACATACACAATTACTTACAAAAAGCAAATTGTTTTGTGGTGATAGTACACAGTTTGGTAATCCGCCCAACACGAATATCAGCGCTATTTCTCTTGCCCACCCAGGTACTTTACCTGTGATGAACGAAAAGGCCATTGAACTGGCCATCAAACTGGGGCTGGCATTCAATTGCAATATTGTGCGTGATAATTATTTTGCGAGAAAAAATTATTTCTATCCTGATCTACCAAAAGGTTACCAGATAACGCAGCACACTACGCCAATCTGTAAAAACGGAACTATTCCCATTAAGATAAACGGCAAAGAGAGAAAGGTTTTACTAAATAGAATCCATCTTGAAGAAGATGCCGGCAAAAGTATTCACGATGCCGATGAAAAATATACTTGCATAGATCTCAACCGTGCGGGCGTTCCACTACTGGAGATTGTTTCTGAGCCTGATCTGTTTTCTTCTGATGAGGCTTTTGCGTATGTAACAGAAATAAGGAAGATGGTTCGCCACTTGGGAGTTTGCGATGGCAACATGGAAGAAGGTAGTATGCGATGCGATGCCAATGTCTCGGTAAGATTAAAAGGAGAAAAGAAGTTGGGGACCAAGGTAGAGGTTAAGAATCTGAACTCGATACGCAATGTAAAAAAAGCAATTGACCATGAAATTGATCGCCTTATTGGGTTGCTTGAAAAGGGAGAAGAAGTAATGCAGCAAACAAGAAGTTTTGATGCTAATAACGGAACTACTTTTTCCATGCGTTCAAAAGAGGAAGCCAATGATTACCGATATTTTCCAGAGCCGGACCTGGCGCCATTTTATATAAATGAAGAGCAAATTGAAGCAATTCGATTGGCCATGCCAGAACTGCCTGAGCAGTTGGAAACAAGGCTAAAGCTTGAGTTTTCTTTATCGGACGAAGCGGCAAAAGTGATTGCTGATGATAGGGAAACCGCTTTATTTTTTGAAAGTATTATTCAAAATACAGAACATCATAAAGCGGTAGCTAATTGGATCATTGGACCTTTGAAATCGTATTTGAATGAAAACAATACCGACATTTCTGAATTTCGTGTCGATCCAAAAACAATGGCTCGCCTGGTAAATATTGTGGAAGAAGGACAAGTCAGTTTTGGTATTTCTGCATCTAAAATTTTTCCGGAGTTAATTCGATCTCCCGAAAAAGATCCGTTGGATATCGCAAGGGAATTAAACCTTCTTCAAATAAAGAATGATGATACACTTCACCTTTGGGTTGACGAAGTGCTCGCTTCAATGCCCGACAAAGTGTTAGAGTATAAAAAAGGGAAGAAGAATTTAACTGGTTTATTTGCCGGTGAGGTAAAGAAGAAAAGCCGAGGCAAAGCCGATATGCAAGCCGTGATTCAAATTATCAATCAAAAACTTAATCAATAAAAATATCAATTTAATACCATGAAGAAATTATTTGTATTCCTCTGTGTGCTCTTTGTATTTTCTTGTACGTCTAAACATCAAAATGGCTTGTTTACCGTAAATGGGCATTTAGCAGATGCGCCCGATCAGAAGGTTTTTTTAGAGCATCTTTTTTTTAATCAGCAGCCACCTGAAGTATTAGATACGGCAGAGATGAAAGGCGGAAAATTTTCAATACAAGCCAATGCCCCCGAGGAAGGTTTGTATCGCATTAGATTTGAAAAAAGTCCGGGCTATATATTTACCAATGACAAAGATGAAATTGATTTTAGCGCAAATGCGAAAGATACTGTTTTGGGAACCACTAAATTTTTTACGCCTGCAAACGCGTCGCTTACCTCGTTTATAATGACGATAGATTCTATTCATACCAACCTTATTAAGGAAGACCAGGCAAGAAAAGACTATCAGCAACAGCACAGTGATTCAATGGCTTTTATAGCTGATAATTCCTTTAATAACAGCAACGAATGGTACAATGATTTTTTAGCAAAATATATTGATACGGCCGCCAGTCCTGTTAATGCCTTGTTCGCATTGAGCTATGCACAAGATATGAGTATGGACACCATAAAAAATCTGATGGCTAATCTTACCAAAAAATTTCCAAAAAATTCTTCTGTTGCAGATGTGGTGAAGCAGTTTGGCCAATACGCAATGGCGCAGGATAATAAGACGCAGAATAATGATATAGCTGTTGGGAAAACCGCTCCTGACTTTACATTGCCCGATACAACGGGTAAGGCTTTTTCTTTGAATTCGCTTCGTGGAAAATATGTGCTGGTAGATTTTTGGGCGAGTTGGTGCGGTCCATGCAGACAGGAAAATCCGAATGTAGTGGCCAATTACAAGGAGTTTAAAGATAAAAACTTTACTGTTTTAGGCGTTTCCCTAGACCAGGATAAAAAAGCCTGGGTAAAAGCCATCAAAGATGACGGACTGGTTTGGAAGCAAGTAAGCGACCTTAAATTTTGGAGTAGTGAAGCGGCCACATTATACCATGTAGAAGCCATTCCTTTTAATGTATTACTTGATCCACAGGGTAAAATAATCGGTACAGAATTAAGAGGAAGCGACCTGCACAACAAACTGGCAGAAGTTTTAAATTCCGGGAAGTAAAAATAAGAATCGACAATTTTTAAATAAGCCTCATTGCCTTACTGAAAGAGGTAATGATCCATGGAAGTATCAACCAGAAATATTCGCGGATCCAGATAAAAAAAATGATTTGCACGATCATAGATAGCACAAACATGATCCAATATTTTCCTACGGGTTGTGAGTTGTCTTGAGTCTTATCCATCAGAGAAATTTTAGGCAAATATAATTGTAAATGCAATTAAGTGCATCATTTTTGAGAATTTATCAAGCTGCATGCTTTGTTTTGGATTGATGGAATTAGATAAAAGCCGGCGTTTTGTTTACAGGTTCTTTCGCAAAAACCCAAGCTACTCCGGCCAAACGCCAAGGCCCTGGCGAATTATGGTCCAGTCATCCGTGGTGCAATCTACTATCGTGGAAGGAATGATGCCTCCGGGGCCGCCGTCTATCACAATATCTACCTGGTTTTCAAACTTTTCGTAGATCATTTCGGGGTCCGTATATTCTTCTACCATCTCACCTGGAAGGGATGCGCTGAGAATGGGATTTCCTAATTCTTCCAAAATAGTTTGGCAAATTATATTGTCTGGTACACGTAAACCGACTGTGTCTTTCTTACTTTTTAAAAGTTTGGGTACCTCCCTGCTTGCTGGTAGGATAAAGGTAAAAGGCCCCGGCAGACAATTTCGGATTACCCTGTAAAGCGGCGTATCTATGCTTTTGGTATAATCGCTCAGGTGGCTGAGGTCGCGGCAAATAAAAGAGAGATTGGATTTTTTGGGATCAATATTTTTGATTCTGCAAATCCGTTCAATTGCTTTTGGATGATGAATATCGCATCCCAGTCCATAGATGGTGTCAGTAGGATAAATAATAATGCCCCCGTCTTTCAAGCATTCCACTACCTGCTTAATCAGTCTTACTTGTGGATTTACCGGATGAATTGATAGAAGCATATTTTAAAAAATAAAGACGCAAAGATAGCTAATCAAAACGCTGAAGTCTGTAGGCTGGAAGCTCAGGGCTGAAGATCAGTAAATAAACTAATTCCAACGATTATTATTTAATCTGAAAGAAATATTCAATAAGCAACACTCATCCCAATACTCAAGTGGAGAAACAGTAAACGAACAAAATTGAACGATTCTTATTTGATTCGGAAGAATAGTAAATACGCAATAATCAATGCTCACTATTCAATAACCAAGGGAACGAAGAAAGGAATAGATAGTAAACAAATAATTTAATAATATTTCTATTTGGTATTTACTGGCATGAAAGGGCGATATACGTTAACATTGGGCAACACCCAATGAAAAGAAATATTCAATTGAAGAAACAGCCCACGTGCAGTAAACAGACTAATATGGTAACTATCCAGTAGTGTAATATATTTTAAAAATCATATAAGACAGCTTCTTGTTTTCAATTTTCTGATAGTTACGCACATTAATTTTCCGGGTTTAAAAAATCTGTTTTTTGTTCACATTTTTTGTCTAAAATAAG
>DATCFI010000320.1:0-2964 GCA_036509585.1 Hanamia sp. | reverse complement strand
CATGATGAATTTTTGTCACTATTGCTTTCATACTACCACCTGGTGTTTTTTTCTGACATTAAAATAATCCGCTCTAATACTGGGAGGTAGAGTTGTATTATTCGTGTTAACAATCTCATCTGCATACTTAAATAAAATATGTTTCCTGTATTTCCCTTATTAGCAATAATCTTTTTCAAAATTAATTTTTTTTCCTTTATTAACTAATTTATTATCTCCAT
This sequence comes from Hanamia sp., assembly GCA_036509585.1. Classification (GTDB taxonomy): domain Bacteria; phylum Bacteroidota; class Bacteroidia; order Chitinophagales; family Chitinophagaceae; genus Ginsengibacter. The sequence goes on along the minus strand of DATCFI010000320.1, from coordinate 2,743 downwards.
CCGCCTTAATATTTGTGATTACTTCTTGGTGCTGAATGTTATATAGAAATTTCTTCAGCAAGATACCACACCTACTAACATATAATCTGGCTAAGTTCCTTTAAATAGATTTTGCTGATTAAAGATTGCGAACCACGACAACATCTGCCAACAGACTTGGTGATAGTGCCTGTTGCACAACTCACATTGTGTTGATAAAGATAATTGCTTTTCGATCACTTTATAAGTAACTTGAAGCATGCAAGGAAAAAAGCAATACCAGGAAAAATTATTCACTAATTTTCATTTAAGTGAACGTATTCCTCAGGAAAATTTTTATCGCCGATTGAAAGAAATCCTTCCACTTCAATGGTTATATAAAACCACAAAAAAATATTATGGTAGTGAAGGCCAATCCAGCATTGATCCTGTTGTTTTCTTTAAGCTCATGCTAATCGGTTATTTAGAAAATCTGGGTAGTGATCGTCGTATTATCTCAACCGTTAGTATGCGCCTTGATATGTTGTTCTTCATTGGCTATGATATTGATGAGCCATTGTCAAGGCATAGTACACTTAGCCGCACACGACAGTTATATGGAGAAGATGTTTTTAAAGATTTCTTCAGGAAAGTGTTAAGCTTACGCATTGATAAAAAAATGGTGGCAGGAAAACGACAAGCCATGGATAGTGCATACGTACAGGCAAACGCATCAATGGAAGTTTACAAAGAAAGGAAGTATTAAAAGATGTGGATAATTATACTGATGAACTTAACGACGAAGAGAAAACCTTTCGTGCTAAGGAAAAGAAAGAAATACAGAACAACTAGGCCGCCAAAGAAAATTTGTTATCTATTGCTTCATCGGGACAGGAACCAGCTTATCACGACAATCAATGCAGTAAATATTTAAGTAATCATACGCTGCAAAGCACAACAGATAAGGACGCAAGAATATCCGTAAAACCAGGTAAAGCAAGAAGATTAAATTATTTAGTATAGGTAAGTGTAGATACAGCTAACCGTGTTATTACTCATATATAAAGTGATTTTGCAGATAAGAAAGATAGCCAATGCCTTCCATTTATGGCTCTTTTCTATTCGAACAAAAGCGGACGCTTGCGCTAAGTTCCTGCTTGGGGAAGGTTATGCCTGCACCAACAGGGGGTTGGCGGTGATGGGTGAGGAGTGGAAAGATTTATGGGATGAAATTCAGGATTTATAAGAAGTGGAATTTTTAATAAAAACTGCAATCTCCCATTCTACGTCATTGCGGGAAGCTTAGAAAATCTTCATTGCATAATTATTTCCATTGGCGACGTGGCAATCTTTCCCTTTTTATCCGTCATTGCGAGAAGCCTCTGAAAATCATTTTCGCTTTTGTAAGATCATAGGGCGACGCGGCAATCTTTTCATTATGTCAATAGTCCTAATTGGCAGATTGCCACGGCGCAACAAACATTCTTCTTCACGTTATGATACATCATGCGCCTCGCAATGACGTAAGGGAACTGTAATCTCCCATTTTACGTATTAGCGAGAAGCCTGGAAATCTTTTAGTCAGAATCAGATAATAATTTACAGTAAACCCACAAATAAGCAGGATTTTCATTCTACCGTTCTTACTAACATAATTGGTTTGATATTCCATTTTTACACTTTTTTTGGGTAAACTATTTGGGACAAGACAATGTTTTGTTCTTTGAAAAATAGCAGACAGTGCTTTACGGGGAAAATTAAATAGTCTATAAATGATTAATAGGAAGTATTACTTTTGACGTGCTAATTTTTCGCGCAATGTTTTACAATTTCAAATAAAAAGATTGATGCTAAAAGCTTTGGTTCTTCTTTATGAAGAAATAAAAAAGAACATTCGACCCAGGAAGAAAAGGAATAATTCCTTGTAATACCAGGGATGATGTAGTAATGCGGAGGAAAATATTATTTTAAAATTAAAATATAAAATGAAAAATACATCTAAGATTTATTGTGAACATATTGATCATAAAAAACAAAGATTAGCTATATGATTACAATGAATATTTGTAAAAAATGCCTGCGGATAATTTTGTTTACAGGTATATTCACATTCATTGCAATTGCTGCTTTCGCACAAAAAAAGAAACATGAAGTTCGCGCGTTTCACCCCTATGTACGGCCTCATACGGTAGAAATACGGACGTTGAATGATACCCTGGTACCTGAATTGGTAAATAAGGTAGCGTCATATACCTATACGATAGACCGGAATAATTTCCTGCTCAGCCGAAACTTCAACCTGGATCCTATTAAAAGCGCTTTACCGGCTATTGAAAAAAGATTAGATGGTTTTAAATTAAGGTTTGAGCAAAAAGGGCAAAGCATGAACCTTCGGGGACTGAACAGTGCCACCATATTATTGGGAGAAACCTCGAAAAAATTAACTGACTATAAAGCGCTCCTTACGGATTACAACGACCAGTTAACCAATAGCGGGAAGACTATAAAAAAGATACTCAGCGACTCGGCTCTTACACAACTGGTATCCGACTCCGTACTTAGTGACCAGATAAATGACGTACTTACCGAAGGCAGAGATTTAGATACCCTGCAAAAACTGACCCTGGCAAAAGTGAATTTATTACGTAGCCGGGTTTCTGTTAGTTTATTCCAGGCAAACGATATTGTATCCGATATGGTTTATTTAACTATATCCAAAAAGATCAATATGTGGTTGCAGGAGGAACCGCCTTTATTTAATACTAAAAAGGATCAGTATTCGCTT
>DATCFI010000319.1:0-3750 GCA_036509585.1 Hanamia sp. | reverse complement strand
ATAAATATTGACATTATTTATGAAAAGGAAGATAATTTTTCTGTTGCTTTTGAGGGATATTATCTCTCCTCCATGTATCGTGATTATGATACAAAGACGAGAAGTTATTTCACGTGCGGGTTGATTGCCCAAAAGCATTTTAAGCATTTTGATTTAATTGCTAATTGCGAAAATATATTTGATGTAAGACAAACCCGGTTTGAAAATATTGTAATTCCACCCATAAGCAATCCTACTTTCAAGCAGCTATATGCACCCTTAGATGGAAGAGTTTTTAATATAGCGATAAGATTAAAATTATGAGACCGAAACCTTGAAATTAAATTATTTTATTGCTGCATTAAATAAAAATCCGAAATGCAGATTTTTATGATTGCTTATAAAAACAATCTGACACTATTAACCGAAAAATATTATCCGGTTTTTTCTTTTGCATCTGCAATTTTGTTTTGAATGATTGACAGAGTAAAGAAACAATTTATTGAAGAAGGTTTTGAAGCTGTTTTGGAATGCCGCTTATCTACCCGGGTGTATGAAGGGAAAGCTGACGGAGACATGGAAGCAAAGTTAGTAACCCTTCGCTGTAGTGAACCGCCTAAGGGATTTTCTAAATGGTCTTTGCGCTTACTTGCAGACAAGACGGTTGAACTAAATTATGTTGAGAGTATCTCACATGTAACGGTAAGAACTGTTTTAAAAAAAATGAACTTAAACCTCGGAAGGTGAAAGGCTGGGTAATTCCTCCGAAAAAAAACAGTGCGTTTGCAGCGAACATGCGATGAAACCGGGTCAGGAAGCAAAGGTAGATTATGAGTATTTAAGACATGGGGTTGTAAATATATTTATGGCAAATGAACCATTAATGGGGAAACGTTATGTACAGGTAACGGAATTTAAAACTAAAAGGGACTGGGCGAGGTTTGTAAAAAGAATCGCAGATGAATGGTATCCCAAAGCAAAAAAATAAAATTAGTAATGGACAATTTTAAAACTCATGACCCATCAGCATTTTATGAAACATTTGAACCTGCAGAGGCAAAAAGGCTTTGGGACAGATTTGAATTTGTGTATACCCCAAAACATGGCAGTTGGTTAAATATGGCCGAAATAGAATTACATGTATTAAATGGTCAGTTTAAATAGACATACATCTACTATAGACAACATAAAAGCGGAGGTAGAAGCATGGCAAATTAACAGAAATAATAAAAACAGAAAGATCAATTGGCAGTTTACAAACAACTGGAAAGTGGTGAAGTAATGCTGAATAAAAAGAATTTCATCATCCAGGATCTTATTAAGGAAGTTTTTGAATCTCTTTCAATAGAAGCTGATGAACATAAAATAAAAAGCTTTATAAAAAGTGGCTGTGAATTGCCACTAACTATTTATGCTGACAAAGAAAAAATTAGAATGGTCATTATAAATCTTGTTGATAATGCCATAAAATATGGTAAGCAAAATGGTACTATTGAAGGAAGCGCCTATAAGATTGATGGCAAAAAAATATTGATAGAGATCAGTGATGATGGCTATGGAATATCAGAAGAACATTTGCCAAGAATCTTTGAAAGATTTTACCGGACAGATCTTGTCCGGACGCGTAAAGTGAGAGGAAGCTGATTGTGCTTATCTATTGTGAAACATATTATTGAGGCGCATGACGATACGATACATGTAAGAAGTAAAATTGATGTAGGAACTACATTTGGTTTTATTTTACCTTCAGCAAAAAATTAAAGCGACTTGTGAAATGGATATTTTCCTTCATTGGAACCGGCAATATTAAAAGTTCGCTTGCTATGACGTCGTCCTTCCGGTTGTGTTGAATTATTACTCTCCTGCTTTTTATCTGCAAATACTTTCCGTTTTTTGCATTCCGAAGACTATCGGCTCAACCCTATTATGCCCCTGATGAAGCGGCTTCGCCGCGGTTCATAGGCCCTTTTGCAAAAAGGCGAAAGAGCCCGAATGACAGAAAAATTACCAGTTCTTTTCCTTCGTGGCATTCCACAGTTGCTTTTGCTTTGGCTACAGTTTTCGCATAGGAATATGAAGACAAACCCGTAGTGCCATTCATTGGATATACTGCAGCATCATTGATTGGTATCAGTCGCATTACTGAAAACAAATACTGGGTTACAGATGTGGTAATGGGCGCTGCTATTCGATATTTATCAGGAAAACTGATTGTGAAAAATCACCATCGTTTCGAAAGATTTCCCTTAAGCTGTCAAAAGAAAAATTTCATTTCCTTCACTTTGAATTATTCGTTTGGGCATTTGAAACCTTAAATAATTTTTAAATTGGGAAAGTCTTTTTCAATTTTCACAAACAACCATGCCATTGGTGTCAAATATTACTTCTTTTGACTTTGCGCCCTTGCTCAGGTCAATAAGATACTCCTCTGTATTATCTGCCAGTGTTAATTTTTCAATTTGCCCTCCTGCGGAATAATCTGAATACCTGGCTTTCAGAGTTTGTGTTATTGCAATTGGTGCAGTATGTAGAGGCACATCCTGCTCCTGCTGAACGAAGGTACCATCCTGTTTAAAGATTAATGAAAGATCGGGCGATCCGATTTTTAAAATAGCAACATCAACTGCATCGCCGCCTCCGCAAAGCGGATCAGACACCACAATCGTAATTAGGTAACCCGGGTAATTTCTTTGAACAAAACCTTGTACATTGGACGGTAAATTATTCAATCTTGATGCACCTTTCGGCAACTTTTTATTCGATACAAAGGTTTCTCTCTTTATGGGCATCTTTGACTTATCATTGTTATTTTCGGTTCCTGAACTATTGTTACCTCAACTTATCATAACCATACTAATAACCATTGATGTTAGAACTAAAAATGGATGTTTGAAATTCAAAGTGTTGATTTTTAAGATTAACGTTTAACGCTGATTTCTAATAAAGTTAAAATATGAATAGGCAGAAAAATTAAACGTCTTGCAATAAAAATCCGGCCTAAACCCGATTAAAAGCTGTTCTCAGCCCAAGGCCTTTTAAAGAGTGAATTATTAAGGCTAAAATATATTTTTGAAAAAATCCATCCCAGAAAAGCCCCCAGGATGGCACCGAACAAAACATCCGAACGATAATGAACACCAAGATACATTCTACTATAGCATACTAATAACGCAACGAGAACAAGCAAATACGAAAGCCATTTTATTTTTTTTGCGGCAACCAAACAGACGTAGGCTACCCCCGCAAAAAAATTACATGCATGTGAGGAAGGAAAACTATAAAGCCCACCCCGATAATGATTCACATAATGCAATAAATTTTCAAGGCCTGGCTCATGACTTGGGCGTAATCGTTGTGTCAATGGTTTAATAATTTCAGACGTAAGTTGATCGCTCACAACAATAAGTGGTATTATCAACAGGATTAATAACCAACTTTGCTTTTTATATTTTACAACATTAGCGTTGCGTTGAAGCAACAAATAGTTCTTTGAAAATATTGTCAATATTGAGTTACAGCGGATTTGATGCCTAAAACGACTTGATTTTTTTCAGCTTTTAAATTTTATATTTGTCTGAAAACCAATAAGTTATGTTTGCAGGCAAGTATGTGTTTTCCCAATTAATGGGCTTGGTGTCACCACCTCCTTTCAAACCTTTTGTGTGTGTCCAGCGAAGCTGCCAATGTGATGAGAGTAGGTCTCTCGATGGGAGAAGAGGAGCAACCTTCACCATCAAACCGGTTGCATGCTGCGTTCCAATAAGTTGGGAG
>DATCFI010000318.1:0-3641 GCA_036509585.1 Hanamia sp. | reverse complement strand
AAATCCTAATCTCTTAGATACCATAGGAATAACAGTACCCATCAACCCCGCCGTAAGCATGGAGCACATTAGCGCTCCTCCGATCACAAGACCAAATGGAATATGCTTTGCAGAAATGGCACCTATAGTTCCCAATACAATACCACAAACGATTGCCATAAAAATTGAAGTTAACAGTTCTCTGCTTACTGATTTAAACACATTATGGCTGCCTGGTAATTTAGTATCAACGGCCCGCACGGTAATGGCGGCAGCCTGTAGTCCAACATTACCCGAAATGGCTGAAATTACAGGCATAAAGGAGGCTAACAAAATTACCTTTTGTAAAATCGCATCATAACGGTGTATTACAAGGCCGGCAACCAACTCGATGGCCATCGTAACGAGGAGCCACGGTACCCTTAATTTTGCTTCCTGAAAAGATGACAATTCCGCCATTTTCTGAGCATCAGTGCCTACCGCTTTTGAATAAAGACTTCTAAGACGTCCGATAATCACTTTTAATAATTCATCGACCGGAATCACTCCTATGAAATTATTATCTTTATCAACCACTGGAAATGTTTTAAATTGATATTTTGAAAGCAATGCAGCAGCATCCATCTGAGAATCATTTGCATTGATACATACCACATTTTTTTCCATTACCTCATCTACTTCGACGTCATCTTTGTGCGAAAGCAATTCACGGATAGAAATGACGCCATACATTTGAACAGGTTGTTCGCTGTCGGTATTATCATCCACAACAAAAATATCCTCAGGAATTTTTTCATTGAAAGGGGTTTGCCTCACAACGTCTAAAACATCCTTTACTTTTTGTCCTTTTGAAATGCGCAAATATTGTGAAGTCAATAATCTGCCGGCCGAATTTTTAGGATACCCCATGCGCAGTTTCGCATCAGTGATGACTTTTTCAGAAGTATGGGACTCCTTCAAAATATACTTTTGCTGTTGTTTTGGAATATCCGCTAAAACTTCTGCAACATCCTTTGGATGCATTTTTTGAACAAGTTCTTTTACCTGATCAGGCCCCAGATGCTGTAAAATTTTTTCCGTCAAATCGGGGTTTATCAAAGCCAGCACATCGGGCGAAAAGGAATGGGGAATTTGTTTAAAAACAGTAATAGCGTTTTCTGTTTCTAATTCTTCAACAGCAAGGGCAATGTTTTGCGGATCGCAACCCTGAAGTAATTCGGAAAGTTCAGAAACTGTGGGTTTTTCTTTTTTTTGAAACGCTGTTTTCAATCGGCCGGAAAGTTCTTTCCATGGGTAATCCGTCTTCATGATGTTTAGTTTAGTAAAGGTTTTTTTCAGCATCAACTACTGTACCAATTTATAAAGGTTCTAACCCAAATTAAGGTACAAAATAGAGAAACTATTTTCTCTATTTATGAGTCACCGTTTATTACTTGTTTATTTTTGTAACGCTTTTGAAAGATGCATAATAGCATAGCAGATAAAATCTTTCATCGCGGCAATCATTTTTTTTCGTCAGACGATTTCATTCCACTCAATTCTAAAACAAAATAGAGTCTCGTCTCAAAAATTCGGTCGTGATTTTTTTAGGTAATCATGTAAAGAGAAGTGATCATTTTTTTTAAATACTAAAACTGTTCCGTTGTCATCTGAAATTATTATAATCTTCCACACTTTATTTTTTCACGTGGCAATAATTACACAAAGAGTACAGTGGTTCTTAATATTTCAAGAGGTTTTATTTACGGCCTTTAGTTTGTAAACGGAATATAAATGTGCAATCCTGTGGCGCCTGAAGTTTTGCAGTAGGAGGGAGCATCTATTGCATCCAGTATTTTTTTAGTTGTTTGTGCCGCAACAATTACCTGGTCAAATGTATTTTTTGACGATGGATCCAGATCGATAATACACCAGTCAGGATTATCATGTGTTTGCGCCCTGCTACTCCATGGATGCATTTCCAAACCACCCAAAGATGCTATTAGCAGCAGGCTGGCTTCGTCAGTGCATACCATAAAGTTGCGCTTTCCCCCGCGCTCGCTGCTGTAGGGGAATTTTGTTACCCAGTCCGGCACTTTTCCGGTTACATCTTTTTGATAAAATGATTCGCTGGTATGTTATTTGCAATCCTTGTTTAAAAGCAATTTAACAATGCAGAAGAAAAAAATTTTGGTCACGGATGATGACGATGGCGTACAGAATATTTTTAAACTAATATTTGAAAAGGCAGGATACGAAGTGGATGTGAATAGCTAAGCTGGTTCTATTTTGGAAAACAAATATAAATCCCCTGATCTTTTCTTATTAGACAGGCAATTAAGCGGTTATGATGGATTAAACTTACGTACTTTTTTAAAAGATCAACCCGCCACAAAACATATTCCTGTCATCATAGTGTCTGCCACCCCGGGTATCGGAATCCTTGCCAACGAGGCGGGTGCGGATGATTTTATGGAAAAACCGTTTCATATGAAAGAACTGTTGGAAAAGGTAAAAAAATGGATTTAATCGGCGGGGGATAAAGCCATATTAGCTTCAGGCAGGCATGGATTTAATAATAATTTTTTTCAGATTTTACATACTCTTTTGAAACGGCATGTTATTTGAACTTTACTCAATAGAATCTGAACTACTCATTATAAAAGAAATCATCATGAAAAACAATTCTGCCCATATTAATACCAGGGGCGCACGAAAAATAAATCTAAGTCCGGCCACTTTAAATATGAGAGTTCACGTGGACGATATCAGACCGTCGAAAGATATTCATGAACACGAAAAGGTGAGGAGGCAGAGACAGGACTTATATGATAGTTGGGAACAAATGCCTAAGAAACATTATTTCATAAATCAAAAACATATCGGCTAAGATCGTCGCAACGCGAATTTCCCGATTAAAAAGAAATATAACTATTATAAATTGGTTTAGCGTTGCTAAACTGTGACGACGATCCCAAAATAATAGATAAATCTTCCGTTAATTTTTTAGATTTTTCAAATAATCTCTCCCAGCTTGCGTAATAAAAATGCAATGGAGCGTTTTGTTGTCTACCACACTTTTTCTAACTTCTATAAGGCCTCTTTTGTACAAAGGTGCCACTGCATACGACATATCTTCCATGGTACAATACACCTCGTCATCCCCTATCTGTTCTATTTGGTGGCATTCTTTTAATTTTTGAATCATGGAGTTTGAAAGAGGTCTAAAATACATCATCAAAAATTTTTGACTACCAATTTAAAAAAAATTCATAATACCCAAAAGGAAACTAAGCCATGCATAACTAGCTTTGCAAACAAATATACCCATACAAAATTGCTGCCAGTATCAGAACAATTATGTTAAAACGAAAGATATTATTTGATTTAAGTACTTTCTTCACAACCCACGTCCAATCATCATTTCCGAGGAGGCAGTTGAGAAAGAAAATCCTTAATGCCAGACTAATTGTATAAATTTTTATGCCCAAAAACAGCAGACATAATTTATATTTTATTAGTGATTCTTTCCGAAAAAATTATAATGCCTTACTCATATAAATGGCTAGTTAAAATTTTTATTAAAAAAATTATAGAATAAAGCAGATAGGTCGTGATGAATTGAATAGTATTTGTTTTAAGCTAATAATATTAGTATATTTGAGCTAAAATTATTAGCCATG
>DATCFI010000317.1:0-7615 GCA_036509585.1 Hanamia sp. | reverse complement strand
TATCTGAATGAATTCTTTTATCGCTTTAACAGACGGGGATTTGATAAAACTATATTTCACAACCTTCTAGAAAGAATGGTTAAGAGTGACCCCATTTATCAAAAGGTATTCACGACTTAAACGATTTATTCTATACATTTTATTTAAAGATCAGCCTTTAGCGCCTGCGGCAACCACATAGTATCCTCATTTAAATGTTGATTCCACCTCCGACTTCTTAAGTTCGTGCTCAAAAATAATAATCAACGGAATTTGTTTGTTCACTGGATTAACGCAATTGATAAAACCAAATCCAGGGGACGCTCCAAACTAATCCACAAATAATATAATACCTTTGAGCCTTAACTCTATTTTTTTAAATAAATACAATTAAAATGAAAGTAACCGTAGTAGGCGCCGGAGCAGTAGGCGCTACCTGTGCAGACAACATTGCCCGCAAAGAGCTTTGTGATGAGTTGGTTTTGCTCGACATTAAAGAAGGAATTACTGAAGGCAAAGCAATGGATTTTATGCAGAGCGCCACGTTGCTAGGCAGCGACACAAGAATTATTGGAAGCACCAATGATTATTCTAAAACCAAAGGCAGCAGAGTAGTAGTGATCACTTCCGGTATTCCGCGTAAGCCAGGAATGACCCGTGAAGAATTGATCGGCATTAACGCTGGCATCGTAAAAGATGTTACCAATAATATTTTACAAAATTCTCCGGACGCTATCATCATTGTGGTCAGCAACCCGATGGATACTATGGTATACCTGGCTTTGAAATCAAGTGGAATACCTAAAAACAGGATCATTGGCCTGGGTGGAGTATTAGATAGCGCAAGATTTACCTATTTTTTATCCATGGCAATGAAGTGCTCTGCACATGACCTGCAAGGAGTAGTAATAGGCGGTCACGGAGATACAACGATGATTCCTCTTACCAGGTTGGCTACTTATAGAAGTACTCCGGTATCAAATTACTTGGACGAAGAAACGTTGAAAAAAGTAGCTGCAGATACAATGGTTGGTGGCGCTACGCTTACCAAATTGCTGGGAACTAGTGCGTGGTATGCGCCGGGTGCGGCAGGAGCTACTTTGGTAGAAGCGATCGTACGCGATGAAAAGAAATTAATCCCATGCTCCGTAATGCTTGATGGCGAATACGGGCAAAAAGATATTTGTATCGGCGTACCAGTCGTGATCGGAAAAGACGGATGGGAAAAAATAATTGATTTCAAACTAAATGACGAAGAAAAAGAAAAATTCAGCAAGAGCGCAGAGGCTGTTAGAAATATGAATGCGGCATTGGGGAGTTTGACATAAGACGAGAGTGGTGATCCCGATAGCTATCGGGAGTGAATAAGTTTTAAAAACGTTGCAAATTTTTTTGCAGCGTTTTTTTTATAAGTTGAATTGAAAAGTGGTAGCGGTCGGTACCGGAGGTCAGACCACGAATTCACTAAGGATGGTAAAATATTGACGCGGTAATTCGCAACTTTGAAATAATTGGTGAAGCTGCAAATAGATTGCCTGAGGATTTTAAGGACGCACATTTAAATTTAGACTGGCATCGTATTCGTGGACTTCGAAATCGAATTGTTCATGATTATTTCGGTATTGACTATTCGATAGTATGGGAAATCAAAGAATCATTTCTTCCTAATCTTATCACTACGCTGAAATTCCTATAAGTTACTTCCGCTGCATTGTAGCTAATAGCAAGGGGTGCATTTCGTCAACCCTATCTTCCCTATTGGTTCCATATTTGGCGCGAGGTTGTATTTCGCTCTAATCTGTTATGTGATAAAACTGGTTTCAAGAATCCACTGCTTTCTTATTGTACTTTCACTAAATTTGTCAATCAACCTAATTCCCAAAAAAATGAAATCAATTTTTCTTTCCCTTTTAGTGTCAATCTCTTTATGCCACGCCGATGCTCAGGTGAGCGCTCCTGATAAGATAGAAACAAAAATGGGTTCTCTCACCATACAGCCCATTTATCATGCAAGCCTCGTGCTTTCTACAACTGAGCTAACTATTTATGCAGATCCGGTTGGCGCGGAATATTTTAAAAATCAAAAGCCTCCGGATATTATTTTGATCACACACATCCACGGAGATCATTTTGACGTGAAGACAATCGATGCTTTGAAAAAAGAAAATACACTGTTGATTGTACCGCAGGTAGTAGCCGATAAATTGCCGGAGAGTGACAAAGTGCACATGCTGGTAATGAAGAATGGGGATGATATAACAAAAATGGGTATTTCTATAAAGGCGATACCGATGTACAATTTACCGGAAAGCCCTACAGCGTTTCATCCAAAAGGAGCAGGCAATGGCTATGTGCTTGGCATTGGCGGGAAAAATATTTACCTGTCAGGTGATACGCAGGGTATTCCTGAAATGCGTTCATTAAAAAATATCGATGTGGCTTTTGTTTGCATGAATCTCCCTTACACGATGGATATTCCTGAAGCCGCGAATGCGGTTCTGGCCTTTAAACCTAAGATTGTTTATCCATATCATTATCGCAGTCAAAATGGTTTTAGTGATATCAAAGAATTCAAAAAACTGGTGGAAGCTGGTGATAAAAACATTGATGTGAGATTGCGCAACTGGTACCCGGAAAAATAAATCCGCTCGGTGTTAATTCAAATCATCAAACCAGTTGTCAAAATAAATAATGACAGATGAAATAAATCAGTCACTACCCAACTCTTATTTTGATATTGACTGGCAACAAGAGAAAAAGGGTTTACGATGCCTTAAGACATTTTAACCTGCTCCTTGTTGCGGACACGTATTGCAGTTAAGAAATAATTTATAATCATAGATACCCGCGGTCTGACGCCAGGCGTGCCGACCGCTAAACAGTAAACCAACAAATAATTTGATTTTCTATTTATCTGCTGATACGGTTCCGCTTCCGGTAATATGAATTTCAGGAGAAGCGGGGTTGCCGCCATAATGTACATCGCCGCTGCCCGCTACATTTACTTTGAGGCTTACACTCGCAAACACATGCACATCGGAAGCGCCGGCAACATTGATCACAGCGTTTTCGCTTTTCAGATTGCTGCAATCTACATCACCACTGCCAGTCATTTTGCATTCAAAATTTTTTGTGATTCCGGTTAATTGGATATCTCCCGAACCAGCACCCCTTACCTTCACAGAAGGCGCGTTTACATTGACTTTTATATCGCCGGAGCCCGAAGTGTTCAGTTCCAGCCCATTGTCGCTTTTGATGGTGCCACTGCTGGTGATATCGCCGGAACCTGCAGTAATAATCTTGTCTATGGAAGGAACCGTAACAATTACTTTTGCATGATCATTCATTATCGAATAACCATTTTTGTAATGGATATTTAACTCGCCGCCATTTACTTCTGTAATCATATAGGCGATCAGGTTTTCGTCATTTTGTACTGTTAACGAATAATCGTCGCCGTTGCTGATCTCAATATCGATAGAGCCCGATGTCTTTATTGTACTGATTTTTGATAAATCGCGCCGTTGATCCTTTACATTTCCGTTGCCCGAAATAGAGTCGCAAGACGCAAAACATACAGTGGCAATCAAAAGGACTAATAAATTTTTCATGCCAATAATTGTTAATTTGTTTTTATTTGCCTGATTGGGATGTTTAACGGCGTATCAACCTTTTTGATAAAAAATAAATGCAATTTACAAAATCATTAAACTATTTACCTTCGCACCCATGACTGAAAAAATTCTGATCCTTGATTTTGGATCTCAATACACACAACTTATAGCCAGATCGGTTCGGGAAGCCAATGTTTATTGCGAAATAACTCCCTATAATAAAGAAATTGAATTCTCTGACAACCTTAAGGGTGTCATCCTTTCCGGGTCGCCATTTTCGGTGAATGATGAAAACGCATTGTTATTAAATGTTAAAGACATAGTTGCTAAAGTTCCCGTCCTGGGAATCTGCTATGGCGCGCAGTTGATCGCAAAACTTTATGGAGGCGTTGTTGAAAAAAGCGATAAGCGCGAATATGGCAGATCTAAATTGCAGATACAAATTGTTGATGACTTGCTGAAGGATGTAAAAAATGATTCGGATGTGTGGATGAGCCACAGTGACACCATTAAAAAGCTTCCTGAAAATTTTTCCATTTCTGCAAGTACGCACAACATTCCGGTGGCGGCGTATAGCAGTAAACAAACAAATAACCCGGTTTTTGGTTTACAGTTTCATCCCGAAGTTTATCATTCCGCCGAAGGCAAAAAAATAATCAGCAACTTCCTGGTCAATATCTGTAAATGCAGCCGCGACTGGACTCCGGCGCATTTTATCAATGATACAGTTGCTGCCATTAAAACTACTATTGGCGACAGAAAAGTTATTATGGCATTGAGCGGCGGTGTAGATTCTACCGTTGCCGCTACTTTAATTCATCGTGCGATTGGTAAAAATCTTTTTGGAGTTTTTGTTGATAACGGTGTGCTTCGCAAAGATGAATTTGAACAAGTAATTGCTGCTTGTGAAAGCATTGGGTTGAACATAAAAGGCGTTGATGCCAAGGATTATTTTTATAAGAAGCTGGCGGGAAAAATTGATCCTGAAGAAAAGAGAAAAGCGATCGGAGGCAGCTTTATCGAAATCTTTGACCAGGAAGCCCACAAAATAGAAAATATCGATTTCCTCGGGCAGGGAACTATTTACCCTGATGTAATAGAATCAGTTTCTGTACACGGGCCATCGGCTACTATTAAGTCGCACCACAATGTAGGCGGACTTCCGGCTTACATGAAATTAAAACTGATAGAACCGCTTCGCTCTTTATTTAAAGATGAAGTAAGAAGGGTAGGAGCCGAATTGGGATTACCGCCTGAGCTCCTCAACCGACATCCTTTTCCGGGGCCTGGATTGGCTATCAGAATTTTGGGAGAAGTGACCGAAGAGAAAGTACAATTATTGCAAAAAGCAGATGATGTATATATTAAAGCTTTGAAAAAATTTGATTTGTATGCAACCGTTTGGCAGGCAGGCGCTATCTTGTTGCCAGTGAAAAGCGTGGGAGTAATGGGCGACGAGCGAACTTATGAATTTACCGTGGCGTTGCGCGCGGTGACTTCTGTAGATGGCATGACGGCAGACTGGGCGCATCTTCCCTACGAATTTCTTGCATATGTGTCTAACGAGATCATAAATAATCTCAAAGGGATCAATCGCGTTGTTTATGATATCAGCAGTAAGCCACCGGCTACGATTGAGTGGGAGTAGAAATCGTGAATGGTAAATTGTCAATGATGAATCGTGAAAACACAATTCAAAGTAAAAAGATTAAAATTTAGATATAAAACTTAATAGAAGATTAGGTCGCTGGCCATTTATTATTTATTATGAAGAAATACATTTCCCCCTTTTTTATATTCCTGCTATTTTCTTGCACCCAACAGTTGCATGCGCAGGTAAATGATACCACTTTTCGCAATCCTTATGATGCTAGTTCTCATCATCCATCTGAGGCCAGTGTTAGTCAAAAAACCTATCGCATAGCCATCGTTGCTCCTTTATATCTCGACTCAGTATTTAATGGTAGTGTATTGCGATCTCAGACGGCCATTCCGGTTCTTACCGTGGCTGGAACAGATTTTGTGCAGGGGGCCGAGCTGGCTTTGGATACACTTACAACTAATGGGCAACATGTTGAGGCTTTTATTTATGATTCCAAATCAGCTAAAAAGCCGCTCATCTGGCTTCTCAAAAATGGAAAATTAGATAGCATAGATTTGATTATCGGATCGGTGAAGGAACCAGAATACAGTATGCTTGCGAAGTTTGCTGTGCAACGAAGTATTCCATTTGTGTCGGCTACCTATCCTAATGATGGAGGCGTTAAGCAAAACCCTTTTCTGTATATTGTAAATTCAACGTTGAAAGCCCACTGCGAAAGTATCTTCAGCTACTTGATGCAAAAGCATGGGACTGGCAATATTTATCTTGTAAAAAAGAAAAATGATAATCGGATCGATAATATTTTCAGAGAAATTAATTTCAGGGACGGCCACCAACTTTTGAAAATAAAAACTATCATGCTGGATAGTTCTATTTCTTCGGAAGGATTAAGATACCTGGTAGATACTACGAAGCCCATGGTTATTATCGGGGCAAGTCTTAACCAGACTTTTTCACAAAAATTAGCAGATGCGTGTTACCCTATACAAAAAACAAATCCCCTCGTTTTAATCGGAATGCCCAACTGGGATGGCTTTTCGGGATTTTATCAAAAAGGCGCTTACACTGATTTTCCCATTCGATACACTACGCCGCATTATGAGGCAAAAGACAATGCCTTATCGCGGTATATTAGCGATAAATACTTTCAAAAATACCGCGCACAGCCAAGTGATATGGCGGAAAAAGGTTTTGAGGCTGCTTATGGCTTTATTTCTATTTTAATAAATCATCCAGGCGCTTTTCTGCAAAATATTAATGACACAGCATTCGCACCGCTTCATGATTTTAATTTCCAACCGGTATTTCATGATAAGAGCAGCGCTGTTCCGGATTATTATGAAAACAAGCATCTCTTTATAATGCAGATATTGAACGGTGAAGCGGTAAGAGAATGGTAAAATTCTTAAACATTCTTTATTGTGAAACCACAGTGAAAGAACAAAAAAGTAAGATTGCTATTTTCCTACATTTAAAATGAAATCACTGCTTCCGGCATCGCCGTTAGCAGAAATTCCCTGCATTTCTACAATATATTTTCCGGGAATATCCCCGGTATAAAAAGAAAGATGAGCATTTCCTGTTTTATCCGTGATAATATTTGGCGACCAATACAATAGAGTACGAAAATCAGGGAGACGATTTTGTTGTTGCTTCTCTGTGGCGTATTCGGGCGAATAGAATATTCTTTGCTTTTGCAGGCCGTTATAATCTATTAACAGGTCGTGAGGATTTAGCGTGTAACCATAAAGGTCACCTTTATAAGTTGTATAACTCAGAATCCCGCTAGCTGTAATGGCCCCCCAGTGATAGAGAGCGCCCACTACTTCCAACTTCTGTACTTTCAGCGGATCGTAAGCTATAATTTTATTCACATCAAAGACAGGTACACCATCTAATAATATCAGTGGGTCTTTGCTCATCATCACATCCACGTACTGCATCTCTTTTAAGTTAAAGGAAGGCTCACTAAAAGTACTAAAATGATATTCTTTATCTCTCCTTGCCACATTCACTTCAGCCACATATTCGCGCATTACTTCTTCCATTGTAGTGAAGCGGGTATAATTGTCAAGCAAATAAGTTTTTAACGCAGTGCCGTAAAAAGCAGTTGAATCTATATGAGGGTCCCCAAATTTTAGCAAGTCTGCTTCATGGTAGGCCGCTTGCACTTTCATGTTAAGATTAGCTTCCTGTAATTGGTCGGCGTTCTTCTCGGCAACCGCCATTGCAGGCAAAGAAATACCTGAAAATTGCTCAGAAAAAGGACTGAAGATTTCAAGATGATGCGTACTGTCTTGTTTAGTGTTTGTTTGAAGTATTATCTGCCCATCTCCATAAAAATCCTGGAGATCAAAATGTACCAATCCGTTTTTATCACTTTTGCAGCCATACAATTGTACTCTTCTTCCCGGCACGG
>DATCFI010000316.1:0-35059 GCA_036509585.1 Hanamia sp. | reverse complement strand
AGCTGAGATTGACTAACATATTTAAACTTTGATGCACGGCTTTTTAATGCTTTTGCCATATTTGCTTGCACTTGATTCAATCAAATTTCAACAAAATCCACGACAGTACGGAATTTGATAATAATCAGCAGACCCTATTTAGGACTTTGCCGTTGCCCCTATGAAAGTCACCCGGCTTGTTTTAAATGCTATTACGGAGGCGGGGTTTTGCTTCGCCTTCTTTTTTAAATAAAGTCCCTATTGAAATAAAAAAGGGCTTTCACCGTATTTGGCGAAAGCCTTTTAATTTTATTGCCTATTGCAAATTTGTTGTTCCGTCCGCCTGGTAATTATAGCGGAATTTATAAATTAAAGAATCTGGTGTGGGATTTGGGGGCTTAAAACCAGCGTATGTAACCGACAAGATTTCCATTTTTACATAATGATTATCTGCCGTCCTGATTACGAAAAATTGCCCGGCTTTGGGGCTAAACGCATGTGTATTTTCGTCATAATTGTACCAGCCTGTATTGAGGCTTGCGTCAATGGCGGGCTGTGTAGCTGTGGTGTCATAAGCGTAGCCGGTTGTGGGCGCCGTTGTATAATTATTATAAATTCCAGGCTGTGAAACAGCACCACCAGTTCCTGGTCCACTTGAATGACTGTTGATAATAATGCTCACAAACCGCAAACCAAAATCCCAATTGGTAGTAGCAGAATCACTTGAAGCAACCACAGCGGTGTCTTTAAAACTATAGAATAAATATTTGCTAGAGCTAAATGGAATTTCTACTGAATCTGTGACGGACACGGTCGGCGTTGGCGGTGGCGCGGGCACTTCCTCTTTGCCGCAGGAAACCAGTCCCGCGACTGCGACGGCCGCAGCAAGCAAACTTATTTTCACGTTTTTCATTTTCTTGTTTTTCATTTTGTTTTTGTTTTTGTTTTATTTTTCGAGTTTAAAATTTATTGTGACAAAATAACTTCTTCCATATATACTCGGCATCAGAAGCTTGTTAGTATAGTTGAGAATATTTTCTATGCCTCCCTGCAATTCCCATCGCTTGGCAATACGTTTGGAAATGGTGGCATCCAATAAAACAAATCCATCTACAGTTTCCCTGTCATCATCATAAACGCCGCTTCCATTTTGAAACCCGTTAAGCCCGCTGAAACCGGAGCCACCCCTATATTTGGCGGTGATGAAAGCGGTGGCTTTATAAAGAATATTGTTATACTGGAACCGGAAATTAGCGTTATTGTTGCTTCGATTATACAAACCTTTGTATTCGTCTTTAGTAACCAAAGTGGTCTGGTAAGTAACAGGATCTCTTTTATATAATTTGCCGTTCTCAATTTTATCAAGTACGTCCTTGTCTTTTGCAATCAAGAACTGGTAGCCTGCAAATATTGAAAAATGTTGATTAAAATTATAAGAGAAACTTATTTCCAGCCCTTCGGTAAAGACTCTGTTAAGATTCATGTAGGAATAGATGGACTGGTTGTTAGTTTTGTTAAAAGGAAGATTATAGCTTTCTATAAGATTACTGATATCATTTCTGAAAAAATTGATTTTTACTACTCCTTTATTTTTTAAGGTATAATCAAACCCGGCATTGATGCCCAGTGATTTTTCCGGGGAAAGAGGAGGACTGTTTTTATACCTAGAAAGGTCAATACCAGGGCTAATTTGCCCCGATTCCCGCAGGTTTTCCAATCCCTGGCTTAGCTCCTTCGCACCTAATAATGTATAGCCAATCAGCGAATTGGAAAAATTGAGAAACTGCTGACGGAAATCGGGTGCTTTAAACCCCGTACCTACACTTCCTTTTAGAATAAAATTGGGTTTCGCTTTATAAGCTATAGCCAGTTTGGGACTAAGTTGCGGACGATACAATGAGTTTTTATCATACCTCGCTCCTGCAATAATGTTTACTCTATCTTTAATTTGAAACTGCTTTTGAACAAAGAGATATCCGGCATTCAAATTACTGACTGCAGCGTAACGGGTAGAGTTGACGTTTTCAAAATTGAAACCAATTCCGGTTACAAATAGGGAAGAAGGGTTTTTGCCAATGTTTACCTGCAATTCGGGCTTTACCATCAAATCAGAAAGCCTGATGGTTTCATACAACGAATCATTTTTTTGCAAAAAGACGGAAGCATTATTACTGTAAGATGTTGCATAGACAGAACCCATGTAAGAAACTTTATTATTTACCTTGTGGTCAAATCTTGCAAATAAACTTCCATCGGTCTCTATCGTTTTTCCTTTTACAATTTCAGTTTCTCCTTGGGGAAAAATTAGGTAATTATTGAATTGGGTTTCATTAAAAAATCTTCCAGATAGGGTGAGTTTGCTTTTATCGTCCACCTGGTAATTCATTTTTGCACTTACAGAATAATCGTTGAACGGATCAACTGTTTGGCCATAAATATTTTTGTCCAAATCATATCCGTCACTACTGTACCTGTTTGCAAAAAGTTGTAATCCCATCTTTTTATTTACAATAGCGCCTGCGCCGGTTAGTCCTAACGTATTGTTAGTACCATAATGCACCTGGAATTTCGCTGAATTTTCCGTGGGATTTTCCGTAATAATATTAATAACGCCAGCCAGCGCGTCGGAGCCATAAAGACAGGTTGCGGGACCGCGAATGATTTCAATTTGTTTGATATTCCCAATAGCTATTCTTCCAAGATTAATAATTCCCGCATTCCTTCCAATAAGCGGTTCGCCGTCCACAAGTATCAAGGTATAAGCTGGATCAAGCCCTTGCATTTGAATGCCTTCGCCAAAAGGATTAGGATATCCCTGTAAAGCAGTTCCCAGCGGATTATTGGCGATCACCAACCCCGTTTGCATTTGGAGGATATCTATTAATTTTTGTGAGCCTGACAGATGAATATTTTTTGCGGAAATCACCTCGATGGGTAAGGGAATATTAGAGACCTTGTTTTCAGTTCGGGTAGCGGTTACCACTACTTCGTCAAGTAATTTTGCCACGGAATCTTCCTAAGGCTTCGATTGTGCCGAAACTCTTGTGAATAAAGTCATTGCAAGTAAAATATATAGAAGTTTCCAACCCATATTTAACCTGCAAAATTGCCGTATAAAACTTACTTTTTTATCATTCCTCTGTCAAACGAAAGCATGATCTTAATCATGATCAAAATTGTTGAAATTTTTTAAACCAAAACACTTCTACGTTAAAAAATGACCAATAAATAGAAGAGTTTGTTGGAAAACGTTCAGAAGGATTTTCTGATTTCGTAAATATTTTTGATGCAGTAAACAAAACAAAATCAGCGAAATAATAATTCGCAGGGTTTAAGCCCGGTATGTTTCTTAAAAGCAGTAGAAAAATGTGAGATGGAAGAATAACCCAGATTGGCAGAAACTTCTGTTACGGTTAATCCTTTTTCATACAAAAGATATTTGGCATGCTCCATTCTCTGACTCTGGAAAAAATCAAAAATGGTAGTGCCATACATTTCTTTAAATCCCTTCTTCAAATAGCACTCGTTAATGGCTGCTTTGCGGCTTAGTTCTCTGATAGTAAGCGGCTCACCAATATGCTGAATCAAGACTTCGCGGGCAAGGGAAATTTTTTCACGGTCAGCCTCGTTTGCCAAAAATTTGCAGGAAAAATCTTCTTCGCCATCGCCACCCATAC
Organism: Hanamia sp.; assembly: GCA_036509585.1. Taxonomy (GTDB): domain Bacteria; phylum Bacteroidota; class Bacteroidia; order Chitinophagales; family Chitinophagaceae; genus Ginsengibacter. The sequence continues at coordinate 31,403 of DATCFI010000316.1, read as the reverse complement.
ACTCCATGCTATATAATAACAGCATTTGCGTTTGGGCATTAATAAAAATATTTTCCATGCTGTCGGTATAGGTATGATTCATCAAAGAATCCAATACCAACCTGGTTTTTCCACAAAGAGGAAGAGTTTTAGAAAATGAAGATGTATGTTTAAAATTCAGGATGTCTTCTGAAAATGAAGTTGTTTTTAGACCCTTTACAAACTGCGAAAGATGGTCGCTATTGAAGCGGAAACAAGCGACGTCAATCGTATTAATTAGTTCATCGCAATTGTGAGATTTGGAATGCTTGCAAAAATCACAATCTTTGTCTTTCGCTTTGCAATATTTGTTCCCTTCCATGCAAAAAACCAACTCAAGATTTCCCGACTTTTGGTCTTCGACGCTATAATTATAAACCATCATACCGGTTTCCTGCACGCTTGCATTAGGAGATTTGCGATACCGGTTGATAACATATTGAACAGAACCCGGAATATTCTGCGAACTATGCTGTACCAATTCCATCTCCTCCTGCATTACAGGATGATTGAGCGCGATTGATAAAATATTAGTTGCTGATTCCATATTAATGTAGCTAACGTTGCAAAGATACGATCTCGATAACAGTTTTCACGGGATGAAAGGTTAAGATGATCAGAATCATGCAAATTTAAACTTGTAGCTTTCCAAACAAATCAATAATTTGTTTTTAATTTCTCGTCTATTCCAAAAAAGAATTTAAAATGAAAACCGTAAATCAGTGGCTGGGCGAGTACGGCCAGAGCCACCAAAACAAAACCAATAAATTAATCCACTGGGTATGCGTAGCCGCCATTTTCTTTTCTATTATTGGCCTGCTTTACTGTATTAAAGTACCGCTGTGGATCGATCGGCACCATTTAAATGTTGCCATGTTTGCTATGCTACTGGTTATCTTATATTACCTGCGCCTTTCGTTTTCAATCGGAATAGGAATGTTTTTACTTGGATTTTTTTGTCTCGTTTTATGCCATCTGATTGAAAAATATGTACCGGTTTCGCTTTGGCTGATCTGTGTTATCATTTTTGCCATCGCCTGGATCGGTCAATTTTATGGACATAACGTTGAAGGGAAAAAACCTTCCTTTTTAAAAGACATCCAGTTTTTATTAATAGGCCCTATGTGGCTGATGAGCTTTATTTATAAAAAAATGGGAGTAAAGTTTTAAGCAAACTTCAACAAAAGCAGTAAAACAACAAATTCTCTAGATTCTTATTTCTATCAAATAAGAATTCAGACTTAGAGAGCTACTAACACAGTAAAGCAATAAATAATTTAAAAAGTCAATCAGCTTTTATCTGAATAAATTATCAGCTTTTAAAATACTTTCCGTTTTTCCAACATCAATAAATTTTGAATCGCTATGATCAAAAGAAGTAATAACCTGTGTTTTGGCCAGATCAAGATACACATCCACCATAGAAAATTTACCTTCCATTTTTATTAATGAAAAGATTTTTGGAGAAATAATTTGGATGCCGCTAAATGCTTTTTTAATAAAAAAATTTGACTCTCTGCTAATTTTTTGTTCGCCGGTTTTTTCGTTTTTCCACCCACACAAATGATTCAATTCATCAAACAAAAAATAGCGGGAAGTAATTCGGGAAGAGACTGCAAGGGTTGCAAGGGGATTAGCCTTTTTATGTTGCAGCACCATTTGTTCCAAATTCATATCAGTAAGAATATCCACATTCATTACAATGAAAGGATCTTTATCATTTTCAAAAAACCAAGCCGCTTTTTTTATACCGCCGCCGGTTTCCAACACTTCATTGGTTTCATCGGAAAAAGTAATGTTGCTGCCAAATCCGTCATTTGTTTTTATTAAGTTAATAATCTGATCAGCAAAATGATGCACATTTACGATTACTTCTTTGATCCCAAATGAAGCGAGGTATTCAATATTTCTTTGTAAAATAGTCTTTCCGTTTACAAGTGCGAGTGCCTTTGGATGCTGGTCAGTAAAGGGTTTCAGACGCGTGCCTAATCCGGCAGCAAGGATCATCGCTTTCATAAAAGTTAGTTTTCAAAACCTTTTAGTTCATGAATATTCTGTTCGATATGGTTCAGGTTGATTTTTACTTTGAATTTATTTCTCAAATACCTGGTGAGCGCATCCGCAGCGTACACGCTACGATGTTGTCCACCGGTGCATCCAAAACTAATTGTCAGAGAATCAAAATTTCTTCTTAAATAATCTTCTACCGAAATATCTACTACATTATAAACACCATTCAGAAATTCGGGCATTTCCGTTCGTTGTTCCAGGAAATCGACGACAGGCTTATCTCTTCCAGTCAATGGTTTAAATGCATCAAACCGGCCGGGATTCATTAATCCTCTGCAATCAAAGACAAAGCCTCCGCCGTTCCTGCTTTTTTCTTCCGGATACCCTGTTTTTAAATATGAAAAGCTGTTAATCGTTACGATTAATGCCGTAGCATCATTAGCCTGCAAAGGTTTAAAACGGTTTACAACGTCATCCTCCACAATCAAACTAAGAAGACGATCATATTCCGGCAAAGCAATTCCCATATTTTTATTTTCCTGGAACCATTTAAGATTGGTGAGCGCTAACGGAATGCTTGTAAGGAATTGCGCTTTTCTTTCGAACAGTCCGCGAAAGCCATAAGCACCCAAAACCTGCATTAGCCTTATCAACACATACCCGTTATATTGACTGGTAAAACGAATCCTGTCAACAGGCTTTTCTAAAATTTCACTCACGCAATCCATATAATATTCTAACAGCAAGTTTTTCCATTCCTCAGAAAGATTGGCGCGCGCCTGCCACAGCAACGAAGCCACATCATAATGCAAGGCGCCTCTCATTCCGCCCTGGTAATCGATAAAATGCACCTCCTCATTCTGTATATAAATATTTCGGCTTTGAAAATCACGAAACATAAAATATTTGAATTCTACGTGTGTGAGGTAAGTGCTCAACGCCTCAAAATCATCAATTAGTTTTTCTTTATCGTAGGGGATTTTGAGCGTGTCGAGGAAATAATATTTAAAGTATAAAAGATCGCTCATGATGGCCTGCTTTCCGAATTCTTTTGAAGTAAGACAATACGAATCATCAAGATTATCAATTCCCTTGATTTGCAAAAAAGCAAGTGCTTTCAGGCTTTTTTGGAATAAGCTGAAAACATGATCGTTCTCGCCATATTTTTCCAACTCGTTCAAAAGTGAAATACGGCCAAAGTCTTGCTGTATATATATTTTAGCATCTTCAGATACAAAATAAACTTCAGGAACAGGAGCACTTATTTTTGAAAAGTGTTGGGTAAAATATAAAAACGTTTCGCTCTCCTTCAGATTTTCGTTATAAGTAGCTATGTAAGATTTCTTTTCGGTAACAATGCGAAAATAAATGCGGTCGCCGCCTGACTTCGGTAACTTTTCAATCTGCTTGATTGATTCATTATTTACACTTTGAAAAAATGCCTTAATATTTTCCGCTACGGTTTCCATATAAATTGATTAGTGGTAAAAATAGTGGTTTTTGAAAAAAGAAATTAGTTTTACGATTGCTTGTCGCGGGTTGTCCTAAAAGTACTTCACCAGGTGAAGTGAAAATTGAAAACAAATTTTAAACTGATTTTTCAAATTTGCTATTTGAAAATCGATTTAGCCAAAAGAGGCTACAGCTTAATAATTATCTTTTAATTCCAATCTTTATTCTGTCCGTTTATTTTCATACGGAGTTCCTCCCCAACCTTCCACTTATTCTTCTCTATCCTCACAATAATCCTTAACTCACTAACCTTCACTTCTAACTCATAAAAACTCCCCCAAAAACTCATCTTTTCTACGATCCCCTTCACACCATTTTCTGAAGTCGTGCTAATAAAAAAATCTTCGGGACGAATAACTACATCTTTCCCATTCGCTTCAATACCAAACAATAGAGCTTGTTCAGGTGTCAATAAATTGTACCTACCAAACATACCTGCTACATATTCATTCAACGGTTGATGATAAATTTTTTCCGGTGTGCCTTTCTGGATAATCTTTCCTTCTTTCATCACAATAATTTCATCTGCCCACGAAAGTGTATCGTTCGGATCATGCGATGTCAGCAAACAGGTGATCTGCAATCTTTCTGTTATGTCTTCTAATACCGCTTTTAATATCTCCGTATGTATCGGGTCCAGATTTGAAAAAGGTTCATCCAAAATCAACATCTTCGGTGATTTTGTCAATAACATAGATAATGCTATCCTTTGTTTCTCTCCACCGGAAAGCTGATCGGTTCGTCGCTTCATCAAACCAGTAATACGGCATATTTCAAATAATTTTGTTGATTCTTCATCGGTTAATTTATTTTGAAACCAGACGAGATCTTCCACTTTATAATTGTGCAACAGATCATGCTCCTGTGATAAATAGCCAATCTCTCTATGTCCTGCCAATAATTTTTCTTCCGGGCCTCTTACTCTTGTGCCATTGAATAAAATGGTTCCGCTGTCGGGTTGCGCATGCCCGCTAATCATTCTCAATAGGGTCGTTTTTCCTGCACCTGATTCTCCTGTGATCGCGATCTTCTGCAATGCCGCCTGCTCAAAACTAACCTGGTCAATCAATAAACCTCCTTTTAGTTGTTTACTTATTTTCTGTACTTCTAATAACGCCATGCTAAGAACAATTTCGTCAAAAGTACAATTGAATAAAGAGATAATACATTTTGTGGTGTCTCAAGAATCGATTCCTGCTTCAACGGAACGCATAGACCAGCTCTGCCAAAACACCATTGTTTATAAAAAAGAAGTAGCGGCACATCTCTGTGCCGCTACTGACTCTTACCTCAATTCTCCATCAACATTTCCCTTCTGAAACCAATCACATTTGTTTTAGTTAGTTCCTGGTAATTATCCTCCGGATTAGTAATCTCGGCTAACGTCATTGGCCTCTTAACTACATTTTTTAAACCTAAATGTTTACTTAACGCAGTAGCCTTTTCAATACTTAATTTTTCGAACTCATACCTCGCTATCAATCTTCCTTTTCTTAATAAAGCATTATCAACTAAACCAATGTTACTATTAAATGTACAGATGATCTGGACATTCAGACAATCACTCAATAAACCATCACTGATGTTAAGCAGATTGCTTACACCGCTATGGCTGCTATACTTCCTGTCCATAACTATATTTTCGGCGTCTTCAATTACCAGCACTGCATTAGGATTGTCCAGCAACAAATCCATGAATTCGGGATTCATTAAGTTACCTGCTACCGATGGTGAAACAAACATTACTTTCTTTTTGAGATTACCAATCAGGTGTCTTAAATATGTCGTTTTACCGGTGCCTGGTAAACCATGCAACAGCACAATTCCTTTGTCATTTTCTTTAGCGAGCCTCTCCCTGATTAGTGCATCTATTATTTTAAAATCATCATTATAATAAAGATCAATATCAAGATGCGTTGGCTTGATGGCTAAAGTTTTCAGATCAAGTTGTTGGCCACTTAAGGATATAATATTGATCTCGTAATCCTTTTCCTTTTCAGGAGCTTTTAGCATCTTGAATTCCTTTAGCATTTTGTGGGCCATTGTATAATTGTTCGTAGTGAAATAAATTTCAAGCCAATCATCTGCAAGCTTCACCATTATTTTATTTTCAATAACAAATATGGTTTTTGAAAAATAAATTTTGTCATCTTCCCAATCGTGATAGATACGTTGGTACACGTCTTTTACTTTACCATACTTCCCATCCTGGATTAAATCAAAGATCTTTTTGGTATCAACATTACCGATGTAGGCAACACAAGGAACAACGTTGAACAGTTTCATAAAGAACACTTTCGGCTCAATAAAGTGCTGATCAAATAGGTCGTTGCTATTTTCTGATTTTCTTCTTTTTATTTTAATCATTTTTAAAAATCCACTGTATTGTATCAAAAGAAATCTTAAGGCAGCGGTTATAATTGTTTCCATTTTAATTCATTTATAGCCGGGCATAAAAAAACCCGGTCAGTTATTAATTTTATTACATGACCGGACAAGTATGATCATCTTTATGATCAATGATTACACGATCGCTGTATTGATTCTTTATTATCGTCGTACAAAAAAATAGTAATTGCCATTTTTTGTTTGTTTGCCGCAAATAAAAAACCCCGCATCAGCGGGGTCTTACTATTTATAAAAAGTTTATTTAAATAAATCGCATACCCCGCCTTAGATCAAGCAGTCCTGTACTAAAGCCTGCTTTACTGTTTTGATATGATGTTATACGGAGCATTTTTTAAATCTTTTCGGATGCAAAGATGGAAATATTTTTTTGAAAGTGCAAAATATATTTAGAGAAAGTTTTTCAAATCGTTTGAAATTTCATCTGAACTCTGGTAAAATAAATACCTTCAACCAGATCGAAAATTTTCATTTTACCAGCCAACATACCTGGACGCTTTGCACCTTTTAAACTAAATTAGAATATGTGCGATCCTTGAAAATCGAAAATGTCATTTTTGATTTTCAAGGATAGTTTAAATTCATAAAATAGTGCCGGGCATTTCATCATAAGTCATTCCTGCCAATTTTCTTCCAGCTTCCTTTTTATTTTTACCGCCCCATTGTTTAAAAAAGAAAGCAACTTCCTGTTCCTGGCATTGCATTTTTATATCCCACACCCATTGCTCTGACATTGGTCTGGCTTTTCTTCCACTTTCTCCGCCAACAATTACCCAATCTATATTTGTCAAGTCCATATTTATTAGAGGGCCGATTAAAGGCTCGCAGGAAAGAAATTTTGTTTTAGCATTTGTTTCCCGTAAAAAATCTATCCTGTCCGTTACTCTTTCATCTTCAACAGAAACACCCATCCAGATATTTTTTGTCCAGTTTAATTTATGATGTAATTCATATAATCTTTCAGCCCGTTTTGTAAGAACCTGGTAAGTGTGTTGTGGCGTATCATTCATTACCGCAAAAACCTTTTCTATAAATTCAAAGGGAACTTCAGTGTGAAATAAATCACTCATTGAATTTACAAATACAGTTTTAGAACTTTTCCACGTATAGGGAATGTTTAATGAATCTTCATGAACTTTTACTTTCTTAAAGCCATCTTTATATTTTTCAATTCCCATTGCTTGCAAACGTCTTGTCATAACTTCTGCATAACAAAACTTACAACCTGCTGAAATTTTTGTGCAGCCTGTGGTAGGGTTCCAGGTCATTTGGGTCCATTCTATTGAGGATTGTGCCATAATTATTATTTCAAAATAATTATTCCTATCTAAAATCCAACATTAAATGAAACATTGGATACTTTAATTTCTGTTGGTGAATTGATTTATAAATTTCTTTATGCTTAAAGTTTGAAGAATTTTCTTTTAATAACTTTTGATTGGCTTCAAAAACATTTTCGACTTGTGTATTTATTTTTTCAACAATTTCACCAATATTACCTTCGACAATATACCCAAGCATACACCCTCGCTCTTTATAGATTCCACTTATATATTTATTCATACCCTTTATACCCACATATTCCTCAATAAGAAATTTTGATTTTTTCCCTGCAAAATCATTTTCAATTAAAAGTTTAGCTTCAACTCCATATTCAATTCTTATTGGTGTGCTCCAATTGCCAAAATAAATATCAAATCGTTTTGTAGAAATAGGCTTTTTTCGTCCGGCAATTATATCATTAGTAAATTCATGATGTTCGCAGTTTACCCAACTATTATTAGTACACAACATTCGCAATGCAACAAATAATGAAGTGCTAATTTGGGTTTCATCCGGCTTTTCTGAAATTTTATCCGATGTCTTTATTATTTTATAAGCTTCGCAAACAAGATTAAAAACTTCAATTTGAAATGATTCAATTACTTCTTGTGAAGGCAACTGAGAAGTGTAACCGGAAGCAAGAGCTATATTTTCAAATCCTTTTAAATATCCCATGCTGAATGCTATTGAGTTAAGTCTAGTAAAATATTATCGGCATCATTTAATGCCTGCGAAATTGACCAGAAACGCTTTTGATTAGGTTTTACTAAATAGATAATCCCTTGTCTATAGTACTTTACAATCTTTCTATAATAAATAGTTTCTGAATGCTTTTGATAACTGTCAATATTGATTTGCTGAAGCAGTTTAGAAATATCATTTACTGAAGAAATCCTTGCTGAACCAAACATTTCATTATTGTCGAAATGAATTGCAACAATATTCACAGGCTGACTTAATATGCCTGTATCAATCACTTCAACCCAAGCTCCTTTGTTGCTATTTTTAAAGATGAGGTTATTGTTTTTGCCACAGTTTTTGCAAAAGACAAAAGCTCTTTATCTAAAATCACAAAGCCTTCAGCATTGCTCTCTTTATATCTATTGTGTAAAGCAACGCTGAAATTAAGAGTATCATTTATTAAAGAAATTTCGTTTGAAGAAAGACTTAATTCCTTATAAATTATCTGGTCGATATGTTTTTGAGTTGCGATAATCTTGCCTTCTCTATGACTATCTTTGCTATTCTTATCTTTTGCAATTTCATCTACTAACGCTGCTAAATTCTTAATTATTTGTTCGCTCATTGTATAAATAAATGCCGAAAATTCCAACGCTTCATTTTTTTGTATCTGGCCTCCTTTACTAATTTCCCAATTAGCACTAGTCAAAAAGAAATAATAATTTCCTAATGCTGAATTAAAACAAGCTACTAAAGCCTTGTGAAAATCCTCACTTTTACTTTCTATTTTTATCCCAAGGGAAGAACTTTGAAATGCACACTTAAAATCTATAAAAGAACTACAAACAGAATCCTTGCTTGTTCCTTCTTTAAATAATACTAAAGGAGGATTGTATAAATTCCGGTTGTCAGTTCGATAATATTTATGGTCATCACCCAACTCTAACAGCTTTATGTTACTTGTGTAATAAGGTTGGATATCTATAGTTTTTAAAAAGTAATGCTCCTTAAGCTTGGGATTCCCTTTCTTTTTAGCTAAAGCATCTTTGATTAATCCCATGCCGTGTTCATTGTTTAATATTTTTTCTTTAATCGTTTTAAACTTATTTAATTTTTCAATCAACATAGCATCTCTAACATTTCCCCACATTGCAATTTTAAAAACTTTGGAATCATTTTTTAATATTTCATTTAAAGGAATAAATTTTACTTCAGATGCATCAACAACAATTGTTCTTCTATTTTTAATGACCATCTCATTTTTAGGTACACAATAAATAACATAATCTTTTCGATTATCATTTTCACGTCTTTTTTTATAAATTATTATCGCAGCAGGTGCTGTTGCATTTTCAAAAATTACATTCCTAACAACTGAAAGATTAATTACAGCATCCACATTATTTTTTGCGAACAATCTCTGTCTAAATCTTTGGCTTATTTCTTCTGTATTGAAAAGAACTTTGGCTTTGCTAATTAATGCTATTGTTGCATTAGGTACCCTCTTGGGCATATAATCTAAATAGGCACAAACTATGTCTTTAGGAATTTTCTGTTTGTTGATATATTCAGATACATCTTTCTTTGAACCTCCACGTAGCCAAGGTGGATTCCCAACAACCAAGTCAATTTCATTCTCAAAAACAGTTAAATTTTTTGAAAAAGTACTGAATTGAAAAAGGTTATTTCCTTGTTTTTTACTACCCTTATCTTGCCTATCCTCCCAGCGAATCAAAGGTTCAAAACGCGCATCTTTATCTAATACCTTTGTCGGTTTTATGTAATCAAGATAAGTAAGATAGAGACTAAATGCTGCAACCTTTATAGCCTCTGAGTCATATTCAATCCCGTAAATATTATTTAATAAGAGTTCTTCTAAAACCTCTTCGGTGATTTCAGATTTCCTATTTGAATATTTCCACCGGGCTATTAATCTTTTATAACTTTCCACCAGAAAAATTCCACTGCCGCAAGCCGGATCCAGTATTTTTAAATCGTATTGTTTGTTATTTTCATCAGGATAGGGTAGTACTTCATTCAAAACAAATTCAACAAGCATTAGAGGAGTATAAAAAGCTCCATCATTTTTTTTCTTTTGCTCTTTAGTAAATCCGGTATGTGCCGCATCTTCTACACTCATAAATTCTTCATAAATAGAACTTATCAATTCAATTGGTATAAATTGGAATTGGAACATTCGCCAATTAAACGAAAGTTGATTGGATGACATATCATTTCCAATAAAACAATCCTTTATTACAAGGAGTGCCTGTGGGTTCTTTTCAATCAATATTCTCTCCTCGTCTGTAACTGGAAAAAGATCTCCATTGAATTTCCTTTTTAAATAATCAAAAAGGTCAAGAGTTGCTTTAGGATAATCCAGCAATTCAAAAAAGTCTAATACGCTTTTCTTTTGCGGATAATTCTCCGGCTTCAAAATACCTCTATCTTGCAAGTATAAAGTAAATAAACTTCTTCCTAGTAAATCATGCACTACATTGAAAGGCATGTTATATTTAATATGTAGTTTTTCTCTTGCTGTTGCTAAATTTTCAACCAGTTTTCTATCAACCCGGTTTTTTGTTTTAATATCTTTCCCAAACTGTTCTTCCCATATTATCCCGCTATCAATTTTAGATTGATGCAATAGCTCTGCTAAATGTTCAATATCCTGCTTAGTATTTTTATAAATTTCTCCTATCCGTATTTTATCTAATTCATCGTCCGTTTGAACTGGCAAATCGAAGCAATCATACAACCGAATTTCAGTTGGAGTGATAATTCCTAATAAAGGGGTTCTTCCCTCATTCCATATTTTACGATGTAATTCTCTTACTTGAGTTGGATTAAATTCTTTTAGCTGCTTAATATAAACAAATGGATATTCCCCTGAAAAATTTATTGCATCAACAGAAAGAAAACTCTCATTTATTAAAGAATCTGCAATTTGTTTTTTAAATGGAGAAAGTAATATTTCAGAGGGTTGTTTGAGTGTTTCTTTTGTAACCAAACTGAGTCCCCAATCAGCTTCCGCTGTAACTTTTTCCAGTAATTCTTTAGTTTGATTATTCACAATAGAGCTTTTAAGCAATCAACATTTAATACTGTTTTTGCATGATTTACAAAATAACCATAAAATATATCATTTCCACAATATTATTGTTTTGACCTATCTCAAAACAACCTCCCCTGTTCCCCTGGTCTCCTGAAATCATCCACATTCATCTTCCATCTTTCCCCGTTCAATCCATACAATTTGCCATATTTTTTATACTGTTGATTTACCATATCTGCAATACCACCTTCGCCTCTCATGCGCTTTCCCCAGCGCGTGTCGTTTACTTTTCCATCATGGCTGGCTTCTATTAAATGCCAAACTTTATCGGCACGGTCAGGAAAATTTTTGTACAGCCAATCGTGAAATAAAAATTTGATGGCACCATTCAAACGAATAAAAGTATAGGCTGTAAATTTTGCTCCCGCATCGCTTGCTTCTTTCATAATCCTTTGCATTTCATGTTCATTCAATCCGGGAATCATTGGCCCCATCATTACTCCCATGTGTACACCTGCATCAGTTAATTCTTCTATTACTTTTAATCTTTGTTTGGCAGTAGCTGTTCTTGGTTCCATCACTCGTCGCAGGTCTTCATTAAAAGAAGTGATAGACACCATGGCTGATACCAATCTCTTTTTCGACATTTCCTGCAGAATGTCTTTGTCTTTTAAGATCCATGAATTCTTGGTAAGAATACTTACGGGCTGATTAAATTCATTACACACTTCAAGCAGTCCACGGGTTAGTCTATATTGTTGTTCAGCCGGCTGATAGCAATCTGTGTTACCACTCAACAGGATTGGGTGTGGATCCCATTTGGGATGCATCAAAGTTTTACGCAGCATTTTTGGCGCATTTATTTTTACAATAATTTTTCTTTCAAAATCAAGTCCCGCACTGTAGCCCCAGTATTCATGAACATTACGGGCATAGCAATAAATACACCCATGCTCGCAACCGGCATAGGGATTCATGCTGTACATCATACCGAGGTCGGGACTATCCACTTTATTCACTATACTTTTTACTTGCTGTTCCAAATATTGAGTTTTTGAATTGGGTACTTCCCAATCGTCAATAGATTCAATTTCTTCTTTGGCTTCATGGTTTTTTAAAAATCGATTTTGTGTATTGAATTGTGCGCCACGACCGAATAAATATTGTTGTTCTTCTTCTTGTTGTTTTGCGGCTACTTTGAAGTGATCTTGTTTTAATGTTTTGTTTTTCATAGTTAATTTAATTCGGTGTAGAAAACTTAAAATAGGAATTGCAAATAAAAGTTGCTTTACTGCGTAAATAATTCTCCTTGTTTAATATTGACGGGCGAATTCAAAAATTCAAATCGTTTCAGAGTTTGATATTTTCCGGGAAGGATATGCCCATCAGTCTGAATTTTTAATGGTCTTTTTAATAACAACATTCCATTTGCAATAAAACATCCTGAAAAATAACGGTGGCTGTATTCAGCCCAGCCTTGTTCAAATTGCCATGGTAATAATTTCCTGGCAACAGTCAAATGAGGATCATTTAGGAAATGAGGTTTGTTGTCTTTACTCAGCGTCATTAATTGTTGTGCCGATCTTAATGCTTTACCTAAATTCTGCACCTGCTGCCTGGATTCTACATTGATAAAAATGGTATGGCTTGGGAAACTTCCATAATCTTTTAAATCAACTTTAAAAGACTTGTAACCCGCAGCAATATTTTTTAAGCGATTGATTAGCCTTTCTTCTATCATTTCAAACTGAACAAAGTTTACGAGTGTAATATGCGGTTCGGAATGCCGTGCAATAGTTGCTTTATAATCCCCGGAGAATTCTTTCTTTACCTGCATGATTTTATCCCGAAGATCTTCGTGCGGATTTAATACAAGCAGGTATTCATTATAATTATAGCCGGGTATTTGTTTTAAATTCATAGTATTCATAGAATCAATTTCTATTATCAGGAGAAAACACTGCACGTATCTTCTGCAGGCTGAAGACTGAATACGCTAATTGTTTTGTAAGTAACATATTCATTTCTTCTTTTTAGCAATTGCAATTCATTTACTGTAAAAGACTCATGAAACGTTTTGCGGGCGTATTTTTTTAATGCATTTATATAAATATTTTCGGGTAAATTATCTGCTAAAGAAATATGAAGTTTAGAAGCAAACTGCATTGGTGGGCAGGCGCATGAACTGATATAATCATTCAATTCTTTAAGCGATGCGCCCAGCCGTTGACAAGGCTATTCATTTTGCACACGCAGATAAATATTACCTGGAGGGAAGCCGCTGTAATTATTTAATGTAAGTGTAAATCCGCGCTGATGGCTGCATATTCGCTGCATCCAACGGCTAAGAGGTTCTTCCATACCTTCTTTAGCAAGAAACCCCGCCACAATAATCTGTGGGTTTTTATTTATGATTTCATGCACTTTATATTCTTCAAAAAAAAGTTGCTTTTCGATTACTATCTTTTCATAAACATCTGTAGCAGGTTTTACTACCAATAAGTATTCAGATAGCCTGTGTCCATAGATTTCTTTTATGATGGAATGAGAGGAAAAGAAAGAAGTTTTCATAATAAAGATTTTTGTTGTCAATAATTTTAGTATAAATTTACTAACTATTTTAGTTACCAAACAAATTTATTTATGAACCCTGATCATTTTTATGCCTCCAAATACGACGGCACCAAGCGATTTAATCAACAAGACATTTATACTGCCAACGCTACCGGATTTAGCGCTGCTGCCGATGATTATATGGAGCGGGGTATTGACCTTAATGAGGAACTTATCCGCAATAAACCGGCTACTTTTTTTATGCGCGTAAACAGCGATAGTATGAAGAACTCCGGTATTTATAAGGACGATGTGGTGATTGTGGATCGTTCTTTGAAACCCGTTAATGGCAAAGTAATTATTGCGATTCTCAATGGAGACTTGTTGATACGGCGATTTGAAAAAATAAATAATAAAATTCGTTTGCTGGCAGACGGTGATAAATTATCTCCGATCAATATTGATGCTACTTGTGAGGACTTTAGTATTTGGGGAGTGGTTACTTATGCAATTCATAAGCCATAATTTTCCAAAGGTTATTATTTTATCAAACTAAAACAAATGAAAGCCATTGTTGATTGTAACAGTTTTTATTGTTCGTGTGAAAGGGTTTTCAGGCCAGACCTGAGCAATAGGCCGGTTGTAGTGTTGAGCAATAATGATGGTTGCATTATTTCGCGGACGGACGAAGCAAAAACATTAGGAGTAGAAATGGCTGGGCCTTATTTCAAAGCAAGGTATTTAATTGAAAAGCATAAGGTAGCTACTTTTTCATCCAATTGTAATTTGTATGGCGATATGAGCCGGCGCGTAATGGATACCTTAAAAATACTGGTGGGCGATGAAAATGTAGAAATATATTCTGTTGATGAATCATTTTTAGATGTTAGCAAAGTGGATATAAATTCTCTTGACGTATACGCTTTGCACCTGAGAGAAGTGGTGGAAAAATGGACAGGCGTTTCTGTGTCAGTAGGTATTGCCCCAACAAAAACACTGGCGAAGATTGCCAACCATCTTGCAAAAAAAAATAAAGCTGCTACGAATTGCATTTATTCACTTCACGATAATGAAACTATAAGAAAAGTATTAGATGCAACGCATGTTTCAGAAATATGGGGTGTGGGAAGGGCATATGCTGATAAACTCGTGAATTGGGGAATAACCAACGCATGGGAATTAAGAAATATGCCGGAAGCATGGGCCTACAAAAATATGGGAGGCGTTGCAGGTGTCAGACTTATAAAAGAATTAAAAGGAATTCCTTGCATAGAAATGAAAGATGAACTCGTCAACAAAAAGATGATTGCCACTACCCGCATGTTTGGAAGAAATGTTACCAGGCTTGATGAGATAAAAGAAGCGCTTGCCACTTATACTTCGCGGGCTGCTGAGAAATTGCGCAGGCAAAATAGTGCTGCTTCGGTAATACAAATTTTTATGGTAGCCAAAGAAGAAAATCATTCTGCAAATTTTAGTCACGGAGCTACCATGAGCGCTCATGCCACTTTGCCAATGGCTACATCCATTACTAATGAATTAATTGCGCCGGCAATGGAACTTGCGGAAAAAATTTTTAGACCCGGACGTGAATATAAAAAAGCCGGTGTAATGTTAAGCGGAATTGTCCCTGCCAAATCGGTTCAAAGTAATTTATTTGTACCTCCGGCAGAAAACAATCAAAGTCTTTTGATGAACACGTTGGATAACATTAACTTCAGCATGAGAGACGATGTAATAAAATTTGCCGCGTCGGGAACAAAAACTGATTGGAAAATGCGCCGTGAATTTCGCTCACCAAGATATACTTCGAGGTGGGAAGAATTGAGAAAAGTAAATTGAAACTATACGGAAAACGAAATAAATGATGATGCTTTAAAAACCTTTTATTTATGGAGAGGGCCGATGACGATGTACGAATGGCTAAAACAATTCGGGCAAGCGATCAATTTGAAATCTTTTTCAACAAACGGCATTTTATAAGTGAAGCCATCCAAAAAATAAAAGTATTTTTTATTTTATAACAATAAACAAAGAGAGCAATAAGGTTTAGTATTTTTTATTGATGTGTGGCGATAACTGCCGATCTAGAAATGAGGATATAAAGTTGCTGTTGGCAGCAAAGCAACAAAATCAGCAGATTTTTATTTTTTACGAAAAATGCTTTACGGTTGGCGTGAGAGTTTATTCCGCATTCCTTGCTTCTATTTCGTACTTATTATTATGGTAGCCGTTTATCAAACTTTCCATCAGGTATTTGATAATGAAATTTAAAAAGCCATATTTTTTAAACTGATTGATGTGGCACATTTCATGCTTTACCCATCTTTCATCTTTTAAAAAATCAATTTTCGAAACATTATAAAGATGAATCGTCTTCCCAATTACAATGGCAACGTTTTCAGTTCGTAATTTTTTTGCCGCCTGTTTAGCAATCCATGAATTTTCTTTGATAAGAAATTCCATCTTTTGATCTTTGGTTAAGAAAGCGCTTTTAAAATTTCCTCACTATGGATTTTTGATTTGGGTTTTTTAAATACTTTAATGATAGTACCATTTTCATCGATCAAAAAGGTAGTACGAAAAAGCCCCATGTATTTTCTTCCGTACATATTCTTTTCGCCCCAAACACCATATTTATCAATAATTTTTTTGTCCGGGTCTTCGAGCAAAGTGAAAGGAAGATTATATTTTTCTTCAAATTTTTTATGCTTCTTTTTGTCATCGGGGCTTACGCCCAGAACTACTAATCCTGCTTTTTTAAGTGCTGCGTAATTATCCCTGAGATTGCATGCTTCTATGGTGCATGTTGGCGTATCGTCTTCGGGATAAAAATAGAGCACCACTTTTTTACCGTGAAAATCTTTTAAAGAAACAACATCTCCATTTTGATCCTTTGTTTTAAAATCAGGGGCTTTTTCGCCTTCGGCTAAACGAGTCATTTTTTAAATTTTTTATCTTGTGAAATGAACTATTTTTTCGGTTGTGTTTCCTGCTTCATCCTGGACAGAGACTTTTAATTCATGCTGACCGCGAGCGCATTTTTCATCAAATGTATAGATATAATTTTTCCCTTTGTCATTAGTAAACATCAGCCATTCCCCGTCAAGCGTTGCGCGGAAATCTTTTATTTCGTCATTATTATCTTTGGGGGTGATCACAATATTGTGGCTATGGGAAAGATTGGTATTATCCTGAAAATTAATTGTGATAACAGGCGGAACATCATCCGCAACTAATTCAAAATCTCCAAAAGCATTGAATTTGGCAGAATACCAATCGCCATTCCGCGTTGCATTTATCACTTCACTTTTACCTTGCCATATTCTTTTTATTAATATTTTATCCGCGATTTTTCCGCTCATTGTTTTATTCGCTTTTATTCTTACCGTGAAAAAATCCTGCGCCGGTACCAAACCTGAAAGAATAGAATATACATGCGAATATGAATCCGGAGAAACAGATTTTCTTTCCGAATTTGTGAAAGAAACCGAATCATATAAAGTCGCAGCAGGCAAATAAATCTGAAGATTTTCATTTTCAAAAACATTTACCGAGTTCGGCATAAATTCTTGTTGATTATAGTACGATAGCGAAGGATTGGGGTTTTTAGGAAGAGGAACCAAATCTTTTTTTATTTTAAATTCAAGAACCGAAGTATTACCATTGGCATCTTTAACCACGATTTTTATTTGATGAATATTTGAATCGGTTAATGTAATAACACCCTCGCCGTTGACGTCTTTATAAACTCCTTCAGGATAGCCCGGCAGCCGTGAAAGATATTGAATATAAGGTCCGCCGGATGCCTTTGTTTTGTAATCCACCATCGCATTTACATAACGCGTCTCGGCATAGCTGATACTATCCAGTTGAAATACGGAAAGCGGAAGCCCATCAAGATAAATGATGGCTTCATAAATTCCATTGGGATTGTTGGAACCACTTTGTTTGTCATTAGCCGTAATTCCAAAACTTATTTTGTTAGATTTTATAGGGATAATATTTTTATCTGTAATGTATTTGCTTCCAACTTTCTTTATGGGAAGATATTCCGGGGTTTGGCTATAAGTGCTTTTAGACCTGTCATACATATATAACCTGACCATCGTAGGAGGCACGTTATCAGGAATGGGCAAACCGAATAAAAGTTCATTTAAAACTTTTTCAGTCTTAGTATCCCGTATTTCAAAATGGCAATGTGGACCCATAGAACCGCCTGTGCTGCCGCTATAGGCAATGAATTGTCCTTTTTTTACTGGAAATAATCCTGGCGGAATTTGCAAATCCACATTCCATGATTCGAGTTTGTATTGCTGCTCTTTTACATATTTTTCCAGTGCGGGATTAAATTTATGTAAATGGCCATAAACCGTAGTTAAGCCATTAGGATGATTAATATAAATAGCCTGGCCATAACCAAATGGCGCCACGCTTACTCGCGAGATATATCCTTCTGCAGCGGCTTTTACAGACTTATTAATCACCTGGTCGGTTCTGCAATCTAACCCCATGTGATAATGATTCGGCCGCAATTCGCCAAAATTAGCCGCGAGGCTAATCCTTGCGTCCACAGGATAAATAAAATAATGTTGCGGATAATTTTTTGGCGCGAAGAACTGGGCATCAGCAGACGAACAAAAAAGAACGATTCCTAAAAACAGGAACGATTTGTGTAATGAGTATTTCGTAAAAGATCGTATCAACATCACGCAAAGCTAAGAACTTAAACTTTTAAGATTATGACAAAAGGAAATCAAGTGGCGGCATTTATAATCGGAGCGGCTGCAGGCGTAGCTCTTGCGAGATTTTTCAGTATGCCTAAAGCAGATAGACAAGCGTTTTATGATGACCTGAAAAAGACAACCAGTGAATTATTGAACAATGCCGAGGATACTGTGGAAAAAGTGGAACATTATATGGATGAATTTAAAGAGAAGGGCGACGGTGAATGGATCGATAAATTATTTATACTAAAGAAAATGTTCAGGAATTTTTATGGGTCGGAGAAGCATTATCTTTTATAGCGCCATTGAGCGGTAAATATTTTTCTCAATCATTTGAAGAAACGGCTTCACGTGTAATTGAAAAGCCCCTTCATCGCAATGAAGAGGCTTTTTTACCCTTAAAATATTTGATTTCATAAAAAATTAAACATCGAGCCGCGCATATTTCGCATGCTTTTCTATAAACTCTCTTCGCGGAGGTACATCGTCACCCATTAGCATACTAAACACACCATCAGCCTCTACCGCGCTGTCTATCGTTACCTGCTTTAATGTGCGGGTGTCGGGATTCATCGTAGTTTCCCAAAGCTGCTCACTATTCATTTCTCCAAGTCCTTTGTATCGCTGAATATGTACTGTATCTTCTTTTCCCGCTGCCATTTTCTGTATCCAGGCTTTGCGATCTTCATCATTAAATGCGTAAGCCTGTTCTTTTCCCTTTTTCAAAAGGTACAATGGCGGCTGGGCCAGGTAAACAAAACCCTGCTCTACCAATTCTTTCATATACCTGAAGATAAAAGTAAGTATCAGCGTTGCAATGTGGCTTCCGTCCACATCAGCATCCGTCATAATGATCAATTTATGATAGCGAAGTTTGCTCAAATCAAGTGCTTTAGGATCTTCCAGCGTACCAATCTTTACTCCAAGCGCAGTGAACATATTCCTGATTTCTTCATTATCATAGATCTTATGTTCCATTGCTTTTTCCACGTTCAAAATTTTACCACGCAACGGAAGAATAGCCTGATAGCTCCTGTCTCTTCCCTGCTTTGCTGTTCCACCTGCTGAATCTCCTTCGACAAGAAACAATTCACAACGAAAAGGATCCTTATCACTGCAATCCGCAAGTTTACCGGGTAATCCGCCTCCTGAAAGTACGCTTTTGCGCTGTACCATTTCGCGGGCTTTTTTAGCAGCAGCTCTCGCCTGTGCTGCCAGGATTACTTTTTGGATAATGGTTTTTGCATCTTTAGGATTTTCTTCAAGGAATGCAGTAAGCACCCTGCTTAAGGTAGAATCCACAACGCCCATCACTTCATTATTGCCAAGCTTGGTTTTTGTCTGTCCTTCAAATTGCGGCTCAGGTACTTTTACCGAAATTACTGCTGTGAGGCCTTCACGAAAATCATCTCCTTCTATTTCTACTTTTGCTTTTTCAAACATTCCCTGCTTTTCACCATAGCTTTTAAACACACGGGTGATAGAACGGCGAAAACCAGATACGTGCGTACCGCCTTCAATCGTATTGATATTATTTACATAACTAAATAAATGTTCCTGGTAGCCTGTGTTATACATCATAGCCACATCTACGGTTACGTTGCTCGCCTCATCGTATCCATCACAGTAAATCACGGTGGGAAGCAATGGTTGGCGGTTGCCATTTTTATCAATTAATTCCACAAACTCAACGATACCGCCTTCGCTATAAAATGTTTTTGAATAGGTAGTTCCATTTTCGTCTTTTTCACGGAGATCGTTAAGTATAATTTTTATTTTCTTATTAAGGAACGATAATTCTCTCAGGCGGCCTTCGAGTATATCACGGTTATAAACTGAAACAATAAAAATGGAAGGGTCTGGTAAAAAACGAATAGTGGTACCGGTTTTATCGCTTATCCCTATTTCGCGTACTTTATATTGCGGAATTCCTTTAGAATATTCCTGCTCAAATGTTTTTCCATCACGGTTTACCGTAACGTGGAATTCGGTACTCAATGCATTTACACAACTCACACCTACGCCATGCAGACCGCCACTTACTTTGTACGTATTTTTATCAAATTTACCACCGGCATGTAAAACAGTCATTACCACTTCCAAAGCGCTGCGTCCTTCTTTTTTCATAATACCGGTAGGAATACCACGCCCGTCATCTTCTACGGTTATTGAATTGTCTTCATTGATTGTAACGGTAATATGGCTGCAATAACCGGCCAGCGCCTCATCAATTGAGTTGTCCACTACTTCGTAAACGAGATGGTGAAACCCCTTTACACCTACATCACCAATGTACATTGCGGGCCTCTTTCTCACAGCCTCAAGTCCTTCGAGAACCTGGATACTGTCTGCACCATAACTATTTACTTTCGGGGTAATTACCTCTGCAATATCTTCTGCCATATAAGTGGGATAAAAAACAAATTTGTTTGTGAAAAAAACTATTTGCAAATGTACGAAATATACAGGGGAAAACCCGGAAAAACAGCTACTTTAACGGATGATTTTATCCCCTGATTTTGCACCTAAAAAGATAAATTAAATTCTATTTTTGTGGGAAAGTAAAAATCTCTATTTTTGCAGCCCAAAAAAGAGAAATAGAATTCCTCCTTAGCGATCAGATGGTTAGAGCATCTGACTGTTAATCAGAGGGTCACTGGTTCAAACAGCGTAAAAAAGTTGAAACATAATATTCCTCCTTAGCTCAGTTGGTTAGAGCATCTGACTGTTAATCAGAGGGTCTCAGGTTCAAGTCCTGAAGGGGGAGCAAAAGCCATCTTAAATATGAGATGGCTTTTTTATTTATATTAATTACTCTCTAGCGCAGGTTGGAAGAGCGGCCACTGTAAAGGCATAAAGCAAATACCAGATTTGTTTTTAAAACACACGGTCAGGTGAATCGCGCTGTATCCAGATAGCCATAATTAAAAAACAGGGCTTAAAAATATAAGTCCTATTACACTAAAAAAATATCAAATAATCTTTAAGCATTTTTTATTACCTCTTCATAAGCCTTCACCAAAGAATCAGTGACGTAATCTACCTCCTCACCAGTTAGTTGAGGATAAATTGGCAATGATATTTCGGCGGCAAAACTTTTATATGCCTGGGGATAGTCAGCAATTTCATACCCCTTATTTTTGAAGAATGTAAGCATTGGCATAGGAATAAAATGCACGTTAACCGCCACTTCATGTTTAGATAGTTCATCGATAATATCATCTCTCTGTTGCTCGGTAATAGCTTTTATTCTTAAGGCAAAAATGTGGTATGACGTTTCTTTTCCCCCAATTTTTGAAGGCGGTAACGATACCCAATCATACTTACTTAAGTTGTTAACATACCTGTCAAAGACCCGCTTGCGCCGTTCCAGCAACGAAGTATATTGCCGTATTTGAGCAAGCCCGATTGCAGCGTTTACATCTGCCATATTTATTTTCATTCCGAAGCCGGTGATATCATATCTCCATCCGCCTGCCTTGCTCTTTGAAAATGCATCCTTCGTTTGACAATTGAGCGTCATCTGGCGTAGTTCTTTGTATAAATTTGCGTTATCAAATGACGAAGGCAGATTTAAACAAATAGCACCCCCTTCAGCAGTGGTAACATTTTTTACCGCATGTAGTGAAAATATTGCTACATCAGTTTCGCTTCCGGTGCGAATACCGGGTTGGTAAAACGCACCGAGGGAATGAGCGGCATCATTCATTACCAGGATTCGCCCTAATTTTTTCTGCACCTCAGACGTTGGATTAAATAGTTGCTGTATTTTCTCTTCTTTTACAATAGCCATAATGGCATCATAGTCACAGGGAAATCCGGCAATATCTACAGGGATAATCGCTTTTGTCTTCGAAGTAATGGCTTTAAGGATACCTTCTACCGAAATATTAAAATCTTCATTTGAATCTACCATTACAGGAGTTGCTCCCGCATGCAAGACTGCCAAAGCTGTTGCACTGTAAGTATAAGCCGGCACAATCACTTCATCGCCCGGCTCAATCCCAAGCCATCTCAGCATCATAATGGCTCCGGATGTCCATGAATTTACGCACAGTACTTCTTCCGCACCTGAAAATTCTTTGATTTCCTGCTCTAATGCCTTCACTTTCGGGCCAGTCGTAATCCAACCTGATTGCAAACAATTGACCACTTCATCAATAACATCCTGGTCTATATACGGCGGCGAAAAGGGTATTTTCATGGCTCAGTTTATTTTTTTTATCATTCTGTACATTTTTCTATTGGGGAAAGCAATAAAATCATAATAAATTTCATAGCCCATTCCCTTATAAAATCCTAAGGCTTTATCATTATTTGAGTAATCCGTTGTTAAAGACAATTTTGTACAGCCTTTTAATTCTATTTCTTTTTCTAATTGAATCAATAATTTTTTCCCGATTCCAAGGCCTTGCTTTTTCGCAGAAATCCCGATGGATAATAATTCTGCATATTCACCCGTGTCGTTTATAGTTGTGCTTTTTTTGGATAAATTTTTAGCCAGGCGAACCAATGAGGGTATTCGTGTGAACAATAGTCTAAGCCCAACCAGGGAAAATTGAAATAAATTTTTCCTGATTAACCTTTTATTAAAGCCTTTTGAAAGAGTAGTTGCCGCGCAAAATCCCAATAATTCACCTTCATCATAGTAACCCAATAAAAGGCCCTTTTCATCTATCTGCACACAATCATAATATAATGAGAGAAAGTGATCACCTAATTCTGTCAGAAAAAACCCCCTAAAAGAATCTTTGTGCACATTCACCACTTTGGCCAATTCCTTTTTTTCTATCTTTTTAACTTCCATCAGAGAATATCTTCAATTACAGTTATGACTTTACTCAGGTTTGCTTTTTTTGAGAGGTGTAAAATTGCATAATTTTTTCCGCGTTGCCCCATTTCCAAACCCTTTAGGTCGGCCCAGGCGAGGACAAAGAACCACAACGTTATTTCCTTTAGAAAGGCTACTGGCTATGTCTTGCGAAAGCATTGCCGATACTACAGGTTCGGGAGGAAAACAGCTGATATAATTAAAATCCTGCGCAATGATTTATTGATCAGATGAGTTCTTTACTCCAGACTACCCGGTTCACATAATCAGTATAGCTCAAAATGATGCGAACCATTTTTTCAGAAACATTGGGCATCGAATAATCTGCAACTCTTCTAAAATTTCTTTGTTCACCCGCTTTTTGATACTGCAATTGTGTAAGCCCCTGTAATACTCTTTCGGGATGTAAACCTACCATCATTACGGAGGCTTCTTCCATGGCTTCGGGCCGCTCATGAGCCTGGCGGATGTTCAGCGCCTTGAAATTTAAAATAGAAGATTCCTCAGAAATGGTGCCGCTATCGGATAAAACCGCAAACGAATGCATTTGTAAAGCATTGTAATCAATAAACCCCATTGGTTTTAAAAATTGAATCTCAGGCCTTACTTCCACTTTCTTTGCTTCAATCATTTTTCTGGTACGTGGATGTGTGCTTACAATCACCGGTAATTGATATTTTTCTGCAACGAGATTAAGGCTCTTAATGAGGCCTTTAAAATTGGCTTCAGTATTAATATTTTCTTCCCGATGCGCTGAGACAACAAAGAATTTATCTTGTTCCAAACCCAATCTTTTTAATACATTCGAATCATTAATTGAGGGCAGGTAATAATTTAAAACCTCAAACATGGGCGAGCCGGTTTTAATAATCCTGTCTGCAGATAATCCTTCCCGTAATAAATATTCGCGCGCAATATCGCTATAAGTAAGGTTAATATCAGAAATATGATCTACAATTTTTCTGTTGGTTTCTTCAGGTACTCGCTGATCAAAACAGCGATTACCAGCCTCCATGTGAAAAATCGGAATGTGCCTCTTTTTGGCTGGTATGGCACACAAACAGCTATTCGTATCGCCTAACACCAAAAAAGCATCTGGTTGCTCAGATTCCAGTAAAGGATCAATTTTTATAAGGATCAAACCAACCGTTTCAGTTGCTGATACCCCGGCAGCGTTTAAAAAATGATCTGGTTTGCGAATGCCGAGATCACTGAAGAATATCTCGTTTAATTCATAATCATAATTCTGGCCGGTATGTACGATGACGTGTTCAATGGCATCAGATGCATCCAGCGCAGCCATTACTCTTGATAACCGGATAATCTCCGGCCGGGTACCTACCACGGTCATTACTTTTAGTTTTGATTTCATTCTTATGTTTTTGGACTATTTTAAAAAAAAGATTTTCCGCGGATTTTGGGGAAGACATTTCTCGCAGATTCCGCTGGTTTCTTTCGTGGATTTTTTTTATCAGATCAGCATAAATCTGCGTGCCTTACATCTCCGCCAATCTGCGTGATCCTCTTCTATACATTTTCAAAATAAGTATCTGCGTCATCAGGGTTAAAGAATTCATTGATCCAAAAGATCGTATATAATTCTTCTTCCCCGGTATTCTTTATATTATGAGTAAACCAAACCGGCATATCCACATACCCCGATTCATTGCCATCGAGTTCAAAATTCATTATTTTATCGGTCCCAATCTGCCTTAGTTGTATCAGCGCCTTTCCTTTTATGACAGCAAATCTTTCTATTTTTCTTGTGTGAAAATGATTGCCGCGCGTGATGCCGGGAACCGTTGTTGAGAAGGATATCTGCCCTCCAACATTCAACCTGATGACCTCTACAAAAGCGCCCCGGGGATCTATGTGTTGTGTGAACTTTACCGGAAAGTGATTTTCAATATCCATATAACAACGGAATGTATTGAAAAGATTTATTTCAAAACGATTGTTTAAGGAAGGAATAATTCCCTTATCCTGGTATTGTTCTTTGTAACTTTCCAATAATGCCAGTATTTGGGAAACCTTACTTTCCGAAGTATAAGGAATGAGTGTTTCATCCTTACTTTCTTCACTCCGGATCTCTTTTAAAATTGCATCCACCAATTCTCCAACATAAATTAATTTCATTTCCCCGTCTACCTCAATTTTTGGTGTATCATTATGTGATAGTTTATGACAAAAAGTAGCGACAACAGAATTATAATTCGGATGACCAAAAGGACCAAATACATTGGGAATAATCATTCCCGTAAATTTACCAGCAGAACTTTTTGCCCATTCAACCATTAATTCACGGCCTTCTTTTTTCGATTTTCCATAAGGATTATCTCTCTCCTCCTGGGTTGAAGAAGAAAAAAGAACATGTGCCGTGCTGTTCGTTTTTTTTAAAGACGAAATAAGTTTTTGAACCAGTTCTAAATTGGTATCATAAATAACCTGTGGATCATTGTGCCGGTTTTTTGCTGCCAAATGAACGATCACATCGCATTGAGCCGCAAATTCATCCAGTTTATTTTCATCTTCAAAAAAATCTTTTCTGAAATCAATTCTCTCAAACTCTTCTGGAAATAATCCTAAAGTATTGTACAAATGTTTACCGATAAAACCATTTTGGCCAGTGATGCCTATTTTTTTCATGGAATTTTCATTTTATTAAAGGAGTAGATTGAAGAGCGATACTCTTATTTTATAAAATAAAGGCTGTCTTTTGATTTTCAAAAGCCACCCTTTACAACTTCAGATTTTGAGAACTTAACTAATGATTTCTATTCCCAGTTATACCAAAGATTCTTATCAAAACGAAAATTATCGTTGGAAGATTCCTGCACAGTAAACGAAGAAAAAACCATGATTTTTGATTTGGGTTCTAATGCTTTAAATCCATTCGCATAATTACCCGGAACATGTAAAACTTTTGGTTCCGATGATTTTAAAATAAACTCTTCTGTAACTAATTTCTTTGAAGGATTTTCCCAGTGATCCGGCTGCACCAACACTATTTTAAAAGCTCCTTCAACCACAAAGAACCATTTCTGTTCTCTTTGATGTCCTTGCCAGGCGCGAACTGTATCAATATTTGGATGCTCTATTAGATAAAATCTTTTTACTTCCGATAAATCAAAGTCGTTACAAAAAATTAATTTTCCCCTGGAATCCTCAAAACTACCACCTTGAATTATTTGTGCTACATCATTCATAATTGTTCAATCATCTGCCTATACCTTTTGCCTTTTGCCTTCCGCCTTAACCCGGCATCTGCGGTACATCCTTCCCAAAAACTTCTTTTTGTATCAAGGGTAATTTCACCAATAATTTTTTCATTCCTTCAACATCGAGTTGTTTGGTATTGTGTGAATGATAGTCTTCCACTTTTGAAACATCAGTCTCTCCCTGTGAAAAATAAAGGTTATAATTCAAATTCCTGTGATCGGCAGGCACACGATAAAAGTCACCCATATCTTCTGCCTTCGTCATTTCTTCCCGGGTACACAAAGTCTCGTATAATTTTTCTCCATGGCGTGTTCCGATAACCTTAATTTCACTATCACCATTACACAATTCTTTTAAGGCCAAAGCCAGGTCTCCAATCGTTCCTGCCGGAGCTTTGTTTACAAACAGATCACCCTGGTGCCCATGTTCAAAAGCAAAAAGCACCAATTCTACAGCTTCAGTCAATGACATTAAGAAGCGCGTCATTTTAGGATCTGTAATAGTTATCGCTTGGCCCGCCTTTATTTGCTTAAGAAATAAAGGAATCACTGAACCCCTGGAAGCCATTACATTCCCATACCGGGTAAGGCAAATAGTAGTCTCATTTTCAGAAATATTGCGCGATGCTGCAATGGCTACTTTTTCCATCATTGCTTTTGAAATCCCCATTGCATTGATGGGATAAGCCGCTTTATCTGTGCTTAAACAAATTACCTTTTTTACTTTATTCGCGATGGCGGCATTGATGGTATTTTGAGTGCCTATAACGTTTGTCTTTACTGCTTCCATCGGAAAAAATTCACAGGAAGGAACCTGCTTTAATGCAGCAGCATTGAAAACGTAATCGACTCCATGCATCGCACCTTCAATGCTTGCATAATCTCTTACATCGCCAATGTAAAATTTCAGCTTTTCATTTTTCAATTGATTGCGCATATCATCCTGCTTCTTCTCGTCGCGGCTAAAAATGCGGATTTCTTTAAAATGATCGGTATGAAGAAATCGATGTAAAACAGCGTGGCCAAAGGAACCGGTACCGCCGGTAATTAAAAGGGTTTTTTGTGAAAACATAATATTTATCCGTTATTAAATTTATTTATAGATTGAAATTCATTGGATTCTTTTAAAATCATTTTATCTTTTATAGTAAATGAAGAAATAAACAAAAATCTCATTTTGGATTTAAAAATGAAAACTAATAATCATGAATTTAAATCTTTGATTGATAGCAAACTTTCCACAATTCTTTCAGAAGTGTGTCCGTCCCAGAGCTCAGGCACTTCACCTTTTTTCCATTCACCTGAAAACAATTTTTCCATTGCCGGTTTAATTGCTTTTGGATCAGTTCCTAACAATTCGTTGGTACCAATATCGATGGTTTCCGGCCTCTCTGTATTATCTCTTAAAGTCATGCAGGGGATTCCCATTACAGTTGTCTCTTCTGTAATTCCACCTGAATCCGTTATTACAGCTTTGGCATGTTCTACCAGGTAATTAAATTCCAGATAGCCAAGTGGATCTATTGTAAAAAGATTAGGATCCTCAATTTCCAGATGTTCCAGGATCTTGGCAGTTCTGGGATGTACGGGAAAAACAAGCGGCAATCCATGACTATTATTTATGATTTCTTTAATCAAATCTTTTAACTTTCCTTCTTCATCCACATTTGCCGGGCGATGCAAAGTCATCACCATATATTTTCCTTCTTCCAGTTTCAAACTTTCCCATACAGGTGGTTTTATGAATCGTGACCGGTTTTTTAGCAACGTGTCGATCATTGTATTTCCAACAAAAAAGATTTGATTTTCTTTTACGCCGGACTTTCGCAAATTTTGATTAGCTGTTTCGGATGTAGTAAAAAAATAGTCAGTGATGGAGTCTGTAACCATTCGGTTAATCTCTTCAGGCATCGTTAGATCTCCTGAACGAATTCCTCCTTCCACATGCGCTACTTTTATATTGTTGAGTTTTTTGGCAGCAATGGAACAAGCCATGGTGGAGGTAACATCGCCTACTACCATTACGAGGTCCGGCCGATCTTCCATCAGCGCCTTTTCATACCGCACCATGATGGTTGCAGTTTGTTCTGCCTGCGTTCCACTTCCGGATTCAAGATTAATATGAGGTTCCGGAATTCCCAATTCTTCAAAAAAGCTTCCGCTCATTTTTTTATCATAGTGCTGCCCGGTATGCACAAGCCGGTAGCTTATATTTTTGCCTTCATTTTTTGCCTTTTCAATCGCTTCAATGATTGGAGCGATTTTCATGAAGTTGGGCCGGGCACCGGCTATAAGATCAATTTTCATTTATTATATTAGGTTATATTTTCTTTGAAAAGTTTCTGTTTAAATTGGTCAATATTGTATAAAACAAAGACAAAGTACATACAGATTTTATTGTTCCATTTTAAACCAGGGATTGACCGTTATCCCTGAGCTTCTTTTTTGAGAGATATTTCCTGCATATATCACTTCTCCCTCTTTATTTCCGGTTAAATCATTCCAAAAATTAATCCCCTTAAAATAAGC
The DNA here is from genome assembly GCA_036509585.1 of Hanamia sp. Lineage (GTDB taxonomy): Bacteria > Bacteroidota > Bacteroidia > Chitinophagales > Chitinophagaceae > Ginsengibacter. The sequence continues at coordinate 2,540 of DATCFI010000316.1, read as the reverse complement.
AGAAGTGATTGTTTGACCGGCCTTGATTTCGATTGGGAATAGTGAATTTCCCTTGTCTATAATTACATCTACTTCATTCCCTTTGTTATCTCTCCAAAAGAATAAATTAGCAGGTTTCCCGGTGTTATATCGTTTTTTTATTAATTCACTGATAATGAAACTTTCAAATATATTTCCTCTAAGGGGATGTGTATCTAATTGCTCTTTATTTTGAATGCCCAATAATTTACATACTAAACCTGTATCATAAAAATACAATTTGGGCATCTTTACCACTCTTTTATTAAAATTTTGATGATGTGGCTGAAGCAAATGTATAATAAAACTACTCTCCAATATACTGATCCATGCGGCAATAGTTTTACTGTCTACACCCACTTCTATTCCAAGACTGCTCCTGTTAAGTAATTGGCCTGTACGACCGGCACAAAGTTTCAGAAAACGCTCAAACGCAGCCAGGTCAATAATGTTTTTTATTAATCTTACATCCCTTTCTACATACGTACGAATATAATTAGAATACCATTTTTCAGGAGGAGTGTTTTGATCATAGACGGGAGGGTAGCTGCCTTTATACATAAACTCATTCAAATCCTGGGGAAGCAGATTCGCCATTTTTAATTCCTCTATGGAAAATGGTAATAAGTATAAATAAGCGATCCTTTCTGCAAGACTTTGAACTATGTTTTGCTGTAGAATGAAATTGTTGGAACCAGTTAGTATGAATTGACCAGGCTTCTCCGATTCATCAAGGATCTGTTGTAAATAAGAAAATATTTCGGGCACATGTTGCGCTTCGTCGAAAATCGCTCCTTCACTGTATTGAGCTAAAAATCCACGCGGATCTTCCTGGGCAAATCGGCGTTGATCCGGATTTTCTAAAGAGACATATTTTTTTTCCGGAAAACACTTTCTTGTTAAAGTAGTTTTGCCGGATTGACGTGGTCCAACTACAGCCACTGCTTTAAACTGATTGCTTAAAGTTTTTAATTCATTCTCTGCAATTCGTGTTACCATTAAACAAAAGTACAATTTCGGAATCACATTCCTAAATTGTACTGTATTTTCTTAATTATTGTTTTCTATCGAATAGCTCTATTTTTTGCCAATCAAATTAATTTGCTGAATAGTTTGGGCAACTTTAAATTAAAAGTTGTCAATTTATTTTAAAATAGATGAAGAATATGTTTCAGAACCCGGTCTAATTCCTTTTCTTTCAGGTTGCTGCCTGAAGGTAGGCACAAGCCATTCTCAAATAATTTGGCTGAAATATTTTTACCGTAATAAGGAAAATTGTTGAAAACCGGTTGCAGGTGCATCGGTTTCCACAAAGGCCTTCCGCCGGTTGTTTCAAGATTTAGTGTTCATTCGAATTAATTCCTATCATGAACGATCTTCTTTAAAGTCATCCATATTATTTTCAAATCAACCATTAAATTATTCTTTTCAATATAAAGCAAATTCATTTGCAATTTTGCCGGCATTACTTCAGAAATATAAAACTCCTCCGGCTTTTCAGCTCTGGCCAATAATTCATTCTCATTTCTAAATTTTATAGAAGCCCAATCCGTAATACCTGGCTTCACCTTTAGTACTTTTAATTGCTCTTCATTATAAAGATTTACATATTTTGCTACTTCTGGTCTTGGGCCTACTATGCTCATATTTCCGATTAAAACATTGATCAATTGTGGAAATTCATCAAGTTTAAATTTCCGGATAAAATTTCCGGGCTTCGTAATTCGAGGATCCTTTCCTCCAATAGTAAGCAGTCCTAATTTATCAGAACCAATTCTCATTGACCTGAACTTAAATAACTGGAATTCTTTTCCATTTTTTCCAACTCTCTTCTGTTTATAAAAGACAGGACCTTTTGATTCTTTCTTTATCCAAACGGCAAGTACTAAAAATAATGGACTTAACAAAGTTATTCCGGTAACGCTACAAACAATATCAAAAAATCGCTTCATCATTTCACAATATCTTAATAAGCCTTAACTATTGAATCAACAATAAATCTACCTGATCATTTGTAAGCTGCGGATAAATTGGAAGCGAAATCTCTCTTAAATAAGTATTATAAGATACCGGGTAATCTTTCATATTGTATCCCAGGTTCTTAAATAAAGTGAGCATGGGCATAGGTATAGGCGGGAACAATCACTTGATCGCCAGGCTTTAAGCCCAACCATTTTAAAGTAAGAATCGCTCTCGATGTCCAGGAATTTACTGCCACTACTTTAGGTGCGCCTGTGTATTCTGCAATACCATCTTCAAGCGCTTTTACTTTTGGCCCTGTAGTGATCCATCCTGATTTTAAGGAGCTAACTACTTCGTCAATCACATCCTGGTCTATTTATGGCGGGGCAAAGGGTATGCTCATATTTAGTTAATTTTTTTAGAATAAAGCGTTTAAATCGTGAGTGCTTATAATCCCTTAAATACAATTCAATCACAGTTCTGATTCTTTTCTTTTTTGCTTGAACAAAAAAGAAACAAAAAATTCAAGGACAACCCGATCGCTCCGCGCGTTTGTCCGG
>DATCFI010000315.1:0-30179 GCA_036509585.1 Hanamia sp. | reverse complement strand
TAACGGTTCGTATGTTTTCAATCGTTCGTTTAGCAAGTTCCGCAGCAGGAGGCGGTGGTGGCAGTGGTGGTGGCGGAGTCGCAGGTACATTAGCGGCAATTGTCGAATTTTGCTGAGATGCGGTTTTATTTACGGAACTCTGTTTGTTAGCCGCAATTGTTTTTTCGGGGAGGGTTGCTTTATTATCCATTGCCAGCATACCGGCAGCCACAGATGGTGGCAAAAAAGTAAGCTTATTGCCAAGCCCTAAATGCACCAACTCGCCCACAATTAAAGTTTCCTGTGGCTTTACATTCTTTTTCTTTTCAAGATAAATAGTTCCGGTAAGTGGTTTATAAACTTTCGTTGGATTCGTTCTCCAAATTCCACTTAACACTTCGGCGGTGTCGTTTTCTGAAAGCGTTAAAAAAGAAAACATTTTGACTCCTTTTGCAGGCGGCTCGGGAAAATTATTATAAATATATTTATCATCCTCGACGTAATAATGTCCGTCTTTGACTGTAATCGATACCGATTTTATTCCTATGTTTTTTATGCTATCAATAATAAAAGTGGTATGAGAATATCCGCCACCTTTTCCTTTCGTGTCGTTGATGGCCAGTTCGTAATGCATTTTCTGCGCAGTTGTATCGTTATACATGTAACCAGTCCACACCCCGGAAACATCCTGGGCATAAGACTTTACAGAGAAAAACAAAAGGATAAATAAAAATTTCATTTTAAAAATTGAACAATTCTTCAAAAATATCACGGATTATTTAATTTCTTCGCGTTAGCAACAGAAACGTTGGTACAAGTTACTTTATTTAATAACGAGAAAATGTTTTCTCGCTTGTGCAAACCGCTCTCATAGAATTTGTCATAATAAGCAAGCAATATCGCAAACGATTCCCTGGTTTTATTTTCTGATAATAATTGAATTGCATTTTTAGTATTAAGTCCACCGAGCCGTTTCTGTATTCTTAAAATACACTCTGTTACTTGTTCCTTATCGAAGACGCCATAAGTTTCAGTAATGTAACTTAATCTCTCATCAAAAGGGATGTCCATAAAAAATATCGGGCTTTGCCTCATCTGCTCCCAGAATGGTTTCGGAATACCCACCTTTCCTACGTGCACGCTTTCATCCTCCACCCAAATCTCTGTTTCTTCGCTGCCGTTATTTGCTTCTTTCCACAATTCAATACCCAATAGATTTTCGAACATTTCGTGCGTCGGTTGAGGATTTTCTCCTAAAGCACCAAACGCGGATCCCTTGTGGTTAGCCAGCAGTTCAAGATCAATTACTCTTTTGCCGCTTCGCCGTAATTCCTTCAATACTTCTGTTTTGCCCGACCCTGTAAAGCCACCAAGAACTTTTAGAGAATATTTTTTTTCAAACTGAGCGAGCGTCCATCTTCGATATGCTTTGTAGCCACCTTTCAGTAAATAAATTCGGTACCCATAAAGGCTTAAGAGCCATGCTACCGCTTCGCTGCGCATTCCTCCGCGCCAGCAATGTATAAGAAAGCCCCCGTTCCCTACAGAATGAGAAGTGCCAATCTCTTCATTATTCTGCCACTCATTTACAATTTGAATTGCCTCCGCGGGAATTGTTTTCATCCTTTCAGAAAAATAATTCAATCCATGATCTACTGCCGTCTGTCTGCTTTGCCGCACGTAAGCCGTGCCGATTATTGCCCGTTGTTCATCCGTAAATATAGGCACAGAAAAAGCGTGGGGGATATGTGCGTGGTTAAATTCCGCCGGGCTTCGTACATCCAGGATGGGAAGTTGTTTGGAAAGATTTAGGAAATGATCGATATCAATTTTTTCAATGGGCATTCCCGGCTAATTTATTCTTTTTTATAAAAAAACCACTGTGTTTTTACAGTGGTCAAATAATCCCGATAGCTATCGGCATATAAATTTTTATTTTATCCGTTCATTGATGTAAGAAACTCAGCATTATCCTTTGTTCCTTTCATATTTTTCATCAACATATTAATTGCCTCTTCGGGGTTCATGTCAGCCATGTGATTGCGCAATACCCACATACGTTGAAGTGTTTCTTTGTCAAGTAAAAGATCATCACGGCGCGTAGAAGAAGACACAATATCAATAGCAGGGAAAATTCTGCGATTTGATAGTCTCCTGTCAAGTTGAAGTTCCATGTTACCGGTTCCCTTAAATTCTTCAAATATCACCTCGTCCATCTTACTACCTGTATCTACGAGAGCAGTAGCAATAATAGTGAGAGAACCCCCATTTTCAATTTTACGCGCAGCTCCAAAAAACTGTTTCGGTTTCTGCATCGCGTTGGCTTCCACACCGCCCGATAATACTTTTCCGCTGGCTGGCGAAACTGTATTGTGCGCACGGGCAAGGCGGGTAATACTGTCTAATAGAATTACTACATCATGTCCGCATTCTACCAGTCGTTTTGCTTTTTGTAAGGCCATGGTACTAACTTTTACGTGCTTTTCAGCAGGCTCGTCAAAGGTAGAAGCAATTACTTCCGCTTTTACACTTCGTTCCATATCGGTAACTTCCTCGGGTCTTTCGTCCACCAGCACGATCATCAAATAACATTCAGGATGATTAGCGGCAATTGCGTTGGCTATTTCCTTCAGCAACATAGTTTTACCGGTCTTTGGCTGGGAAACAATTAAACCTCTCTGCCCCTTTCCTATTGGTGTAAACAGATCAATGATTCGTGTAGAAAGATTACCAGGAGTTAGAAATAAATTTAGTTTCTGGAATGGAAACAAAGGTGTCAGATAATCAAAAGGAACCCGGTCGCGCACTTCGTCGGGGCCTTTCCCGTTTATCGTTTCCACTTTTAATAATGCAAAATATTTTTCCCCTTCCTTTGGCGGACGAACAGAACCATAAACAGTGTCGCCGGTCTTCAATCCAAATAATTTTATTTGCGATGGCGATACATACACGTCATCCGGGGATGAAAGATAATTGTAATCACTGCTTCTTAAAAAGCCATATCCATCAGGCATCATTTCCAAAACGCCTTCCGCCTGAATGATACCGTCGAACTCAATATTAAAGGTGGGTTCTTTCTTCTGATTAAAAGGCTTTTGATGATGTTGTTGTCGCCCGTTATTCAAAGAACGCGACTCCTCCTCCTCTTCTTCGTCTTCTTCTTCTTCGATGATTTCATCTTCATCATTCTTAAGTAATTCTACCAGCGCAGGAGCAATACTTCTCGGATCAGCAAGACGCTCTACCGTATCATCATCATCGACGTAATCTGCAAATTCGTTGGCATCCGTGTTTGCCACTACTTCCTCCTTCTGCTTCTTAGCAGGCTTTTTCTTTTCATCCATCTTTTTTACTTTAATTTCCTTTTCTTCACTTACTGCACTGTCAACCGCCACGGTATCAGCTGTATCAGAACTGCTTTTTTTTGCAACAGGTTTTGTGATTCGTTTCCTTGCGGGCTTGGGGGAATTACTTTCTTTTTTATCGATAGGTGTCATAGATGCTTGATTGTCGAGAATTTTATAGATTAATTCCTGTTTTTCTAAATTTTTAGCGTTAGTTATTTTTTGTTGCTCTGCTATATCCAGCAACTCCGGAACGAGCATATCGTTCAGTTGTAAAATGTCGTACATAAAGGGACGTGTAGATTAATAGTCAAAAACACTAATTGAAATTGTAAAATCTAAATTTTGATATTTATTATTGGAATGGATTTTTTTAATACTGATGTCGTTGTAGCAAATGGGAAAACTTGTCAGTTATATTTCGATGCAATATTACATTAAAATAATAAAATAAGAAATTTTTTCTCTTTTTTCTTCTGGATTCCTATACTTTTTAGCAATTAAAAAAGACCGCACATAAGGATTATGCTTAAAAACTTTGCCGGCTTACTTTATATTTGCGTTTTTAAAAGAATACAAAATGTTTAATAAAAGAGTACGCGTTAAGGAAGTATTAAAGTGTGAATTAATCAACCAGGAAGTCTCCGTGATGGGATGGGTGCGTACATTTAGAAACAATCAATTTATAGCGTTAAATGATGGCAGCACCAATGCAAATCTGCAAATAGTAATTGAGTTGGGAAAGTTTGACGATGCAGTTTTAAAAAGAATTACAACCGGTGCGGCATTGAAAGTATCAGGAACTTTAGTGGAATCTTTGGGAAAAGGACAGAAAGTCGAGTTAAAAGCAAAAAATTTAGAAATACTTGGCGACAGCGACGCAGAAAAATTTCCACTTCAACCCAAGAAACATAGCCTTGAATTTTTAAGGGAGATCGCACATCTGCGTTTTCGTACGAGTACCTTCGGCGCCATTTTCAGAATAAGGCATTCACTTGCTTTTGCAATCCACGATTTTTTTAACAAAAAAGGATTTGTGTATTTGCACTCACCCATTATTACCGCTTCTGATGCTGAAGGTGCGGGGGAAACTTTTCACGTTACGGCTTTTGATCTTGAAAAAATTCCGAGAAGTGAAGACGGAACTATCAATTATAAGGAAGATTTTTTTGGAAAAGCTACTAATCTTACAGTGAGCGGACAATTGGAGGCGGAACTTGCAGCCATGGCTCTGGGTGATGTATATACTTTTGGACCAACGTTTCGCGCAGAAAATTCCAATACGGCAAGGCATCTTGCAGAGTTTTGGATGATAGAACCTGAAATGGCTTTTTCTGACCTGGAAGACGATATGAACCTCGCTGAGGAATTTATTAAATACATTATTAAATATGCTTTGGAGCATAATCGTGAAGATTTAGATTTTCTCGCAACGCGGTTAGAAGAAGAAGAAAAGCTAAAACCGCAACAAGATCGTAGCGAAATGGGATTGATTGAAAAACTGGAATTTGTAATTAATAATGATTTTGAAAGACTGACCTACACCGAAGCGATAGAAATTTTAAAGAATTCAACACCTAATAAGAAAAAGAAATTTCAATACCTGGTTGATAAATGGGGCATTGATTTGCAAAGCGAACACGAGCGCTACCTGGTAGAAAAGCATTTTAAAAAACCGGTAATTTTAATTAATTATCCCAAAGAAATAAAAGCGTTTTACATGCGTCAGAATGACGATGGAAAAACCGTGGCTGCGATGGATATCCTGGCTCCGGGAATCGGGGAAATTGTCGGCGGTTCGCAACGCGAAGAAAGACTGGACGTACTTGAACAAAGAATGAAGGAAATGAATATCCCTGTAGAAGAAATGAATTGGTACCTTGATACAAGAAGATTTGGGAGTGCTCCCCATGCGGGCTTTGGACTTGGCTTTGAGCGGATGATCCAGTTTGTTACCGGAATGACAAACATAAGAGATGTGATCCCTTTCCCGAGGTTTCCGAAGAATGCGGAATTTTAGCCCCTGGTACAGAAGGTCAGACGGAAGATTCGGTTAGAAGAAAATAAGAATTTGCATTAAATGTTTGTTTACTGCACAACTTTATCTGGTTAAAAAACTTCTTATTCTTGTTCCGACGTTCTCTCTTATATTTTCATAATAAAGATTGTAGTCTGCAATGTGATAATTTTTTGTTTTGAGAAAAATATTCCCAAAGAATTTCGGTTTATTCACCCATAACACATTTCCGTGAATTTGTGCATGCACGAGGCCAGGAATTGCTTTATCAAAATCTCGAAGCACGCCACCTTTGTTTAAAGAAGCTGGGGCAAGCGTGGTGTCCATTGTCCACGTTAAAGGATTAATAACGTACGCTTTTAAAGTTTCTTTTTGTACATGCGGGGCTTCATACCCTTCTTCAAACGTCCGCCAGCTAACAAAGCAGCCTGTGGCCGATGAGTCGCGACAAGGCTTTAATTGCGAAAAATAATTGGTAAAGACTGGTAACCCTACAATGTAGGCACATACTAATTGTTTTTGCAAGGGTTTATTTTCGAAAAATTCTTTTAGTAATCTTCCCGCATGTAAGGTGCCCTGGCTATGCGATGCAATAATGACTGGACGGCCATGGTTGTAGTGTTGCAAATAATATTCGAAAGCATTTCTAATATCTTCATAAGCCGTATCGAAAGCCTCATTGGCTTTCTGCTTGTCGTCGGTATAAAATGCCTGGAGGTTTGCCTGTCGGTAGCGTGGAGAAAACACCCGGCAATATCTATTGAAAATACTCGCCTGGTAAAGTATGGTAGAATTATCTGTTTTTTTATTTATTGCTTCATCATCTATATCCGCGTTCCATCCGTCGGGCATTTGCTTATCTGTGTAGGTAGTTGGGTAAATAAAAAAAACATCTGCAAGAGAATCTTTCGTCTGGTCTTTAAAATCTTTTGGCACATTATCTGAAGGATCGTATTTGAAAGGAGATGCTGCCCAATAATTCAGATCGCTAAAATCAGGTCGGTGATCTTTACTTTGAAATTGATAATTGACTTTCTTGCTGGATATTTTAGGAGAGCAGGATGCCATCCATCCCAATGAAAATAAAAAAAGAATAAAAATGATACCTTTATAAAAAGAATCTTCTTTTTGTTTTGACATACCCAAAACTACATTCGCTATTCTGAATTTGAAAACTTAAAATTATGGCAAATATTCCCGTCGTCGACCTCTCTGATTTTACAGGCAATGATCCCCAAAAGAAAGCCGCCTTTGTGCAGGAGCTTGGCAAGGCTTATGAAACCGTAGGCTTCGTAGCTGTAAAGAATCACGGAATTCCTGATGAGCTCATTGGCGATTTATATAAACACGTTCAGCAGTTTTTTTCTCTTCCTTCCAGTCAAAAAAGAAATTTCGAAATACCCGAACTGGCTGGTCAAAGGGGGTATACTTCCTTTGGGAAAGAACATGCTAAAGGCAGCGATGCGCCCGATCTGAAAGAATTTTTTCAGTATGGACAAACGGTTCCAGCAAACCATCCGTTAAAACCTGAATACCCGGATAATGTGAGCGTAAAAGAAGTAGAAAGTTTTGATGATACACTCTACAAGGCTTATCGCGCCTTTGAAAAATCCGGTAAATATCTCTTACAAGCTATTGCTTTATACCTTGGCCTCAATGAAAATTATTTTGATGATTATGTGGAAGAAGGAAATTCCATTGTGCGTGCTATTCATTATCCGCCAATCACTATCGAGCCAAAAAGTGCGATTCGTGCGGAACAGCATGAAGATATTAATTTAATTACTTTGCTCGTGGGCGCATCTACAGGAGGGTTAGAGATTCTGACCAAGCAAAATGAATGGGTACCAGTAACTTCATTACCCGACCAGATTGTAGTAAATGTGGGAGATATGCTTCAACGGCTTACCAATAATAAATTGAAAAGTACCACGCACCGAGTTGTCAATCCTCCACGCGAATTGTGGCATACGTCGCGGTTTTCCATTCCGTTTTTTCTTCATCCAAAGTCTGCCATGGATCTGTCTGCGCTTAAAAGTTGTGTAGACGAAAAACATCCGAAAGTTTTTGAGGATATCACCGCAGGAGAATACCTTGATGAGCGTCTAAAAGAAATAGGACTGAAAAAATAATTAGTTTTTTAAATAATTTTTCGTTGAAAAAATTTGGATAGTAAAAATTAATACGGAACTTTCGAGCCTGTCCTTCCTATCCCTGCTGAAAATAAAAAACCGGTAAAAAAAGATTATTCATGGTATTGCACAGGCATGTTCCTTTTTTAAAAGCTGTTTTTTACTATACCATCTCTGCTTTTGGCGGGCCGCAAGGGCATTTGGGTATGATGATAAAAACGTTTGTGGAAGGCAGAAGGGATGTAACCAGGGAAGAACTATTGGAATATGTGGCTTTCTGCCAGATGTTACCCGGAGCGTCTTCTACCCAAACCATCACACTAATAGGATTTAAGCGCGGCGGTGTACCGCTCGCGATTCTTACCTTGCTTATCTGGATTATGCCTGCCTCCATTTTGATGGGTATTTTTTCTTTCCTTTTTTATTACGTAAAAACATATCATGTAAATCTTGATCTCTTTTCTTACATTCAGCCGATGGCAGTAGGTTTCATTGCGTTCGCTGCTTTTAAAATGTTCAGGATATCGATTAAAAATACAATTACTTTTATTGTCATGACGGTCGGTGCGATAGGAACTTATCTCTTTTTTAAAACTCCCTGGGTTTTTCCGGTGCTGATCATTTTAGGCGGAATCGTAACGAATTTTAGTGATAAGCGATTTCCTGAAAAAGAAAATATTAAACCGAGGCATATAAAATGGACGAATATCTGGCTATTCATTTTGATTTTTATCATCGTTGGAGTCTTCAGTGAAACAGCACGAAAACAAAACTGGGAACATAAAAAAGCCTATAACCTAACAGAAAATGTCTATCGCTTTGGCAGCCTGGTTTTTGGAGGTGGCGACGTATTGATGCCGATGATGTATGAGCAGTACGTAACCCGCGATAAATCAAACTATCTTGATAAGGAAGAATATTTAACAGGGTGGGGAATTGTCCGTGCAATTCCGGGGCCCGTATTTTCCGTCACGTCTTATATTGGCGGCATGGTATTGAGAGATTACGGACCTGGATGGCAAATTATGGGATGTATTATCGGGTGCATTTTTATCTTTTTGCCGAGTGCATTATTGGTTTTATTCTTCTTTCCCGTTTGGCAATATTTAAAAAAATATGTGGTTGTTTACCGCTCGCTCGAAGGAATCAATGCGGTAGTCGTTGGGATTATGTGGGGAGCATTCTTATACCTGGTAAAAGATATATCCGTCTCAGAATTAAATACTGTTAGTTTTATAAATCTCTTTGTAATCATCGGCACTTTCTCATTGCTTACTTTCACAAAAATCCCTGCACCGTTTATTGTTTTGGGATGTTTGATTGTTGGATTTATTTTTTGATGATTAAGATTGAATTTCTTTGGAGAAAATTTAGGAACCTATGACGTTCACAGGCTGCCCTTCTAAAAAAGCCTTTACATTATTTGCTAATACATTCATCAGCCTGCTTCTTGCTTCAAAAGTTGCCCATGCCACATGCGGATTAATAATGCAATTCTTCGCATGCAGAAGTGGATTATCTGCTTTTGGTGGTTCTGTGGATAATACATCTAAGGCCGCTCCTGCAATAATTGAATCATTCAATGCATCCGCAAGATCCTGTTCATTAATTAGTCCACCACGGCTTGTGTTTATTAAAAAAGAGGTTGGCTTCATCGTGCTCAATAATACTTTGTTTACAAACTGCGCATTCTTTTCATTCAACGGGCAATGCAGGCTGATGATATCCGCTTCACTAAAACAAGTTTGCTCATTCACAAATTTTACGCCATCCATCTGGTCTCTTTCGGGATGCTTGTGAAACGCGATTACTTTCATGCCAAATGCCATTGCTATCGTGGCCACTGCCTTTCCTATTTGACCAAATCCAATAATACCAACCGTTTTATCCTGCAACTCCATTATAGGTTTCAGATGGTAACTGAAATCTTTGCTTTTAACCCAATCGCCATTGCTTACACTTTTTGCGTACAAAGCGGTGTGGTTTGTTAGTTCAAGCAGGAATGCGAAAGTGAGCTGCGCTACCGAAGCCGTACTGTAGGACGGGACGTTGGTCACAATTATATTTCGTGTATGAGCAGCAGTTATATCTACAATATTATAACCCGTAGCCATCACGCCAATATACTTCAACTTTGCCGCCGCGTTAATTAATTTTTGATTTAATATAGACTTATTGGTAAGGACAATATCCGCATCTGCTATTCGCTTTTCTGTTTCTTCCAATGACGACCTTTCATAAACCTCTGTTTCGCCAAGCTGGCTCAAAGCATCCCAACTTAAATCTCCCGGGTTCATTGCGAAAGCATCTAAAACTACTATTTTCATTACGTTTTATATTTTATTTCTAACCTGATTATATTTGCAAGGCAAGTAAATTTCCTAATTCGAAAACCGTACGCTCAAGGTCTGCCGCAGTATTTTCAATCGCTTCTTCTACTGAAGAAGGTTTGTGCCCGATAGCAAAAATTGCATTAAAATATTCGTGCAATTCTTTCCCGATTTTCTGAGATACCTGGCCCGCCAAAACAATCACAGGAATTTTATATTGATTCGCTTTTTGTGCTACGCCATACGGTCCCTTACCCTCCAGGGTTTGACTATCCAGCGCGCCTTCGGCGGTAATCACAATGTCAGCCTTTTTTAATTCATTATCAAACGAAACTATATCGAGATAATAAGAAATGCCACTGACTAATTTTGCTTTCATGAACGCGGCCATTCCTGCGGCTACTCCACCTGCAGTGCCGCCGTGCTTAAAGGAAGCCATATCAACTTTCAAATCTTTTTTTACAATTTTATTAAATTGATACAGGCATTTTTCCAGTAACGCTACCTCTTTTGGATTCGCACCTTTCTGTGGGCCAAAAACAAAAGCTGCGCCATTTTTGCCCAGTAATTTATTCGTAACATCACAAAGTAAAATGATTTCACAATCATTTATTCTGCTATCCATCGCACGCACATCTATTTTGTTCAGTGCCAATAATCCTTTGGGTAAATCTGTTAACCTTCTTCCTGATTTATCTAAAAATTTTACACCCAATTCGTTCAGCAAACCGCTTGCCCCATCCACAGTGGCACTTCCTCCCAGGCCAATAATTATTTTTTTGGCACCTTTATCTAATGCATTTTTTATAAGTTGGCCCGTACCGCGGGTATTGGATTTTAAAGGATTTAATTCCTCCTTTTTTAAAAGCCTGATACCCGAAGCATCAGCCATTTCAATGACCGCTGTTTTAGTTTCTTTATCCCAACCATAAGATGCTGTAATTTTTTTACCTAACGGGCCATGAACAATTACATGCAAAGTTTTCGCATATAATTTTTTTGAAATCAAGTGAGCGGTTCCATCCCCGCCATCCGCTATGGGTATCTCTTTCACTGTACAGGAAAGTTTACTCTTTTTTAAGCCTTTAGCAATACATTGCGCTGCCTCACCAGAGGTAAGGCTGCCTTTGAAAGCGTTCGGAGCGATAAGGATGTGCATGTGCAATGTTAAGTATTTATAAAAATTGTGGGTGAGTTTAAGGTAGGATGATTTCATCAGTAAACAAAGAAATATCCAACAATCCTATTTTATCTACAATAAGAACCCGGTACATAGCGGGCATAAAATAATTCGTGTTTTCGTTCAAGAAAATCAGGCAGGTTATTTGTAAATTGTATACCATGCCACAACTCATCTCATTTACGGATAAAGGCCTTTATTGTGAATCAGGAAAATTTTATATTGATCCCTGGAAGCCTGTTGAAAGTGCGGTCATCACTCACGGCCACAGCGACCATGCGCGATTTGGAAATAAATATTACTTGTGTCACCGATTCACAAAACCTATTCTTCAATTGCGCCTGGGTGATAATAATTATCAAACCACAGAATGGAACGAAACGATTAATATGAATGGCGTAAAAGTTTCTTTTCATCCTGCCGGGCATATCATTGGCTCTTCACAAATCAGGTTGGAATATAAAAATGAAGTATGGGTAGTAAGTGGCGATTATAAAACCGAAGATGATGGAATCAGCGGAAAATTTGAACCTATAAAATGCAATGTTTTTATAACAGAATCTACATTTGGTTTACCTATTTATAAATGGAAACCGCAGCAGGAAATTTATAATAACATTATCAATTGGATTAGTAAAAATAAAGAAAACGGGAAGGCGAGTATTTTGGTAACTTATAGTTTAGGCAAAGCCCAACGGGTGTTACAGGCGATTAAAGAAACTACGCAAACTATTTTTGCACATGGCGCTATTTACAATATGCAACAAACATTGATAGACGCCGGGTTTGATTTAAAACCTGTAGTAAGAATCACCCCTGAAACGCCAAAAGAATTATTGAAAGAAACAGTTGTGGTTGCACCTCCGGGCGCGGAAGGCACTTCATGGATGAAAAAATTTCATCCTTATTCTATCGGTGTTTGCAGTGGCTGGATGCAAGTGAGAGGAAATGCAAGACGGAGAAATGTAGATGCAGGGTTTGCATTAAGCGACCATGTGGATTGGAATTCACTTTTACAAACCGTGAAGGCAACCGGCGCGGAAAAAGTTTTTGTTACCCATGGTTTTCAAGCTGCTTTCAGCCGTTATTTGAATGAAAAAAATATTGCAGAAGCCGCTGAAGTAAAAACACAATTTGGCGATGAAGACGAAGAAATTAATTCTCCTTTAGAAATAAAACCGGAAGAAAAAGAAAGCGAATGAATGAAGAACCTAAAATACCACAGCAAGAAAAATCTTCTGAATTCATCACCAGTTCGGGGCTAGAATTGTTTGCCAATTTGGTTTCCGAATTAAGTGCTTCTACAAAAACCAATGAAAAAATTCAAAGCCTTGTGGATTATTTTGCTATCGCGCCGGATGCAGATAAAGTTTGGGTAATCGCCATCTTCAGTGGCCGAAGGCCAAGGCGGGCAGTGAATTCCAGGCTGATGCGTGAATGGTGTACTGAAATGGTGAACATTCCTGAATGGCTTTTTAATGAATGCTATCACACGGTTGGAGATTTATCTGAAACATTGGCTTTGCTGCTTCCCGACGTAAAAAATGAAAATCAAAAAACGGAAAGCCTTTCTTATTATTTAGAAAAATTTATCTCGATAGAAAAGGAAGATGAAAACATCAAGAAGAAATTTATTGTTGATAGCTGGCAGCAAATGAACAAAAACGAACGATTTGTATTTAATAAATTTATCACCGGAAGTTTTCGCATTGGCGTTTCACAAAAAACAATTGTCAACGCGCTGGCAAAAGTGGTAGAACTTTCGCCTTCTGTTATCGCGCATCGCATCAGCGGCAACTGGGATCCCGTGGCAACAACGTTTCAAGAATTATTAAGTGAAACCGCTTCACTGTCTGACTTTTCAAAGCCGTATCCTTTTTATCTGGCTTATGCAATTGATGGTGAAGTAGAAGATTTGGGAGACATCAATGAATGGCAAGCCGAATGGAAATGGGATGGAATTCGCGGGCAAATTATCAAAAGAAATAACGAACTTTTTGTCTGGAGCCGTGGCGAAGAATTAATGACAGATAAATTTCCGGAGTATTTTATTTTAAAAGATTTATTGCCTGATGGTGTAGTACTGGATGGAGAAATCATTCCAGCCGAGCAGGGAAAGCCTTTACGCTTTTCGGTTTTGCAAACTCGTATCGGAAGAAAAAACATTTCAAAGAAACAATTGCAGGAAGCGCCAATTAGTTTTTTCGTGTATGATTTGTTGGAATACCATTATGAAGACTGGTGTGAAAAACCTTTGACAGAAAGAAGAAAAAAATTAGAAGAAATTATCACGCCTATAAAAAATAATGCGATACAAATTTCTGAAATCATCCATTCTAATTCATGGAATGAACTCGCGGATCTCAGAAAAAAATCACGCGAAATGAACAGCGAAGGAATTATGTTGAAAAGAAAAAATTCCGATTATAAAGTAGGAAGAAAACGAGGCGATTGGTGGAAATGGAAAATAGACCCGCTCACAATAGATTGCGTAATGGTTTATGCGCAAAAAGGAAGTGGAAGAAGAAGCAACCTTTATACAGACTATACCTTTGCTGTCAAAGACGGAGATAAATTGGTAACATTTACCAAAGCCTATTCAGGATTAACCGATAAGGAATTTGGACAGATAGACAATTTTGTAAAACGAAATTCTATCGAAAAATTTGGATCGGTGCGAACCGTTAAGCCTGAACTGGTTTTTGAAATTGCTTTTGAAGGAATTGCCGCGAGCAATCGTCATAAAAGTGGAGTGGCATTGCGTTTCCCAAGAATGAGCAGGTGGAGAAAAGATAAAACGGTAGAGGATATTAATACAATGGATGATTTGCAAGAGATGCTGAAAATGTATGGGAAGTAGTTCGTAGTTCTTAGTTGGTAGTCGCAATCCTTTTTTTAGAAAAATTTAGAAAGGTTTAAAAATTCGTGTAATTAGTTTTAATTCGTGTAATTCATCTCAATAATTTTGAAATTAAAAAATACCAAAGGTTTCCAAATAATAAATCAGTGGCTCACCGCCAAAGATTTTATTCCATTTGCGTTCCAGGAAGAAACGTGGCAGCATATTATTCAAAATAAATCAGGTTTGGTAAATGCGCCAACAGGTTGCGGTAAAACGTTTTCTGTTTTTTTGGGAGCAATTATTTCTTTTATCAATAAACATCCTGATAATTATAAAACAAAAAATAAAAATGGCCTACAACTTCTATGGATAACGCCTTTGCGGGCGCTTGCAAAAGACATTGGCCGCGCCATGGAAGAGGTAATTGGAGAGTTAGGAATGAGTTGGCAAATAGGCATTCGCAATGGCGACACGAGCATGAGGGAAAGGGCAAAACAAAAAAGAAATGTACCGGAAGTTCTTATTATCACCCCTGAAAGCCTGCATCTTTTATTAGCACAAAAAAATTATCCGGATGTTTTTCAGACATTAAAAATAATTGCCGTTGATGAATGGCATGAATTGCTGGGAAGCAAACGTGGTGTGCAGGTGGAACTGGCGTTGTCAAGGATTATAGGTCAAAGGGTGCAAGACAGTAAACTAACAAATAACCCTAATTCTAATTCTTCTTTAAACGTTTGGGGGATAAGCGCAACGATAGGAAACTTGCAGCAGGCGCAGGACGTACTACTTTCTTCTCTTTCACAATTTGGATTGATTGAAAAAGATTCCGTAACAGTTACAGCAAATATTGATAAGCCGATTGATATCGAATCTATTTTTCCGGATGAGATTGAGAAATATCCATGGGCGGGACATTTGGGAATTAAATTGGTTGATAAAGTGATTCCAATTATTCTTGAAAGTAAAACAACACTCATCTTCATCAATACGCGCGGAATGAGTGAAATGTGGTACCAGGCCTTGCTTAACGCTTGCCCGGATTTAGCTGGTTCTATTGCATTGCATCACGGAAGTATAGAACAAGAGTTGCGTTTTTGGGTGGAAGAAAATTTGCACACGGGAAATTTAAAAGCCGTTGTTTGCACAGCCAGCCTTGACCTTGGCGTAGATTTTCGCCCGGTAGAAACGGTGATACAAGTTGGGTCGCCGAAAGGTGTTGCGCGATTTTTACAGAGAGCCGGAAGAAGTGGCCATCGTCCTGGAGAAGTAAGTAAAATTTATTTTTTGCCGACGCATTCTTTGGAATTAATAGAAGCCGCCGCGTTAAAAGAAGCCACCAAAATAAAATTAATTGAAAGCCGCGAGCCACGAATATTATGTTTCGATGTGCTCATTCAATACCTGAGTACGCTTGCTATTTCCGATGGTTTTTATCCTGATAATATATTCAAAGAAATCAGGTCAACATTTTGTTACAGGGATATTACCAAAGATGAGTGGCTCCAAATCTTACATTTTGTAACCGCCGGTGGAGTTGCGTTGCAGCAGTATGATGATTATAAAAAAATAGAAATTATTGATGGGCTTTATAAAATAAACAATAGAAGAATCGCGATGCGGCACCGCATGCATATTGGCACGATTGTGAGCGACCCGATGATGAAAGTGAAATTTATGGGAGGTGGTTATGTAGGCGTTATTGAAGAATGGTTTATTGCAGGAATGCAACCCGGTGATGTATTTACGTTGGCTGGAAGAACATTGGAATTTGTGATGATAAAAGACATGACCTGTATTGTAAGAAAATCAAATGCAAAAAAATCCAGGATACCGAGCTGGCAGGGAGGTAGAATGCCGCTTTCAGCGAATTTGGGTTTTATGCTGAGGAAGAAATTTGATGAGGCAGGGCTGGATGTCAAGAATGAAAAATTAAGAAAGAAGAATGAACCCGAATTGGAAATTTTAAAACCGCTCTTTGAATTACAGCAATACCTTTCTCACATTCCGAAACAAAATGAATTATTAATTGAACACATTGAAACCAAAGATGGTTTTCATCTTTTCGTTTTTCCGTTTGAAGGAAGATTGGTGCATGAAGCGATGGCAGCAATTTTGGCGTATCGGATCAGTTTAATTACCCCAATCACGTTTTCATTTGCGATGAATGACTATGGTTTTGAATTACTGAGCGACCAGCCAATTCCGTTAGATGACAGTAATGCCTACACTCTTTTTTCTCCTGACAATTTATTTGAGGATATTCAGCGGAGCGTGAACAGCGTTGAAATGGCGAAAAGAAAATTTCGTGATATCGCCGTGATTGGCGGATTGATATTCCAAGGCTTTCCCGGTGAACAAAAAAAAGCGCGGCACCTCCAATCTTCGGCTTCCTTATTATTCAATGTGTTTTCAGAATATGAACCTAATAATCTCTTATTGCGACAAGCTTACAACGAAGTGATGGAGCAGCAAATGGAAGAACAACGACTGCGCGATATGTTGGAAAGAATTCAAAAAGGAAAAATTATTATCACTTTCCCCAAGCGGTTAACACCATTTTGTTTCCCGATAAAAGTAGATAGCATGCGCGAAGACCTTTCTTCAGAAAAACTGGAAGAGCGAGTGAAGAGAATGCAGATGCAGTTGGAGAAATAGGTGCAGGGAGAGAAATTATTTGTTTCGAAAAATAAAATTATGCCCGGCAAAATGTAAAATATTTTTGACACAAAGTCTAAGCTTCGTAGTTTTGATTTTCAAAAAGTAAAATTCTAAACCAAAATATAGCTGTGAATTATTTATTTCCTACCGCACTTTTTATTCATATTGTTGGTATCACTTGTATTGCCGGAGGTTCTATCGGTGGGCTTCTGTTGGAAAAATATATTTGGAAAAACGTTCGTGAATCACCTGAAAAAGTTCATGTGCTCGGGCCGTTAATGTCGCAATACCCTGTCATCATACAGGTGGGTACTTTATTGATGCTCGTCAGCGGCCTCATGATGTTCGAAGCGTTGGGGTGGGTTGTTGCGGGTCAATGGTGGTTTATTGTGAAGATGATTTTTGTGGTAGCCCTTGTTCTTAACGGCACGTTGATCGCAAAACCCAATGGAGCAAAACTACTTATGCTGGTTCCACGTTTGGTAAATGGAGAAAATGTAAAAGTAGAAATAGCACAAGTGAAAAAAACATGACCTGGTTTCATATCAGTGAGCTAAGCATGCTGGTGATTGTTTACGTGCTGGCTGTTTTTCGGTTTTGATTTCGGAGTTAAAAGGGTGCAATTTTTGAATTGTGCCGCAAAATCGCTGATGAGTTTTCTCTAATTCTTTCTCTAATATTATGAAAGCATATCACTACACTGGTGTGTTTTTCAGTGAGCGCATGTTCCTCTGTAGTTTAAGCGCTACCATTGAATTGCTGAGCAGTGAATCGACACTATTCAATCATTGGTGTTGGTTTGATTCAACACCTCGTTGGAAAAAATTTAAATCAAAAGAAAAATAACAGGGGAATGAACGAGGCTGGGTTACGAAAAAAAATAGCAGAAAATAAATAACTGAAAACTATCTTGCAACCTTTCTTTGCTCAAAAAGTTATTTTTGGTTCATTGGGTATAAATTCCATTCATGTTCAGTATTATCATTGGTAGTATTATTTTAAGTTTATTGCACGCCACTATTCCTAATCACTGGCTACCCATTATCGCGATTGGAAGAAAGGAGAAATGGCCCTTGAGTGAAGTAACGGAAGTAACTTTTATTGCGGCAATAGCGCATGGGTTGAGTACAGTAATCTTAGGTTTTATTCTTGGATACCTCGGCGCTACATTATCAGGCAGGATAGAATATTTTACTCATTTTATAGCACCGGTAATTTTAATTTTATTAGGGATATTTTTTATTTATCGCCATCATCACCATAAGCATTTTCATATTGATGATGGAATTAAAAAGAAGATGTCAAAGAAAAAAATTATTGCGGCGTTGGTGTTGGCCATGTTCCTTTCGCCATGCATGGAAATAGAAGCCTATTTTCTACTAGCCGGAGCGCAGGCCAAATGGCTTATTTGGTTTATCGCCGCATTGTATTTAATAATTACCACCTTGGGGATGGTAATACTTGTGCGACTGGCATATCTCGGAATATTAAAACTCAACTGGCATTCTTTGGAGCATAATGCCGGCATCATCACAGGCATCACTTTGATCGCGACTGGTATCCTTGCATTCTTTATTCATTGATTCACCGGGGCATGAATATCTCAATACATTTCCATTTCTTTGCACTATTGCATTTACCGCTTAAGTTTGCACCTATTTTATAAAAATGAAAGTTACCGAACATATTAAAAAAGCAAATGGAGGAACCGCCATCTCATTTGAAATTCTTCCTCCGTTAAAAGGAAAAACGATTGAATCTATTTACAATCATTTGGACCCTTTAATGGAATTTAATCCAGCCTTTGTTAACGTTACCTATCACAGAAGCGAGCAGGTATTTAAGAAGCGCGCGGATGGTTCGTTTGAAAAAGTAGAAATACGCAAGCGGCCGGGTACCGTGGGGATTTGCGCGGCTATTATGAATCACTATAAAATAGATGCAGTACCGCATTTGATTTGTGGTGGGTTTAATTTGCAGGAAACTGAAAATGCTTTGATTGATCTTGCCTTCCTCGGAGTTGATAACGTGTTATTGCTGAGAGGCGACGCAGCAAAGAATGAAGCTGTATTTGAACCGGAAAATGATGGCCACTCATATGCAATTGATCTTTTGAAGCAAACGGTAAATCTGAATCACGGAATTTATCTCGAAGATGATATCAGAGACGGATATAAAACTCAATTCTGTATTGGGGTTGCGGGTTATCCTGAAAAACATTTTGAAGCGCCTAACCTGCAGAGCGACCTCCGGCATTTGAAAATGAAGGTAGACGCGGGAGCAGACTATATCACCACGCAAATGTTTTTTGACAATAAAAAATATTTTGAATTTGTAAAAGACTGCCGGGACATGGGAATACAAATTCCTATTATCCCAGGTTTAAAGCCGATCACTTCCAAAAAGCAACTAACTGTTTTGCCTCGTACGTTTCATGTGGATATTCCTACCGAACTGAGTAATGAGATCATCAAATGTAAAACGGACGCCGAAGTAGAGATTGTCGGCACTGAATGGCTGCTGCAACAATCTCGTGAATTAAAAAAAGCAGGTGTTCCTGTATTGCATTATTATACCCTGGGCAAGCCTCATGTAATTGTGAATGTGGCAAAGGAAATTGTTTAAGCAATAAAAAAAAGGCTGCCGGCAATATTGCCAACAGCCTGATTTTGTTTTTTGCTCAAAAAATATTCGATATTAACTCTTGCGGCTCATCATATCGGTCATATCTTATAATTTGAAGGGAATTCCTAATGAAATACTGAAGATGCGATATTTATTGTTATCATTTGAAGCTTGGTCTATTTGATTAACATTAACCTGGGCAAGCCCCATTCCATAATCCACTTTAATTAGCACGGTTCTGAAATCTAATCCGGCCCCTACGTTGATACCATAATCCAATCTATTAGCATTTGAATAGGCTATGTCATCACCATTAGTATTGGTATTTGAGAAGTCGATATTGCTGGTATTACTAAAATCAACGCCTCCAATATTCCCGGTCGATTTTGTTTGTCCAAAAATGCCCATAGCGATGTAAGGTCCCACGTCAATAAATAATTTCATCTTTTTTGGGAAGGTAAACTGATAAACTAAATTAGCAGGCACTTCAAGATAAAAGGGACTAAAACTTGCTGTGTATGAATCTTCCTCAGAAATATTTATTCTCACTTTTGAGCCTTTTCCCTCCAGTAACAAACCAGTTTCGAAGGATAACGGTCCTTTAATATTGAACCGATCTAAAACGCCGACATTTAAAGTAGTGAGCGAAAAATTTTTCTGTGTTTGGCTTGGCTGGCTCGTGGTCATATTAGAAAGGTTTACACCCGCCTGCACATAAATTTGGGATTTTGCTGTTGTAAATAATATAGTACTACATACAATAGCCAATATTTTTTTCATAAATCTTTTAGGATTTTAAAAGGGCAGTTTTTGTAAAACAAGTTGTTTCAATTGCGATACAAATGACGGATATCTAAATCTAAATTATTTGCTAAAAGCATTGTTGAAAGAAGAATATGACAGAGCTAAGACGATTCTAATATTCACTTTAATAATCCCTGAAAACTTTTTCATCCACTTTTACGGGATATTTTTTTCGAAGTTGGGCCAACCATTCTTTCTCAAGGAAATTTTGATAATCATTAATTACCATTCCTCTTGCATCTTCAAAATCCCTTTGTTGATGTGCAGGATATAATTTGATTATTTTAGCAAATGTAGCGCTGCCATCACCTTTATTGATCACAGGTAAAGTAATCATACTCGCTGTGAAATTGGTTCTGTCAACTACAGGTATTTGTCCCAACTCATATCTGCCTGAATCGACATGAACTTGTGTAGAATTTTCGCTTACTATTTCTTTCCAGGTCTTTCTGCTTCTTAATTGTTTTATGCTACTATCGGCAGCAGCCTGGTTCGAACATGAGAATATAACAGCCTCAGCGCTGGAATTCCAGAAATATTTTTCTTTATGTTGATTATAATATTGATGAAGCCCGACGCTATCTTCTGCGGCTTTGTTCCAGACCTTTAGTTGCATCACTTCAAAAAGCATATTACCATCTTTAAATTCCTCCATTTGATGTTTGAAAGCGGGATTAAAATCTTCCAGCCTGGAGGCATAGTTGTTTTCGGCAGATGCATCAGTAAATTGGGAAAATAGCGCCGGGTACTGGTCATGCATCTTTGCGGGAGAATCTTTCAGGTTATTTCTCAGGTAAAGAATCCAATCGCGCGCTCTTATCTTCACTTTATTATTAAATGTAAATAAGATAGTATTTTCATGCGCATCGCCCACAGTCACATTTTTATTCGCTATTAAAGAACTATCAGTTAATTGCCAAAGATCGTTTTCATTTATGGGCATTTTTTGATAACCGATTTTAGGCAATATTTCTTTAATAAATTTTTGTTTTGCTATATTAATTCGACTATCGGCAAAGACCTCTTCTTTTAAGTCTTTCATAAATGCCACATCATTTTTTGTCGCAGGAACCGGATTGGCGGAATCGCGTTTAATAATATGAAAACCAAACGCAGTTTCGAATGGCCGTGAAATTTCTCCGTTTTTTTTAAGCATGAAAGCTTGATTCTCAAACACTGAATCGTATTTAGCCGTACCAAATTCAGGCATTGAGCCGCCGTTGATAAAGGTAGTTTGGTCGTCGCTGAATTGCTTGGCCAATGCGGCAAAATCGCCTCCATTGACCAATACATTGTAAACAGAGTCTGCTAATTCTTTTGTTTTCTGCCTGGGAATAATAAAGCCGTCTGGCACGGCAAATAAAATCTGGGAAAGTGTTATTTTTCCCACTGCATGCCGCTCGCCGATATTTTTGAAAACGTACCATCCTTTTTTAGTTTGATAGGGGATGCTTGCCTGGCCTGGCTTTAAACTATAAATAACATTTTCAAACCAGTATGGTAACGTAAAGACAGTTATATAACCTAAATCTGATTTTTCCACATTGGGTACATTTGCATTCACTTCTGCGAGGACTGCTGAATCGCGCCTGTCACCGTTTTTTATTTGCCGATAGACTTCATAGATTTTTTTATAAGACGTGGAGGTATCCGAAGCCCCTGGTACAAAATAACAAAGCGCATGAATATCTTTCTGACTGCGATTAAAAGCTTCATCAACCAGCGTGTTCGCTTCGTTCTGGTCTATCAGGTAAGTGCGTTGAGCCTCGCTTCTGTAATTTTGAAGGTCTGCCTTTAGCGATGGAAGCGTATCCAGACGCATGTCTTTTGCGGCCTGCACTTTTAATTTGAATTTTATATACAGATCAAGATAATCGCGCATCGCCTGCGAGCTGTCAGCGTTAGAAGTTTTGTTTTTATTATACGCATTTAAAAATTCAGACTTACTTACCGAATGATTGCCATAAGTGAAAAGCGTTTGTCCGAAAGAAAAGGATATTAAAAAAGTGAACAAACAAAGGAGAATCGGTTTTTTCATTAAATATGAATTATAGTCCGCTATCAGGATCTTGGTTTACTGCAAATTATTTAAGTGCTTTGGAACTCTGGCTTTTTATCTTTACGTCCAGGAGATCATCCAATTGTTCCATCGTTAATTTTTTGGCAATGATCTTTTTGTCTTTGTCTAACAGGTATAAAGTGGGTGTTTGCGTTACATCGTACAATTGCTTATAGGATGGCTTTTTAGCGTCCTCCACAATTTTTCTCTGTGCCTCTGTTTCATATACATTTGTCCATCCGCCCAAATGATGTTCCCTAATAAACTGTTTCCATTGATCAAAATCTTTGGTTTCGGTAAGTACACCGTACATTTTTACTCCCTCCTTTTTCCATTTCGCGGTATAAATTGAATCAAACCTTGGAACCTGTACACGGCAATGTCCACACGTAGGATCCCAAAAGCAAACAACGGTATATTCGGCTTTGATATTGTATAACGGCTTAGCAATCCCATTGGAATCAACCATTTCGAGATTTGCAGCCGGGTCGCCAATCAGATTAGACATCAGCATATATGCCCTGTTTGAAACCGCTGTCATTTGTTTTTCATTCAGCCATGGGGAAAGGCCTTTGGAATGATATTTTTCAAAGAGATGAACAAATACGGCATCCTGCCCCATATATTTTGGATACATATATTCATCGGTAAGCCAGTTCAGCAAAAATTTATACATCTTGGGAGCCGACCTTGCCAATAGCAATAAATAATCCGATTCTTTAATTACAGAATCCGGAACGGGCGAAACCACATTTTCGAAATACTGTTGGAGTTTTGGTAAGAAGAAAGGCGTACGAATGATACGATCATCCATAAACGTAATGCCATCCCAATAATGCTTCTTATAATTTTGATAATTTGCCAGCGAATCTTGCCGGGTTACAGGATGCGGATTTTCAACTTTTGGTTCCTTCATGCCGTCAAGTAACGCCGCCAACATTGATTCGGGATGTTCTTTTACTATTTTGTCACGATAGTCAATTAATTCCTCATTCAGTCCTTTGTATTTTTTTTCATGAAGCGTACTGTCTGCTTTAGTTCTCGAAGTTTTGTATGCCTCCAGTTCTTTTTGCAAAGATGGTCCTTTGGATCCAACATATTTTTGATATTGCTGAAAGAGATCATTTTCAGGTGAGCCGGTCACTGTTGTTTTATCGATGAGATCCGTAGTATCTGCTTTAATAGTAATATCCTGGCCTTTGTCAACCAAAAAGTCATACAATTTATTTTTACCGGGGAACACGATTGAATAAACTCCGGGAGTCAATTTATCTTTTCCCTGGAATATGGCAATTCCATTCGAATTAACGATCGCAGAGTCCTGAACATTCATGCTTTTCCCATAATAATAGGTAAGATAAGCAAGACCGCTTTTATAATCTGGAGTGTGAAGGGTTACTTTGAAACCCTGGGCATTTAACGATGAAAACGCAAACAGGGATAGCAGGCTAATAAAAAATAATTTCATTGGTTCGAGGGATAAAGAACAAAAATATTGAATTTGAATTGTAAACAAAGATGCTGCAAAATCCTTAACATTTTAATTGCTTCCTGAATCGAACGGAACATCCACTATTTTTGCGTTCGTGAAAAGGAAAAAACTTGTTTTAGAAAATGTTACGGTAACGGGATACGCTGCCGAGGGTAAAGCGCTTACGCGTATTGATGGTAAAGTGATTTTTATTGAAGGCGCAGTACCCGGAGATGTAGTGGATGTGCTGATAACAAAAAATAAAAAAGACTGGGCCTCAGGAAAAGCTTCTAAAATAAAAGAGTACAGCACTGACAGGGTGCAACCTTTTTGTGTTCACTTTGGAATTTGCGGTGGATGCAAATGGCAAATGCTTCCTTATGAAAAGCAATTGGAATATAAAGAACAGGAAGTCCGTGACATTATTAAAAGAATAGGAAAAGTAGAGGACGTTCCGGTTATGCCGATTTTAGGCTCTGCAAAAACAATTCATTACAGAAACAAACTGGAGTTTACTTTCAGCAATAAAAAATATTTAACCAGTGATCAATTAAGAGATTTGGGAGAAGAGCAATGGCCCGGCGGAGCACTTGGATACCATGTTCCCCGTTTGTATGATAAGATCATTGAGATAACGGAATGTTGGCTAATGGATGAAGTGAACAACAGGATACGGAATGGCTTGAGAGAATTTGCACAAAAAAATAATTATAGCTATTACGATCTCAAAGAGCATACGGGATTTTTAAGAAATATTCTCATTAGGAATTGCACTACCGGCGAACTGATGTTAAATCTTGTTTTTGGACATGAAGACAAAGAAATGAGAGAAAATATCTTAAATCATCTTTTAGAAATAGTTCCGGAAATTAGCACGTTGGTTTATACAATTAATCCAAAATGGAATGATAGTTTGAACGAACTTGAACCTGTAACTTATTATGGAAAAGGTTATGTAACAGAAAAGTTGGGCGATTATTATTTTAAGATTTCTCCCAAATCGTTTTTCCAAACCAACACAAATCAGGCAGAAGTTTTATACAATGTTGCAAAAGATTTTGCGGAACTTACAGGCCATGAAATTATCTATGATCTTTATTGTGGTACAGGAAGCATCGGGATTTTTTTGAGTAAGGAAGCCAAAAAAATTATTGGTGTGGAGATGATTGAAGAAGCAATAGTTGATGCCAAAGCAAATGCACAGCTTAATAATCTCAGCGATATGGCGTTTTTTTCGGGCGATGTGATAGAAATTTGCGATAATGATTTTTTCGAAATGCATGGCAGGCCGGATGTGGTAATCGTGGATCCGCCGAGGGCAGGGCTTCACAATAAATTAATCACTAAATTATTAGAAATTCAATCACCCAAAATAGTTTATGTAAGTTGCAATGTGGCCACGCAGGCACGGGATATTCAATTGCTTAGCGAGAAATACGCTGTTCAAAAAATACAGCCGGTGGATATGTTTCCGCATACGCATCACATAGAGTGCGTGGCATTATTGAAATTAATTTAGTGGTCAGCATCGAAGGTCGGCGTTGCCGATATGGAGGTAAGTCTGTCTTCGGCTCGGAAAGAGTTTTATAAAAATGCCTTAAACGATAGTCGTGGTCTGACGCCAGGCGTACCGACCGCTACCAGTAAAACAACAAATAGCCAGGATTTCTATTCTCCCTCATTTAGTTCAAGAATCAAATTAGCAATCAATCCGGTCCAGCCGGTTTGGTGGCTTGCTCCCAATCCGCGCAAGGTATCTCCATGGAAATATTCATGAAAGAGAAGGAGATCTTTATTCTCTTCTTTCTTGTAAAACCAGTTATAATCACCATAAGTCACTCTTTCGTTCTGATCGTTCTTTTCAAAAATATGCAATAACCTAAGCGTAATTTCTTTTCCGACTTCCATGAAATTCAGGTATTTGCCTGAACCCACAGGGCATTCTACTTTTACATCATCACCAAAAAAAGATCCAAATGTATTAAACGCGTTTATAAAAAGATAGTTGACCGGCATCCAAACCGGTCCACGCCAATTAGAATTGCCGCCAAACATTCCTGAAGTTGAATCTCCAGGATCATACGCTATGGAATGGGTAGTGCCACCTAAATTTACAGAATAGGGATTTTTTTGGTAAAATTTTGACAACGCTCTTATGCCACCATTTGAAAGAAATTCTGATTCATCTAATAATTTTTCACACAAATCTTGTAGCCGTTCTTTGTCGATGAGCGAGAGTAAAAGACTTTCCGTATCGCTTTTTTCCTGGCTCGGTAAATATAAATTTCCAGACCGCCGATATTGCTGAAACCATTTCATCCGTTTTGTAAAGTCAGGCAGTCTATCAAGAACGTCTTTGTCAATAACAGTGACTGCAAACATAGATGAAAGCCCAACCAGCGAACGAATCTTTAATGGGAAGGCATCTGATTTGTTCAATGAAAGTACATCGTAGAAAAATTTATCTTCTTCATTCCAGAGTCCTAATTCATTGAGCGCATCTGCAATGATTACAAAATGCTCATAGAATTTGGTAGCCGTATCTTCAAATCCAGGGTCATCCATTGCTATCGTCAGTGCAATATTCATCATATCCAATGCGTACATTCCCATCCAACTGGTGCCGTCAGCCTGCTCCAGTAGCATATTCCCGGGCATTATCATACTTCGGTTAAAAAGCCCGATGTTATCAAGGCCCAGGAAACCTCCTTCAAAAATACTATTGCCGTCTGCGTCTTTCCTATTGATCCACCAGGTAAAATTGATGATGAGTTTTTGGAAAATACTTTTCAGAAAAACCATGTCGCTTTTCCCGTATAATTCTTGTTCTGTTTTATAAATCTGCAATGCGGCAAATGCGTGTACAGGAGGATTCACGTCACTAAAATTCCATTCGTATGCCGGCAGTTGGCCCTGCGGATCCATGTACCACTCACGCATCAGCAATGTCAGTTGATGCTTGGCAAATACCGGATCAATAATAGCCAGCGTAATACAGTGGAAAGCGCTATCCCATGCGGCATACCACGGATATTCCCAGTTATCAGGCATGGACAAAATGTCCTGGTTTTTTAAATACCTCCAACGATGGTTGCGACCGTTTCTTCGTTCCTCAGATACGGGTGTTATTCCATCACTTGTATTAAGCCACCTGTCAACGTCGTAATGATAAAACTGCTTATTCCAAAGCATTCCTGAAAAGGCCTGTCGTTGAATATTTTTTTGATCGTCCGTACATGATTGAGGGTGAATAGCGCCGTAAAAATCATCCGTGTCCTTTTTCCTGATAGCAAAAATTTGTTCAAAATTATGCGGGAAAGAATCATTTGATTCTTTGTTAGTAAGCCGTAAAAAAATGCATTGAGATTGCTTCGGATCTATTTCCAATTGATAAAGCGGAGCGCATTTGGTGCCTTGCTTTTTCTCCTTTAGTTTCTCAAAATTTTTGCCGCCGATGACGGCATCGTGAAAAGCATCTTTTACAAATTCACTTTTATTGGGTCTTTGGAAAAGCCTTTCAAAATTGGTTTCGTTTTCCGTGAAAAGAACATCATTTGTCTTTTGAAAATAAAGAAAATAATCGCCGATCTTTTGGTGGGTTGCTTTAACTGATTGAGCGTTTATAAAACTAATATTGGGCTTACTTTCTTCTCCGGCATATTGCCAGTAATTGTAAAACCACAAAGTTGGCAAAACTGATATGGACGCTTTGGCATTCCCACGATTTACAATCTCTATTTTTATAAAAATGTCTTCATCATCATTTTTTGCATATTCTACATACACATCAAAATACTTGTCGTCTTTAAAAACACCGGTATCCAAAATTTCATATTCGGGATCTTGTTTGCTCCTGCTTTTATTGGTATTAATCAGGTCAAGATAAGGATATGCTTCCTGCGGGTATTTATATAAATATTTCATGTAATAGTGCGAAGGAAGATTATCAAGATAATAATACAATTCCTTCACATCTTCGCCATGATTTCCTTCCTCGTTTCCCAGACCGAACAATCTTTCCTTTAAAATAGGGTCTTTGCCATTCCATAAAGCGATCGCAAAACACAGTTGTTGATCAATGTCCGATATCCCTCCAAGGCCGTCCTCTCCCCAACGATAGACGCGGCTTCGGGCATGGTCGTGAGGGAAATAGTTCCATGCGTCGCCTTTTTCGCTATAGTCTTCCCTAACGGTTGCCCACTGACGCTCACTAAGGTATGGCCCCCATTTTGCCAATGGCACTTCTTTGGTTGCATTCGCTTCCAACCTTTTTATTTCTGCATTGTCAAGATTTATCATTTGCTGGCCTTTTCCTTCCTTCTTAATTAGTTGTTATTTACTATTCCTTCCTTCGACAAGCTCAGGAGGACAATTCCTATCCATTCGTAGAAAATCCCGGGTACAATAACATGCCGCCATCTGCAAAAATGGTAGTGCCGCTGAGATAATCTGATTCATCGCTTGCCAACCACACGGCTACTTTGCCAATATCTTCTGGTTGTCCGATGCGTCCATAAGGGATCAGCGTGAGTAATTTGTTTAATTCTTCAGGCGTGCTCCACGCCGACTTATTAATAGGCGTCTGAATAGCGCCGGGCCCAATAGAATTTACCCGTATTTTTTTCGGAGCCAATTCCTGTGCCATGCTTTTCATCATCATTTCTATCCCACCTTTACTAGATGCGTAATTTACGTGGCCCGCCCAGGGAATTACCTGGTGTACGCTGCTCATGCAAATTATTTTTCCCAATGCGCAACTTCTTTCAGCAACGATTCCTCTTCTCAAAAACTCTTTTACAGCTTCACGTGCGCATAAAAATTGGCCGGTCAGGTTTACATTAATCACCAATTGCCAATCGGGAAGGCTCATACTTTCCAACGGTGAATCTTTTTGTAAGCCTGCATTATTAACCAAAATATCTATGGTGCCATATTTTGCGATCATTTGCTGAAACATGAATTGCACCTCATCTTCGTTGCTTACGTCTGCTTTTATTGCGATTGCGTTTCCGCCGTTGTCTTCTATTTGTTTTACCACCGCGTCCGCCGTTTCGGGATGCGTTACATAATTGACAACTACATTGGCCCCGTCGTTTGCCAGTGCAACTGCTACAGCAAGGCCTATTCCGCTGTTAGCACCGGTTACTAATGCGCTTTGGCCTTTTAATCTAGGATTACTATTCATTGAGAATGTTTTAAGATATTAAAAATAAGGGTATTATTAAATGGCTTTTTTACAAATTTTATAGACAGAAATTTAAAAAATATTCATCACATACTGATCCACAAACTGCTGATACTCGCAAGGAAACAAATATCTTTTATACTTCAATCATAGAATTGTTAATAAATACATTATTGAGATTTCAATAATTAAATACTTTCAAGCGTTTTATTGATTGCTGACCTTGTTTAAAAATAAATTTTTAACCTAAATCTTATTTATGAAAAATTTATTACCCATTCTTTTTTCTTTTCTTTCTATTGGCTCAATTGCACAAGTAAATACCGTGATGCCCCAGGAAGCCAATACTTTCTACTCAAAAGCGATGCCGAGTATTAAACCAGAGATTAAAAAATTTATCGATAAAAATGCAAATGCTTTAAAAGGAAAGACAATAAATATTGACAGCGTTTGTGAAGTCTTAAGCAAAAATCAGCTCTTAAAAAGCGCTACGCGACAAGACATAGAAGCCATCGGCGTGTTGATCATGGTGCAGGCAAGTAAAGACGCAGATGAAGATTTGAAAAACATTGTCATCAACAGTCGCAAAAATAATCCAGGACAAAATACTGATAATAAAGTGGGAAAAATTATCGAAAACAAAAGCAAGATGGCTGAAAATGCGTCCGAACTAATGAAAAGAATTTCGGGCGCACAGGATATTGTTATTAATAATTTGCGATAATTTTTTTTGTTGTCTTTTATGGCATCGTGCCCAGTACGAGATGATGTGTTTGATGAAAATAGGAATCTAACTTATTTGTCTATTTACTGTGAAACCATTTCCAATAATTTATTCACCGTTTTCCAATTCCTGGTAGTTGCTTTTACTTTTAGTTTTTTTTCAAAAAAATTGTTAGACAATTTTGTTTCGCCGTAGCTCTCAGGAATATGCAGGTAAATTTCTTTACCATGAATAGCGAATCGATCTGGTGAATAATCAACTTCGGAAATATTTTTAATTTCTGCATCGCCCGGTATTTGAGAAAGAAAAGTGACATGTAACTTTTTTATGTCTATACCTTTTCCTTTTAAAAATGGATTGGAAGAAATTATTTTTTTCAATTCGTCTTCATTTCTAATAATAACCGGTACTTCAAAAGCATATTTTTTATAAATCGCTTTTTCAATTTTCACTGCAATTTGAATGTCAGAGAGTTTTTCCTTTGTTTTAAAAGAAACGTTCCCACTTTGGATATAAGTATTCACATCGCTGAATTTCAGGCTTTCATACAACGCTTTTAATTCTGTCATCAGAATTTTCTTTTGCCCACTCACGTTGATTCCTCTTAATATGGAAATAAAGGTTTGCACGATATTTTTTAATTCAAATCTCTTTGATTGAAGATATTCCTCAGAAGATAATATCTTCGTATCCGTCCGTCCAACCACATCTTGTCCACAAATATAATAGCCAATAGTTTTGCATGATAAAAAAAATAACATGCGCAACAATCCGGAATTACGCCGCCAAATGTTTGAGATGATCGAACACTGGCAACAAAGCGGCC
>DATCFI010000314.1:0-10020 GCA_036509585.1 Hanamia sp. | reverse complement strand
CAAAAAATAAATCATCAAAGATTATGGAAAAATTATTTTAGAAAACCAACTACTTTTGAAAACAAAAATGAAAATATTCCGGTAAACCTATTGCAGGATTTATCTATTAACCTGTAAACTTTTTTTAGGACTAGTCAAGTTCCATAGTATCATGGGACGGACTAAATCCATCCTTTCAAAATAAATCGAGCCTATGGCTCTACGAATGCCAGTTCCATAGGAACGGACGATTTTATACCAATGGGCTTTAGCCCGTTGACAAATTCCTGATGCCAAACCCATCACCCATCATCACCATAACCCAAAATAAAAATCTAAAGTATTTGTCGCTTTACTATGAAAATCAATACATTAAAATATATTAGTAAGCTGCCAATAACAACCATCTCATTCAAACACACCAACACAAAAAAAGACCGCCTCAAAAAAAATGAAGCGGCCTTACTGTACAAACAGCAGTTAGTAGCCCAGTTGCACAACCAGTGCAATAAGGTTTTTGCGGCGCACATTCTTGGCAGCTACAGCGTTAGCATCGCGGGTACCGGCCTTAGCCAGTTGCGATACATAATCTGTTACCGCCGCACTGAAAACTTTCATTGTGGGCACGGGTGAGGGAAACAAAATGTTGCCCGTCATAGAGGTTTGCACTTTCTGCATTTCTGCAGAAAACTTGATGTCAGACCAGGAGTTGTAAGGCCTGGCCACAACACCGTCATACAAATCTGATGTTTTTGTCATAGAACAATTGTTTTGGTTAAAAAAAAATCCGTAATGCAAATTGCTGCATCCCGGCAAGCTTTACCGCTTTCTGAAAACGGTTTTACAAACAAAGCCATTATTATCCAAACATGCAAGCGAGCCATGATGGCTCATTTCGCTTGGATAATTTGGTTTTTTAAATTAAATTCCTGCGGGCTGTTTTTAACGGCAGGCCTTCTTAAAAACGGGTATTTACGATACCCTGTAAATGAAAAATAAAATAATAAAGGGTAAAACCTCCCGGAATTATCAGTAAAATCCACATTTGAGGCATGGCCACTTTTACCCTATTTTGTAAGAATTGAAAAATAATTTGTAAGACATACGCAAAAAAAAAACCGGTTTCCTGTTTACCGGAGGCAAACTTTAAGCAAAATACTTCACAGATTAAGCAGCAGAAGCCACACATTAAGAAGCGGAAGCCACACATGAAGCAGCAGATGCCCATCTTTTGACAAAGGATGGCACACAAGAAGCAGGGGCGGGCAGCCCTTTTGCAGCAGGAGCCACACATTTACATCAAGTTGCCACAAAAGAAGATGCAGAAGCTGCCCCTCAGCATTAAGTTGCCGTACTTTATTGCCATAAGGTTGCCAACCTTTAAAAGGTTGGCAACCTTATAATCCATTCAGGGTTGGCAACCTTAAAATCCCTGGCGGCATCCGATAGCGGCGCATCAGCCAAACCTATAAGGTTTTTGAAACCTTATAGGTTTTTGCAATTAATAATGGGGAAGGAGATATCAGTTGCCTGCTGATGTAGTTAGCTCCCAGCCAGGCATCATTTCAGCATGGCTAAGGCAGCGGCCTACTCGTCAGGGAAAAAGTCCGGGTAAAAATCATTTTTAGCGGGTGGCACATTCCCCGTCCTTGTTATTTTCTTTTTGGTTTCGATATCTAAATCTGCAAACCATTCAGCAGCGCTTCCGTCATAGTTTTTTAGTAATCTTGTCTCTTCTAATTGCATGGCATAGGTAATTCCCTTTTCAGTTATTTCATAATCGCCGCTCACCATATTATAATTTAATCCGCGTACAATTCGTAATCTTGCCCTCTTGCTGATTCTTATTTTTTTTTATTTTACCTGCCGCCGATGGTACGCAATTTATATTAAAAGATAATTGCGCTAATTAATTTTAGAGGTGAGTTTCAAATTGCCTCAAGGGTGGCAACCTTAAAATCCCTGGCGGCATCCGATAGCTACCGGATTTGAAATACATCCCCTTTTAATGATTGTTGATATTTTCAATTATGTTTGATTACCATTGGCAGAGGAGCTAAAGGCAGCCTGGGGCACAAAGAGTACAAACCCACCCGCAGCCAGAAAAGGAAAGCTTAGTTTTTTTATTTTTTTGCAGAAAAAACCTTCGTGCCCCTGTCTACCGCCAGGCAGGATCGTGGTAAAAAAAATGTTTTTTAAAATAAAATAAAACAAAAAAATGAGAGGAATAAACAAAGTAACTTTAATAGGAAACGCAGGCAACGTGCCGGAGTATAAAACACTGAAGGACGAAACGCCCGTAGCCAAATTCAGCATGGCCACTACGGAAACCTACCGCCTGAAAGATGGAGAAACCCAATCGCATACAGAATGGCACACTATAATAGTATGGCGCGGCCTGGCTACATTAGCCAATCAATATATCCATAAAGGCAGCCTCCTATATATAGAAGGTAAATTGCGCAGCCGCCAATATGAAGACAAAGACGGGCAAAAAAAATACGTAACTGAAATAGTTGCGGAACAGTTGATATTGCTGGATAAGAAAAATGTTGAAGAAAGCTGAAGGTGAAAGGCAAGAGGCTGAAGGCAATAGGCAAGAGGCAAGAGGCTGAAAGCTAAAGGCAGGAGGCAGAAGGCAATAGGCAAGAGGCAAGAGGCAAGAGGGCAATAGGCAATAGGCAAAAAGCAAAAGGCTGAAAGCTAATGGCTAACAGCTAAAAACTAAGTAAATGCAAAATATTATTTTAAAACCATTGTTCCATAAAAATACCGACTGCATTGGTATTTATTTTGAGAAGAATGCGCTGTTGCAATCGTTGGTACAAAAGCAGGCAGGAGGCAGATGGAGCCGCACCAATAAATGTTGGTATGTACTATGCACGAAACAAAATTACGAACAGTTGGCAAAAACTTTAAAAGGCAAAGCCATCCTGGAAACGGGGCAACTGAAAAAATATCTTTTAGAAAAGAAAAAAAATAATCCCGCGCAAGCATTGACAAGTGAAAAGAAAACAATTGCTCCAAAAGAAGTAGTACATAAAGAAATAAAAAAGATTGTCGCTACGCCAAACCAAATTCATACAATAAGTAAAGAGAACAGGGAGGCGCTGCAACAATTCACGCGGCAACTTACTCTAAAAGCCTATAGCCAATCCACCATCAGAACTTATACTAATGAATTTACACAATTTTTGAATACTCTGAAAAAGAAGCCAGCAAAAGAGTTCACTGCCTCACGATTAAAAGATTATTTTCAATATTGCTATACCACATTGCAATTGAGTGAAAATACTATGCATTCAAAGATCAATGCATTAAAATTTTATTATGAACAGGTATTAGGAAGAGAAAAATTTTTTTGGGAAATACCCCGTCCGAAAAAACCCTTACTGTTGCCTAAACTTTTAAATGAAGACGAATTAAGAAAATTATTTAACGCTCTGAGCAACAAAAAACATAAAGCGATGCTCTTTACAGCATACAGCGCTGGATTAAGGGTAAGCGAAGTAGTGCATTTAAAGATTGCAGATATTGACAGCCAAAGAATACAAATATTTATAGAACGTGCTAAAGGCAAAAAGGACAGGTATGTAAATTTAAGCCCGATACTATTAGATATTTTAAGAAAATACCTTTTAGATTATAAGCCCCGGCCAAAGATATATTTGTTTGAATCTGAACAAACCACGGCAGCATACCCTACCAGAACGGTACAGCAAATATTTGCAAACGCTAAAAAGAAAGCAGGGATAAAAAAGGAGGTGGGGATACATAGCCTGCGGCATAGCTTTGCGACACATTTGCTGGATAAGGGAACGGACATTAGATATATAAAAGACCTGCTCGGGCATTTCAATATCAGAACCACAGAACGCTATCTTCATGTGAGCAAAAAACAATTAATAAACATTGTAAGCCCCTTTGATGATCTGTGGAAGAAAGACGGAATTGAATGGTAACAAAGCAAACAAATTAAAAAAAACTATTGATTGGATTGTACTAACAACAATACAAAAAGTATAATACTAAAATGATGATTATCAGTGCATGTTTTTTTTGGAAGTAGCATCTTATAACATATATTTGTGTGTTGAACCAACATCGCCTATCCAGGCCATGAGTTTGGGCTCTTTCCTTAACTTGTAGTTTATTTTTTAATCATAAAAACTATCAAGTCATGGAAAAAAAAATCACTAAGCCCGCAAGCCGTTGCGGCATTGGAAAAAACTAATCAGTATTTATCAATCGGCCATTACAGCCCGCTCACTATTCGCAATTACCTGGCAGAACTTCGGTTTATTTTTGTGTATTATCCTGACGTTGACCCGATGGATTTTACAGAAGATATGCTCATGGGTTATCTACTGTACCTGAGTAAAACGCTTGGATGCAGCCGGGTGAAATGCAGGATGGCCGCCCAAAGCATTTCCTTTTTTATGCGCCATGTGGCCAAGCGCCCTTATGCAATCCCTACTGTCATTTATCCCCGCCCTTCCACCACACTTCCTTCCGTAATGTCTACAGAAGAAATTATGAAGCTCATTGATGGTGTGCAAAATATTAAGCACCGTACTATTCTGATGTTGCTGTACAGCACTGGTATGCGGGTGAGCGAAATAGCCAATTGCAAAATAGCTGATATTGATTCAAAGAACATGCGCATCAAAGTAGTTCAGGGCAAAGGAGCCAAAGACCGTTTTACGATTATGTCGCAGCAGGTTCTGCTGGAACTGAGAGCTTACTATCTTATTTATAAACCCAAAGAGTATCTCTTCAACGGATTCAGGCCTGGCAAGAGATATAGCGTACGTTCCATACAACACCTGATGCAAAAGGCATTAATAAAAGTGGGGCTTGAAAGCAGGAACTACACCATACATACCATACGCCATAGTTTTGCCACTCACCTTTTAGATAACGGAACAGGCCTATACACCATTAAAGAACTGCTGGGCCACACCAACCTGCAAACTACCATGAGGTACATGCACCTTACCTCCCGGCGCATAGACGAGATTGTAAATCCTTATGATGCCTTGCTGGTGGCAAAAGATAATAACATCATTAATCAAAATTTAAAATGATGTATCATGTTATCTTATACAGCACCGCGGGCAACGGTGCAACAACTGTTACAAAAACATGATTTGCCATGCAATGAAAATACTCATGTCGCCAATGTGATGCAGCGAATAAAAACCTGCCGTACTGCAGCACTTGGCTATCATGTTTATCAATGTGATAACAAAGAATGCCGGCATATAAAATATCAGTATCATAGTTGCAGAGACCGGCATTGCCCTAACTGCGGAGCCATTAAAAAACAGGAATGGATAGAAGCCCGCATGCAGGAACTGCTTCCGGTAAAATATTATCACGTAGTATTTACTTTGCCTCACGAACTGAATTGCCTGGTGATGGGTTATCGTAAGATATTGTTCAAACTTCTCTTTGATGCTTCTGCCCAAACGCTGCTCACCTTCGCAAAAGATGAAAAATACCTGGGAGCTACACCGGGGATTATCAGTGTGCTGCATACCTGGGGGCAACAGTTAAGTTTCCATCCACACATCCACTGCATTGTAAGCGGTGGCGGAATTACAGGTGATAGTGATTGGAAAGAAGCAACAAAAAGTACATGGCTTTTTTTGTTTCCGGTAAAAGCCATGGGCACCGTTTACAGGGCAAAATTTTTGCAAGGGTTGCAGCATTTGATTACAAAAGGAGAAGTGATACTGCCGGCAAACACAGACAGTAAAGCGCTCTTTAATTTGCTTTACAAAAAAGACTGGGTAGTATATGCCAAAGCGCCTTTTGGCGGCCCTCATGCAGTGATTGAATACCTTGGAAGATATACGCATAAAGTAGCCATCAGCAATCACAGGATATGCAGCATTAATGATGAGGAGGGTTCTGTAACTTTTAATTATAAAGATTATGCTGATGAAGGCAGCCAAAAACAAATGACGCTTACGGCCGGTGAATTTGTCCGCCGTTTTGAGCAACACATTTTACCGGAACGATTTACCAAAATAAGAACCTACGGCTACCTGTCAAACCGGAATCGTCATCAACGCATTAACGAAGTGCTCAAAAAAATGAAGTTGCCTTTGCATAAAGGGCTAATAAAAATCCCTTTGCAGGTACGCATGCTGGAGCGCTTTGGCATTAATATGAATGAATGCCCTGTCTGCAAAAGCAAAACATTGGTATTGGTGAAAATATTTTTCCCCTGGAAGAAAGGAGAACTTGTCCGCCAACCGGCGGATGATGGATAAAACAAATTGCAGGTGATATTTTTGTATGGAAAAATGGCAATCACGCATTTGCGGGATAACAGGAAAGCTATGTTGATTAAATAAGAATAAAGTGCAAAAACAAAAGAAAAATACTATTTTTAAATCCTCAAAAGATGTTGAATGCATTAGAATTATCGAAAGAACATTTTTTGAGAATGGAATTTATTTTAAAATCAACACTGCAAAAAATAACCGGCTGATACTTTGTACCCAATAGCAAACTTTACGGCGACATCGGTCAACGAAAAAGTATACCGCAAAGCCCCGCAGAGTCATTTTTAATGCGGGGCTTTGTAAGGGGGCTTTTCGGATACTTTTCTAAGTGTTAGCGGTAATTTTTGACCATGCTATGTTGCAAAGGAGTAAAAAAATCCTTTATCTAAAAAATCTTCTTTAACAAGGAGTTGATTTTTTTATTCTACGAAAGTTATCGTATGTTTGACCCAACAATAATTTTCTTATGACCAAATCTTTGTTTATTTTCATTTGTCTACTGCAACAAGTTACCGGTAAGACACAAATTATTCAGGAACGCATTCCTACGGATAATCGAATGAGAACTGGAATAGATACAATTGTTCAAAATGCTGTCATCGCGTTTATAAATGACACTTCAAGAGTGGGACTTTCTGTTGGAGTTTATAAAGATGGTAAAATATATACCTACAACTATGGCTCATTAGAAAAAGGAAAACAAAAATTACCATCTAATAAGTCTATTTATGAAATTGGTTCAATAACTAAAACATTTACGGGAACTTTGCTTGCACAAGCAGTTTTAGACAAAAAAGTCAAAATTGACGATGATATTCGTAAGTACATTGACGGTAGTTATCCTAATTTAGAATATCAAGGGCAGCCGATACGGCTATTTCATCTTATAAATCATATGTCAGGGCTTCCGTTCTTTCTTCCAAATAAACCTGAAATCTTTCAGAACGCCAATTATGACTCACTACCATTTACCATATGCCATATTCAAAAACAATATTCAAGACTAAACTTTTTTGAAGACTTGCACAAAGTAAAATTAGATACTGTTCCTGGGTTTAATTTTCATTATTCGAATGCAGGCGCTCAGCTTCTTGGCTATATTTTAGAAAGATTATATAAAATGCCTTATGATAAGCTATTGGAAAAATATATTTCAGCTCCTTTAAGTATGAAAAGCACAAGCCCCTTCTATTCGAAGAACGAACTAGGAAATTTGGCAAAAGGATATAATAACAAAGGAAATATTATGCCTTATAATCCTATACAACTTGAAGCCGCAGGAGGAATTTATTCAACTGTAGCTGATATGTTGAAATACGTAAGATTTCATTTAAACGAGAACAATAAAATAGTTGCGCTATCACACAAGATAACTTGGGGAAATATTAAAGACTTTGGTATCGGTCTTAATTGGCAAGAAAAAAAGGTATCAGACGGAAATAGAAAAATTTGGCAAAGTGGAGGAACTTTTGGTTTTTCCAGCTATTGTGTTATTTATCCTGAACTAAATACGGGAATTGTTATCTTGACAAATGAAGCTGACCAAACTGCAC
This sequence comes from Hanamia sp., assembly GCA_036509585.1. Lineage (GTDB taxonomy): Bacteria > Bacteroidota > Bacteroidia > Chitinophagales > Chitinophagaceae > Ginsengibacter. Next base: position 2,192 of record DATCFI010000314.1, on the reverse strand, counting down.
AAGGTGGACTTGAAGAGGCAGCAAACAAGATATTTGAGTCTATAAATAAACATTAGGTTGACTAAACTACCGCTAACAAGAGTATTGCCAATATTGGGGCTGGACGTTGGAGCAATCGGCAGCATATCGCTATCAGCTTTGGCTCGGTCGGAAGGAACTCTTTTTGAGCATCAGAATAAATTTTTAATCTTTGAATAAATCATGAACTTCGGTTGCCAGGGCGAACGTTTTTCAAATCCCCCACCATCGGCAATACCTGTTCGTAAGCAGCAACCCTAACACTTACTCCACTTCATCCGACAATTACTTAAATCAAAATGAAACTAATTAAATGGCAAAAAATATTTTTAAAGCACGTTAAGAGTTATTACGACACTTCTTTAAAATACTTTGGCAACCATTACCTATGGATGTTTTTAAAAGAAGGAGATTTAATACCAGAGCATGTCGCTTACTTATGCCCACTCTGTATTAAAAATCTTATTTGGGTTGTCAAAATTGAAAATCAAAACTCTAAAGATAAAGCTGTACTATATAAAACTTCCGATTTCACGCTTGACCATTTTCCACCAGAAAGTGTTGGAGGTAAACAAAAAGTTTGGGTTTGCAAAGAATGTAACAATAAAGCGGGTGATAGTTATGACCACCAAATCAAAAAGCACATTGAGCATTTGGGCTTGCAAAAAAAAGGTCTTTCAACAAAGGTTGCGGTGCGAAGTAAAATTAAAGATGTTGGTAACTTTAAAGGGTATTTAGAAAGCACTGAAAATCAAAATTGGCTTTTGCATTTAAAAACAGATGAAGCAAAGGTTATCAAACCATTAGATGAGTGGATTATTGGGGAAGGAAAGGGCAATGATTGGCAAATTGATGTCACTATCTCAACACCCATAAATGAGGCAGTACAAAAAGCCATGCTCAAGTCAGCTTATTTATATTGCTTTACTTACTTTGGTTATCAATTTGTCTTTTCAAAAGCTGGCGAACTAATTCGACAAGTATTAAAAGGTGAAGCTGAATATCCTGTTAATCCAACACCACTGCAATTCGATAAAGAAAGTCAAAAAGCTTATAATGATATTGCAATTGGAATGTGCTACATTTCACAACCAGAGAACCTAAAGTCAATAATTGTTAATGTAAAGCTGATAAATAAAGAGAATGGCTATGAGGTAATTCATCCAGTTTTTATTCCCAACCCAACTGAAACCGGCATCGAAGATTTAAAGCAAACTATTAAATTTATTGAAGAAAACATCAACATAAGTATTTCAATCACACATCTAAATAAAATTCTTGATGAAACTCCCAATGCATATCACCAAACATGGTACGATATTCTAAATGCAAAACCTGTCACCAATATATTGTAGTAGGATTTTAGGTTTCAAATACACCACAAGGGAAAGACCAGAAGGGCTGCTGCTTACATTGGGTTTGCTGCTATCGCTGGCTGAAGGAATAAACATCAGCTTTTGGTTCGCTATTTATCTGTAGTTTCGGGCTTAAAATTCATTGTTCAGCTTTTGTAGTTATCTTCGGCTTTGGGTGCGTTATTGGGCTGACGTTCGGGCGAAAAGTACATTGAATGCCAGCGCAGCAGCAAGCCCCGGACGTTAGCGGAAATTGGGACAACCTACACTGACAATAATTTTTCTAATTAAAGCTATTTTTATGAGAGAGTACTACGACAAATTAATTACACTTATTGAGAATCTTCCGCATTACAACTCAAATTATGCCGGACATGAACTTTCAGGAATATTATCTCAATATAAATCAATTCTTGACGCTGTTAATCAAACCAATGAAGATTATAAACGCAACACCAAACTTTACTATACAGAGATTTGGGGTATTGAAGTTAGTATTTCTCAATCGTCCGATGCTAAATCACAAAAAAGAAAAAATGAAGGGTTTTCTGATGCGAGAAACGGATTGAAATCAGACATTGAGGCACTTGCACATCTTATAAAAAGTATTGAGAAATTTGATTAACAAAACACCAAAATAATGTATTGCAAATCCTGTGGGAAAATAATTGATAATGACAGTGTAGGCTTCCCCTTTTTAGTACATATCTAAAGTAGACTTTTTAATTGATTTTTGGATACAGGCTGGTGGACGGAATGAAGCGGAGGCGTAGCCGAAGCGTAATGTAGTCCACCAGCCTGTATGGTTTTTTGTTGTTC
>DATCFI010000313.1:0-2532 GCA_036509585.1 Hanamia sp. | reverse complement strand
GTATCTGAATGAATTCTTTTATCGCTTTAACAGACGGGGATTTGATAAAACTATATTTCACAACCTTCTAGAAAGAATGGTTAAGAGTGACCCCATTTATCAAAAGGTATTCACGACTTAAACGATTTATTCTAATTTTTTTAATATCCATTTTTGAAATAAATATCGAAAATGTTCCTTTCTGTTAGAATTAATTCAAACAATTTCTCCTGTCTCTTTCAGATTTCTTTTCTTCCAAGCAGCGCTTTTTAATCTAATATTGTCATAGTATAGTCATCAAAAAATTTTGTCAATTATTATTCTTTTGACAGATCATTTTGGACATGATTCTATAATCAGCAACTTAAAAAAACACATGAGAAAATCTCTTCCACTATTTATCGTGCTAATGCTCAGTGGGGTATTGGCATTTGCCCAAAGCCCTTTTCTATTCATTTAAAAAATAAAAACATGAGAAAAACTTTATCATTGCTGGCCTTACTCGTACTGTGTTCCGTATTGGGCTGGTCTCAAACAAAAACGATAACCGGCCTTGTAACGGATGCCAATAACGATCCCATCCCTTTTGCAACCATTAAGATAAAAGGAAGTAATACTGGCGTTGCTGCTGATCAAAATGGTAATTTTAGTATTCAGGCAGGATCAGGCAATGTTCTTTCTATTAGTGCTGTTGGTTTCGTTTCACAGGACATTTCTGTTGGTAGCCATACAGTCTTAAATATTGCTCTAAAGCCTTCCGGTAGTTTACAAGAAGTAGTAGTAACAGCATTAGGTGTAAAAAGGAATAAAAATGATTTAGGGTATGCTGCTCAGACCATTAATGCCGATGCATTAGAAAAAGCGGGACAAACAGATGCTCTTAAAGCGCTTTCGGGTAAAATTGCTGGTGTAAAGGTTACGTCGTCCACAGGAACCCCGGGCGGATCTGCATATATCCAACTTCGGGGTGCCAATTCAATCACGGGTGATAATCAGCCTTTATTTGTTATTGACGGTGTTCCTATAGATAATGGGCAAAATTATTCCGGTGACCCTTCTGATGGTTCAAATAATGTTCTGTTTGGAGCAACAAATACCAATAGGGGAGCTGATGTTAATCCTGATGATATTGAAAGCATCACAGTACTGAAAGGCCCTGCTGCTGCAGCGCTATATGGTATAGGAGCCGCAAACGGCGCCATCATTATTACTACTAAAAGTGGAAAAGCTGGTAAAACCCAGGTAGAAGTTAGCTCTTCTGTTACGTTTGATAAAGTTAACCGATATCCCGGACTACAGAACCAATGGATAAAAGGTTCTGGCGGGGCCATTGGTACATATCCTTCTTCCAATAGATATTCCTGGGGAGCCAAAGCGGATACATTGGCATGAACAGGAGATCCTAACGATTTTGACGTTCACGGTTCATTGGTTGGCAAGTCCAATCCAAATGGAAAAATTCCATTTGTTCCTTATGACAACATGAGAAGTTTTTTCAGAACTGCACCATCTTTCACAAACTCCATTTCTTTTTCCGGAGGTAATAACATTTCAACATTCAGGGTAGGTTACACCAACCTTTATCAGAATTCAATTGTGCCTACTCAATACTTTCAACGGAACTCTTTGAGTTTTTCGGGCTCTCTGAATGTATCCGAAAAGTTTAAAGTTTCAACGAATATCAACTATACCAGGAGCAATAGTTCTCAACCTCAAAACGGAAGTAATACTTCAGGAATTATGCTTGGATTAACCAGAACGCCTATTGATTTTGACAACTCTAACGGAGCTACAAATGCTAAGGACCCAAAAGCTTATCTGTTTCCTGTTGGCAGCGAGTATGCCGGACTTCAAAGAGCTTACAGATTTAATGGCGCTTTAGGCATTTATGATAATCCATTTTGGACGATCAATAAAACTCCATATACAACAGATCTAAACAGGCTAATTGGTAATGTTCAAGTAGAATATAATATCGGCGCCGGGTTTAGCGCACTTTATCGGTTGGGAAGCGATATCTATCAGGATAACCGCCAACAATATTATGACATAGGGTCAAGTGCATACTCCGATGGCAGGATTTTTTATGACAGGTATACCTATATCAGCTTAAACTCAGATCTCATTTTAGGGTATTCTAAAAAGTTATCAGAGAACTTTAAATTTGACGGTAAAGTTGGAAACAATTTTTACTCCAATAACTTAAATGAGATATATACCCAGGGAGACGGGCTTGTTGCTTCAGATTATAACAATATGGATAATGCCAGTGTAGTAAAATCTTCAAACTTTGTTACTCCGTACAGAAGATCTTCTGCCTATTTTGATCTGAATTTTGATTTTGCGTCCATTTTATTTTTTGAAGTAACAGGAAGAAACGACTGGTCATCCACTCTGCCGCCGGATAAAAGGTCTTTCTTCTACCCATCGGCTAATTTAGGTTTTGTATTTACAAAATTAGGCAGCCTGCAAGATGGCAGTTTACTCAGTTTTGGTAAACTCAGACTTTCTGCGGCCCAAGTAGGAAAGGATGCCCCTGCATTCGCATTGAAC
>DATCFI010000312.1:0-14563 GCA_036509585.1 Hanamia sp. | reverse complement strand
TTGTACGGAACCGGTGTCTGAATAGTTGGAGACTATGGGGTTTGAGTTGAAAGAAGTGACGCTATGCAGGAAGGCGTGATCTTCTGCGTTTATGATTGATGGTTAGTATTTCGATACTGTCGTACAGATATATAAATTTCGGAGCTGGTGTGATATTGTTTTTTTATTTTCCAGGTCGGTTTCATTGTTTTTTGCAGGTTTCCCGCATGGCCTCGCCACACTGCCGCAGCGGTGATTTTTCAAACAAGGCATTCTAATAAATTTTTAGCTATCTGCTGCCAGTCACCTGGCGGCCCTCTGTGATTAAAACGTAATATCGTTTGCATCGTTTCTTTTTTACAGCAGGGGCATCGCAGCGGGTTATATAATTCGCGTTTAGGCTTTAGACTTTTTACTTCCAGCGGCGGTAATTGTTCTTTTATAACCATAGCGCAAGCCATTTTTGAAGTACTGCTCACAATACCATTATGCCTTATGCGTACAAAACCTTTTGGAAGAATATGCATAGCAAAGCGGCGGATAAATTCCAAGGCGTCCAAAGACATTTCTTTCTTTACGGCCCCCTGCTTGTAATCCTTGTAAGAAAAAGTAACTTTTCCGTCTTCCACATTTTTAATGCGGAGATTGCTGATGGCTATCTTGTGAGTATATCGCCCGAGATATTCTACCACACTTTCGGGCCCGGCAAAAGGGCGTTTGGCATATACTACCCAGTCATTTTTATACAAGCTATCTATAAATAGCTTATTCATCTCACCGGGCAACCTTTCTTTGAGTAAGGCAATAAATTTTCCCCTGAACACTTTGCTCATTGCCTTTACATTAAAGAGATATTTACCATCACTCTTTGCTGTTTTCCATTTAAGCTGTTTGGTAAGCCCGCCACCAGGCACGATGCAATGAAGGTGCGGATGCAAGGTCATCGTTTGTCCCCAGGTATGAAGAATGCTTATCATTCCGGTTTGTGCACCCAGCCATTTATAGTCGTGCCCAAATGTATTGAGTACGTGCCATGCCGATTGAAAGAGGATGTTATAAACTTCTTTATCCTTGTGCAGGCAAAGCGGATTTAAAGTATCCGGCATCGTGAATACCAAATGAAAATAAGGAACCGGTAACAGTTCTGCTTCTCTTGTCTGTATCCACTTTTCTCTTTCATTTCCCTGGCATTTAGGGCAATGCCTGTTGCGGCAGCTATTATAGCTGATGCGCAGGTGGCCGCATGAAGTACAGCCATCTACATGTGCGCCAAGAGCTGCACTGCGGCACCTTCTAACGGCATCGAGTGTACGCAATTGCCAGCTATTGAACTTTGCACTTTGCTGCACGGCAGGCCAGTGTGCATTGAGCACAGTGGCTATCTCGTACTCAGGCTGCATCAGCTTTGCTTATATAAAGTATCCAAAGGGCTGAACATGTTTTGTGTATCCGGTTTGGCTATGTGCAGATACACCATCGTGGTTTCTATATGTGCATGTCCCAGCAGTTCTTTAATGACCAGAATGTTGACACCCTGTTCCAGCAGATGGGTAGCATAGCTATGTCGCAAAGTATGGGTGTGAACTTCTTTACGGATGCCTGCGCGTTTTACCGCTTCGCCTACAACCCATTGTGTTCCGCGCTGTGACATGCCCTCACTATCGTTGCCTTCGAATAAATAGTTGCGGGGATGTTCTGCTGAAATATATTGGGCAATACCCCGGCAAAGCATCTTTCCTAAGGGAAGGCAACGGTCTTTGGAACCTTTCCCCTGGCGCACATGCAGCATACCCCGTTCCAGGTCAGCATCAGCAATTTTTATATTCCTGACTTCGCTACAGCGCAGGCCGCATCCATAACAAAGCCCAATAATGAGACGATGCTTCATCAGTTTACAGGCTTTTAATAGTGCTTTTACTTCTGAGCCATTGAGTACTGCAGGTAGCTTTTGGTCTTTCTCTATAGCTGGTAAAGAAAACTGTTTGTATTCCAGCCCCCGCATGCGACATGCGTAGCGCAGGCCATAGACGGTGAACTTAAAAAAGGTAGCAGAAGTGGTGCCACGGCTCTTTATGAGGTGCAGGTAATCCATTACCTGTTCGGCATCCAGATCCAGTGGAAAGCAATTGTAATGCAATGCCAGGTGTGCCAGTTGCCGTGAATAGTTGGTAAGCGTGCTTTTACTTTTGCCGGTAATAGAAATGGCGCGTTCCATTTCTTTGTACAGTTGGGAAAATCCTGTTACTTTGTCTGAGGCTTGCTTTACGATGGTTACATAATCTTTGTCAATCGTACGCAGCCCGGTAGTTTGTTCGTTTTGCATTTTACATTTTTTGTTGTGATTAAATATTTTATGCAAAGCAAAAGAGGCTGAAGTTATCAGAGGCTTCTCAAACTACCGTAGGTTTAGTACAACATCGCATCCATAGCTGGGACTGCCGTGCATTCCATCAACTTTTTGTTCGCTTCTATGTAACAGCCGTTGTTTTTAACAAACACAACGGGTTGTTAGTGAATATTGGGCTGTAGTTCCGAGATGAGTGTGTCACGAGAAACAGGATAGATAAATCCTGATTCGTAATTGTATAAATGATGGCAGCTGGCCTGCCGTACAAGCCTTTCAGCAGGAGTGTACAAACCGCCTGAAGGTGCTTTGTTCAAAAGACAAGGTGTTGAACGTTCAGGTTAAAAGGTGTCGTAAGGCATCAGGTACGTGTAAGGGAGTTGAATGCGAATAAACCACTGACGACGTGTCGAAAGGGACTTAGTCGAAGACAAAACTGCAGGTCCTTCAGCCACAGGCAGGATAATTAATCAGATCGGAGACCAGGCGGGTGCGCTTCAGACCGGGAAATAATTTTAATTTTGAAAGAGGAACATCCACGGAGGTTTAATAACTTAATAAGCAACTATGAAATTAATTACCTTACTTTTTACAATCTTGACAATTACTTCATATGGGCAAGTAACGAAGCGTACTCAATCCAATTCAAAAAACCTTCCAGAATATTTTCTTGATTCAGTAAGAATTGACAAAAACCAATTATTTTTTGACCCCAATAAAATTGCTGAAATTAATGTAGTGAGAGAAAATGACACGATAACCCATAGCTATGGAAAGATTTATATAAAATCAAAAAATCCTAAAGATTTCAACTTTATTTCTTTACGAGACATCGAAAAAACTTATGCAAACTCCGTTTCTACCCCAGTGCTTTTTATGGTAGACAATGAATTTTTAAAGGACGATATGGCAACTTACAAAATTGACTCGGCTTATATTTTAAACGTTGAAGTTTTAAAATCAACCGAAATAGAATATTTAAAAAATAGTTTGCCGATAATAACGATTTTGAAAATAAAGCTAAAGACAAAAGATAACATTGCAAAAGCAAATGAAATTCATATTCGGGGGACAGAAATATTGCCGGGATTCTAAAAACTGAAGTCAACAAAATAGGATTTTGTTGGGTAAGAAAGTGCCTTCCCGCCTAACCGGATGTGCCTAAACATTTATAAACTGCCTTCTTTATTTATGAACATAAAATAATAAAAATATCTTTTACAATTCTGAAAATTGGAACTGATATACCACCCATCTCAAAAGTTTTTCAGGAATTAATAAAAAATATCACAGGTTATTATCAAATAAAGCATCCAATAAAAGTTGATATTCTTAAATATCAGCGTTCCCGCTTTTTTTACGTTATATAAAAGAGTTTATGAAAATATTTACGTTCTCTCTTTTTGCTTTATTTATTTCTTTGGCGTCATTTGCTCAGCAAATGAAAAAGGTTCACGGAAGTGTAACGGATACCACCGGATCCCCGCTTTATGGAGTTACCGTCAATTTAAAATCTGCTACTGAAAACCTTACAACCGTCACTACATCCTCAGGCTCTTTTGAGTTTTCCAAAGTAAGTTCCTCTGAATTTACCATTAACATTACGTCAGTAGGGTTTGTAGGTTATTCAAGAGATTATGTGGTTGCCAGTAAAGAGGGTAAAAGTTTTACTATTAAACCTATACAAATAAAAATAACAGTTGGCGAGCTGAGTGAAGTGATTATTGAAAGGACGCCCATTACTATTAAAGAGGATACTATTGAATATAGGGCCGATGCTTATAAAGTAAGAGAGGGCGCACCTGTGGAAGATATTCTAAAAAAACTGCCTGGCGTTACAGTGGATAAAGATGGAAATGTAACTGCGCAGGGAAAACTTGTGCAACGGGTGAGGGTAAATGGCAAAGATTATTTTGGCGGCGATGTGCAAACGGCCACTCAAAATCTTCCTGCAGATATTATAGAAAATATTCAGATTATCGATGATTATGGGGATAAGGCGAACCTCACTGGAATTAAGGAAGGCGACCCGGAAAAATTATTAAACATCAATATTCAAAAAGGCAAAAGCAAGGGTAATTTTGGGAATGGGACCGTTGGAGATGGCACCGATAAAAGATATATGGCGCGCGTATCGGCCAATAGCTTTAAAGACGACAGGCAGGTATCTTTTTTAGGGTCCATCAATAATACTAATGCAAATACTTTTAATTTTAACGGAGGTGGGCTCGGTGGTGGAGCACGAGGAGCCAACTTCGGAAGTGTTCAACGGGGCGGAGCCGGGGGCGATGGAAATACAGTTGCAAAGTCACTTGGCTTTAACTACCGCGACACCTGGAGTAAAAAGTTAACTACTTACGGAAGTTATAGTTTTTCCAGTCGAAATAATACTACGGTGGGCACTTCTTATCAGCAGGACCTTAATCCATCGAATATACGAACAACGGGTAGTGAAAGCAATAATAGAAGCAAAACCGACAACCATCGTGTTACATGGAACCTGGAATATAAAATGGATAGTGCCGACTATCTGAAAGTTACCCCTTACTTTTCTTATGCATCTTCTGATGGCAGTGGCAATGGTATTTCAAATATAACCGCTGTAAGAAATGATACTTCCTATTATACTTTGAATAAAAATGCATCTTCCAGCAGCGCATCTTCGCCTGCGGCAGGGTCTAACCTGTTGTATAACCATCGGTTTAAAAAGCCCGGAAGAAACCTTACCCTTACTTCCACTGTCAATTATTCGCTGCGGAATCTGGGAACAGATGCCCGAAATGAATATCATGATTCCGCGAGTGTGTATCTTTTCTCAACAGATTCACTGCGTCACCAATTTATAGAAACCAATGCAGAAAACACAACTACCAATATTGGTTTGTCTTACTCTGAACCGATATGGAAATCTACTTACTTGGTGGGAAGTTATTCTTTAAATAATTCAAGTACAAAAAGTATTCGGGATGCAGATGATATTAATCCCATTACAGGGCAAAAAGTGAAAAACATTCCCCAGAGCAATGATTATAAATATCGCTTTGTTACCAATCGTTTTGGCCTTAGCCTGAATATGCGAAAAGTAAAATATAATTTTTTAGCAGGTGTCGTAGCGCAACCATCCAGCCTAACAGGTATGGATAATGGAAGAGGTATTACAACCAGCTCGCAAAATTTTAATTTTGCCCCTTCATTGCGTTTCGCTTATAACTTTGCCCGCAGCCACTCTCTTACTTTCAATTATGGAGGAGCAAGCGCCGAGCCTAGTTTTATGCAATTGCAGCCTGTACCGGATAGTTCCAATACCAAAAATATTGTAATTGGCAATCCTAATCTGAAAGCGGAATTCACCAACAGGCTCAGGTTTACCTACAATAAAGTGGGGATTTTAAGTGGCACCTCACTTTTTACCAACCTTTCGTTTGATCAAACTCAAAACAAAATAGTATCAAGCAGCGTAAGTGCTCCTGAAGGTACGGGAAGAACAACCTCATATCTCAACACGAATGGCTTTTACGGATTGAACGGCAATGTCTCATTTTCAAAACCTTTTAACGACCGCAAATTTACAGCCACAGTAAGCGCCTCTGGCAGCTTTGACAATAATATATCCTTTACCGATTACCAAAGAAACTCAGGGCAAAACTGGTTGATAACGCCGGGCGCACGTTTTCGTGTAGATTTTGCAGATATTGTTGATGCCGACATTAATGGAAGCTACGCAATCAATAAAACCATTACACGATATGCTACTTATACAAGCAGTACAGAAGTAAGGACTTTAAATTTGGGCATCGATGGTAAAAACTATTTTTTGAAAGATTGGACATTTGGATATGATTTTACAAAAATTATTTACAGCGGGTTCGTCAGCACGGTCAATACTAACCCCAACTTGTTAAGCCTCTATTTTGAACGGCGCTTCCTCAAAAAGAATGCAGGCACAATCCGCATACAAGGATTCGATTTGTTCAATCAGAACACGGGCATAGCAAGGACGGTAAATGGTACTACGATTACGGATACACAAAATGAGCGCTTGGGCCGGTATTTTTTATTGTCGTTCAATTTGAGGCTTCAAAAATTTGTGGGAAAGCAACCTCGCAGAATACCAGGTGAGAGAAATGGAGACGGAGCTCCGGACGAGAGGCGTGGTGGAGGTGGCTTTAGAGGTGGAGGTGGAGGCGGGGGAAGAAATTAGCCTCAAAAGCTCTTTCATTGACTTTCAAGCTTTGATAGACAAATTTGTTTGATGCTCTTAACCAAACTTTCTCCTTCTTTCATCGCGGAATGGCAATAATAAAGAAAAGAAAAGCATACTTCCAATTTGCATGCTGTGGTTTTGGATGGGAGATAAGAAGCAGAAAACAAAGGTTATCAAATCATGATTCCATTAGATGATTTTTAGATTGAAATGAGTTGTATTTGTACTATAATTATAGGGTGGTTTTTTTCGATTGATTCTTACAAATCACGCGTCATTTGTAATTGACAACTTTAATTAACTTAGGTGGCATAGCCAGATAGTCTCTTGACGCAAACCACCTCTTTTTTGACGCTTTTATACCTTATTTATTTTGTAGCTAAGTGGTACATTTGGATACGAACAAATCAATCACGAGCATCACTGTAACAAAGTCTTCAAAAACAGCTAAAGAAATAAAAATATGGCACTTATCAATCCTTACATTAATTTCAACGGAAATGCTGAAGAAGCATTCAATTTTTACAAATCAGTATTTGGTGGAGAGTTCGCAATGATTATGCGTTTCAAAGATCTATCAAGCCCTGAATGTCCCGTAACAGAAAATGATGCAAATAAAATAATGCACATTGCTTTACCCATTGGCAAAAATATTTTAATGGCTAATGACGTACCAGAAAGTATGGGCCAGGTAAATGAAAATGAAAACAGATCTAAAATATCTATTAGCGCCGAAAGTCGTGAAGAAGCCGACAAGTTGTTTAGCGGCCTTTCAGCAAACGGAACTATTGAAGCACCTATTGGTAACAGTCCCTGGGGTTCATATTTTGGGATGTTTAGAGACAAATTCGGTATTGAGTGGATGGTGGATTTTGACCCAAAATATAACGGAAAAGTATAAGCAGAAAACAGCGAATGCCTAACAAAACTATCCATTGCAAAAGCAGGGCTTGATATCAGACCAATCGGTTGTGTGCAAGCATCAGCAGCGGCTCGGTTAGTTTGGTCATCGTAAAAAGACATAACACATCATAGACAACAATAAGAAATAGAACTATATGAGAAAAATAATTTCGTTTATGCACACATCACTTGACGGTTTTGTTGCAGGACCGAACGGAGAAATGGACTGGATTAAAGTTGATGAAGAAATTTTTGATTATGTCGGTAAGCGTATAAGCGAAGGCGACACTGCATTGTATGGCCGGGTAACATATGAGATGATGGAAAATTACTGGCCAAACGCTGGAGACGAGCCGGATGCATCCCAACATGACATCGACCACTCCAGATGGTATAACAAAGCTCAAAAAGTTGTTTTATCAAAAACAATAAAAGGGGATGATTTGACTAATACAAAAATTATTAGCGAGAACCTTTCGAACAGCATAAATGAAATAAAACAACAGGAAGGAAGTGATATCTTACTTTTTGGCAGCCCGACAGCAACACATTCACTGATGCAACTGAACTTAATTGACGGCTACTGGCTATTTGTTAATCCAATTATTCTCGGACAAGGCATTCCATTGTTTGTAGACGTCAAAGACAAAATAGAACTAAAATTATTGACTACCCGACAATTTACTTGCGGAGTAACAGAACTGAATTATATAGTAGACAGCCAATAGCAACGAACTGCTCAAGCAATCAGCCGCCTGGCAAACCTCTTTCTTGCGAGTGAGTTATGTTAACTTTTAGTACCTTGAACTCCATGAGAATAAGTCTACTTATTATTTTTGTTGTTATCGCAAAATTTTCGTTTGCACAAGACTCCACTATTTTTATAGCAGCCGGCCAGGAAGTTTCTGAAGTATTGACTCCTCAAAAGATCTTCCGTTACCCGCAGTTTATTAATGGTGAAATTCTTTTTAGAGATGGTACCACGTCTCACGCCCTTCTTAATTACAATTACCTGGTGGGTGAAATAGAATTTATCTCGCCAAAAAAAGATACGCTTGCTCTTGCCAAAGAACAAATGCAAAACATTAAGAAGGTAATCCTCGATACGAGCACTTTTTTCTATAACCGTCGCTACCTGGAGCTTGTAATGGAAAATGGGGTTGGCAAATTATTGAAAAGTGAAATGTTCAATGTAGTAAAAAGAGAAAAAATGGGAGGGTATAATCAGCCTTCGTCCACCTCACCCATTGAATCGTATGAAAATTTTACCGGTACCTACGGCATTCCCGAGCAACACCTTAAAATAAGGGAAAACATTACTTTGGTATTAAAGACAAATTATTTTTTTGGTAATGATTACGATTTGGTTTTACCAGCAAATAAGAAAAATATATATAAAGCCTATCCTGCAAAAAAAGATCGTATTGATGAATATTTAAAAGAAAATTCGGTGGATTATAAAAAGGCCGCCGACCTAGAAAAATTACTTAACTACCTGGTGCAGAGCTTGGGCTAACAACGCCTGCTCACTTCTCATTCAGATGGATCACTATTGGTTCGTATTACTGTACTTTTGTTACGGCTGAAAATTCATTGAATGCCAGCCAATTCGTAAACGTAAGGCGTAATGCTACCAACAACCCTGTTGACACAAAATTCTGAACTTCGACCAATGAATGACAATGATACAAAGCGACTTTCAAGACTGACCGCTATTCTTACACAATTGCAAACGAAACGACTTTTGACCGCTTCTGAATTAGCAAACAAATTTTCGGTTAGTAACAGAACAATTTACCGGGACATAAAAGCATTACAACAAGCAGGAGTCCCCATTTTGACAGAAGAAGGGAAAGGCTATACTTTAATGGACGGTTACAGAATTCCGCCAATAATGTTTACAGAAAGTGAAGCCAATGCATTAATTACAGCCGAACAATTGATACTAAAAAACAAAGATGCTTCATTTGTAAAAGGATACTCGGAAGCCGTCAATAAAATAAAATCTGTTTTAAGAAGCAGCACAAAAGACAAAGTGAACTTGCTTTCTAATCGCATTGTTTTCAGGCACAATGCAGACAACGACCGAACGAGTAATTATTTATCGACTTTGCAAATGGCTTTGACAAGTTTTAAACTCGCAAAAATAAAGTATCACTCCACAGACACAGACCAAAGAACAGAAAGAATAATTGAACCATTTGCCATTTACAGCACACAGGAAAATTGGTTGCTCATTGCCTTTTGCAGGTTAAGACATGAGTTCAGGGCATTTCGGTTGGACAGAATTCAGCATTTGATTATACTTAACGAAAAATTTGAACCTCATAAAATTACGCTTCCTGAATATTTCAAAATCTGCAAAGAAAAATATTTTTCACAACCCTTGACATAGGGTTGTCGTAAACCCCTTTTTAATTTTGTGCCTTAACAATAAAAATCATAAAATGAGTATTCAAAAAATTAAATCATTTAGCGTTATCGGCATTTCGGTACGTACAACAAACGAGAATGGGCAACAAGGAAAAGACATTCCAGCTCTTTGGAATAGATTTTTGACAACAGGAATTGCAGAACAAATTCCAAATAAAATTGACAATGCGGTTTACTGCATTTATACTGACTATGAAAAAGATCACACAAAACCTTACTCAACTATTTTAGGTTGTAGGGTCGAAAATCTCAACAACATTCCTAATGAAATGGTTGGTAAAACTTTTGACGAATCCGCCTACGAAAAATTTGTAGCCAAAGGGAATATTTTGCAAGGAATGGTTTTTAGTGAGTGGACAAAAATTTGGAATTCAGACTTAGACAGAACTTTTACAGCAGACTTTGAAGTGTATGGCGAAAAAGCTCAATATCCGGAAAATGCAGAAGTTGATATATTTATAGCCGTAAAATAACGATGAATGAAATTGATAATTTTTATCTAAAATAGGATAAGCCTATAAAAGGTTGCATGCTTGCTTTGAGGGAAATTATCCTGTCGCAAGACGCTGACATTACAAACTCTTTGAAATATGGAATTCCTTTTTTCTGTTACAAAGGAAAAATGTTTTGCTATTTGTGGGTTCATAAAAAATACAAAAAGCCATATATTGGCACAGTAGAAGGAAAACGTTTTTTAATTCAGGAAGCCCGAAGCAGAATAAAAATTATGTTGCTTGACCCAAACGAAGATTTGCCATTAACGACAATTAACACTATTTTGAAACAAGCAATAAATTTGTATAAAACAGGCATACTAAAAATTAGCGACTAAACGAAACTTGGAAAAGCGCAACGCCTAATAACTAAGGTTTGCACATTTACCTATGAGCCGTAGTTAAAAAATCGGGTGATGGCAGGTTTTGTAATTAAGCCGTCAACAGTTGAAAACTATTAGCTTTGAACTTAAAGTCCTTCAAAAAATGAAAAGAAACCTCGCTGCATTGTTCGCCCTGATTGGGTGGTTTGCATTAATAGCTCAGTATATTTTAATGATTGAAAACAGGCAAACCCCTATACCGGAAACGACTATCAGATTTTTTAGTTTTTTTACGATCTTAACAAACTTGTTGGTTGCAATCTACTTTACCTACATAGGCTTTACGAAAAATCCAACGTCGAAATTAATTCAGCAGCCTGGGTTTCTTACGGCAATAACCATCTACATCACAATGGTTGGTTTAATTTATCAAATTGCTTTAAGGCATGTTTGGCAGCCAAAAGGATTACAGTTAACCGTTGACGAGCTGCTTCATTCGTTGATACCAATTATCACCATCATTTTTTGGTGTTTATACGAGGCTACAAAATCGGTTAAGTACTCACAAATACTAAAATGGGCAATATATCCTGTATTCTATTTATGTTATATCTTAGTAAGAGGAAGGTATTCGGGTTTCTACCCATATCCTTTTATTGATGTCACATCGTTAGGGATCGAAAAAGCGCTGACAAATGCCAGCGTTTTATTATTCGTCTTTATTATTATTTCTGCCTTGTTTGTTTTTATTGGCAAATCAATTATTAAAAGATAGCAATCCCGCTGCCAGGCTATTTCACAGATAAAAATCTATTCCGGAACAACAATCCTTAAATATTTAAATCATGAAATGTAATAAGCATTCTTTGGTCATTTTTTTCCTACTGATTTCAGCAAGTGTTTTTTCGCAAACCAGGGTTGAACTATCATCTTTTAAAAGTTCCTTCAATTTTGGAAAATCTGTTGCTGTCTTTGGAGGTTCTGTTTCTGTGATACCGGTGAGCGATAGCGCCAAAGTGCTATGGAAAAGGTGCCTGGGAATGACCGTTACCAATTTTGGCGTTTCCGGTGCAGGCTTTTCTTCCCTGCAGGGCAAATCGCTTCAGCAACAGGTGAATGAAGCAGGTGTATTTGATATTTATGTGCTGTGGGCTTCCACGAACGATTATACTAATCATCGCGAGGTGGGAAATTATACCGATTATACAGAGTTCGATAATTATGATACTGCAAAATTAATTTCACAGGCAGGCGGAATTAACTACTGCATCAAAAAAATTTATGAGAAAAATCCCCATGCGTTTATCTACTTTTTTACATCGAGCAAAGCTTTTATTAATAGGGGAGGCTACGATCCGTTTGTTGAACATGGGATGAATGAATATGTTGAAATGCAAAAAAAAGTTTGTGAACTTCATGGGATACCGTTTCTTGACCAATTCTTTATGGGCGGCTATAATATTTACAATGAATCTTTGTATTATCACGACCCTATCCACATGAATGCATTGGGCTACAAAAAATTAGGCGAGCTACAGGTGTCCTTTCTAAAATAACAGAGTTGAGGAATGTTAACAATCCCTGTACTTAATAATCTCTTATTTTTATCGCTTGAATTAAAATCAATTTTCCTATGAAACATGTGTTCTCTTTTTGTATTTGCCTTATAGTAGCAGGTATCTTGCCCCAAAATATTTTCGCCCAGGATTCGCTTTCTATTTACAACAAAAACGAAGTATTCGATCCGTTGTTTCTTAATCAGCCCGCGACGGAATTTCGCAGTGCCAACGGAGCGCCTGGCCCTAAGTATTGGCAAAATAGCGTCAACTATACTATTCGCGCTACGTTAAATGAACCGGATACCACGCTTAACGGAGATGTAACTATTAACTATACCAATAACAGCCCTGATACGCTTAATTATTTATGGTTGCAATTAGACCAGAATCTTTTCAATCCTGACTCACGCGGCGCAGCTACCACACTGATTACGGGCGATCGGTTCGACGTAAAAGGATATACAAAGGGAGGTTATCATATCGAATCAGCATCTGTTACTTACAAAGGAAAAACGTATAAAATCGATCCGGTAATTACGGATACGAGAATGCAATTGCGTTTACCCTTCACCGTCAAACCTAATGGTGATAAGATTGATATCAGAGTAAAATATTTCTTTTCAATTCCACGATACGGCGCAGACAGGATGGGGCGGCTATATACCCAAAACGGAGTTGTTTATCAACTTGCCCAATGGTATCCGCGCATGTGCGTGTATGATGAAGTGAAAGGCTGGAACACATTGCCGTACATGGGCCTGGGTGAGTTTTATTGTGATTACGGCAACTTTGATTACTATGTGACGGTGCCTGCTGATATGATTGTAGCAGGTTCCGGTGATTTGCAAAATCCATCAGAGGTGCTGACTTCTACGGAAATAAAAAGGTTGAACGAAGCGCGCAAAAGCGACAGCACCATTTTTATTATCAAAGAAAATGAGGTAGGAGAGGCATCTACCCATCTTGCCAGCAAAGGCACAAAAACATGGCATTTTCAAATGAATAACTCACGCGATGTTTCCTGGTCCGCATCCAAAGCTTTCATCTGGGATGCTGCGCGAATTAATTTCCCATCGGGGAAAAAGGGAATAGCGATGGCGGTTTATCCAGTGGAAAGTGAAGGATATGATGCCTACGGAAGATCAACACAATATTTAAAACAGAGCATAGAATTTTATTCAAAAAGTTATTTTGAATATCCATGGAACTCAGCAGTAGTGGTGGCAGGCGTGGCTTTGGGTATGGAATATCCCGGAATCGTTTTCTGTAGCTACAATTTACAAAATGCCAGTTTATGGCATGACGTAACCCATGAAATAGGACACAACTGGTTTCCGATGATCGTAGGAACTGACGAACGTAGCTTCATGTGGATGGATGAAGGAATGAATACATTTATCAATGGCTACGCTTCAAATTCTTTTAACCACGGTGAATATGGCGATACCACAAACGGAACCATACTTGGAATGGCAAGGACTATGACAGTAAGTAAAGATCC
This sequence comes from Hanamia sp., assembly GCA_036509585.1. Taxonomy (GTDB): domain Bacteria; phylum Bacteroidota; class Bacteroidia; order Chitinophagales; family Chitinophagaceae; genus Ginsengibacter. The sequence goes on along the minus strand of DATCFI010000312.1, from coordinate 823 downwards.
ATTGATGACGCCGCCCGAATCGATGAGCCTGAGCGACTATGGCCAGTATTATTTTAAAACTACCACAGCTTTAAATATTTTGCGCAATTCGGTGATTGGTGCAGACAGGTTTGATTATGCTTTTAAGACTTACATCAAACGATGGGCGTTTAAGCATCCTCAACCTATAGACTTTTTCAGAACAATGAACGATGCAGCGGGAGAGGATCTCAACTGGTTTTGGAAAGAATGGTTTTATGAAACCTGGACGCTTGATCAATCTGTAAAGGGTGTAACATACGTGAATGATAATCCGGCAAACGGCGCACTGATTACAATAGCAAACTTGCAGCAAATGGCGTTGCCAGTTACGGTGCAGGTTACTGAACAAAACGGTAAAATACAGATTATCGATCTTCCTGTAAACGTATGGCAACGAGATACCGACTGGACTTTTAAATATAACTCAACCAGCCCGATAACCTCCGTCGTACTGGATCCTAAGGAAATTTTGCCCGATATAAATCGAAAGAATAACACATGGGAACCAAAATAAATAATGGAGTGCAACACATTCTGTGAATGGTTATGCCTGGTTTAAAAAAAAGAACTGCCGCAATTTTTGCGGCAGTTCTTTTTGCGTTGATTCCAATCGTTTTTATCAAAACAGAAAATTGATTTATTTCTTTGTTTACTGATATTGTAAATAGGGTCTGCTGATTATTATCAAATTCCGTACTGTCGTGGATTTTGTTGAAATTTGATTGAATCAAGTGCAAGCAAATATGGAAAAAGCATTAAAAAGCCGTGCATCAAAGTTTAAATATGTTAGTCAATCTCAGCT
>DATCFI010000311.1:0-74682 GCA_036509585.1 Hanamia sp. | reverse complement strand
GGGTCAAAATAATACTGGCAGAAGGAGGGCCTAAGAGCATTACAGGAAACATAAGGATTCCATCAAGCCTTGGAATGGGTATTCCATTTATTAGTTTTGATGCAACCACCATAAAGGCACCTGTCCATGAGATAAAAAACGCAAGAATAAAATAGCATAGGGCAGGCCGCCGCTTTATAAGGTCGTTGATCTTAAAGGTCATTGTTTTTACATTTAGATGATTAATCAAATAATACCTGATTGCAATCCCTCACATTGACTTTTTTTTAGAACTATAAATGTATGCATTCGCTTTATTTTTTCTTCAATATTTTTTTCAATTGATTTTCTGCCTGGGGAGAGATACTGTTAGTGGGCTAGCCTCCACTTGGCGCGAAATATGGTTAGTGGGTTAGCGTCCGCTGTAATAAAAATTAAGTTTATATTTTTACTTGGATATAAACCACAAGCGGAAGCTCCAATATGGGGCAGTATACACATCTGGCAAAATTTATCGCTGTTGAAAGAACTGCTTCGTCCGTTTTGGCAAAATCCAATTATGAAAAACAGGCACAAAACACCTTAGAAAGATAGTTGGTTCTAACCGGTGTCGCTGAACATTATATTGAAAAAGCCCCGGTCTTCAATGATCGGGACTTCTCTTATTTTTTCAATCGGTTTCTAATTCAGGGGCTTTCTTCAATACGCATAATGTTGTATGAATGTGCTTCTTTTTAATTGTTCTTTAGAAACACCAGGTTGTCAACAGTCAGTTCTGTATTTTGTTTTTTCCCGCCAACAATTTTTATTAACGCTGAGTCAACATTTATCGTGGTTTGAGAAATGGAAATATTTATTTTTCGATAACTACCATTTGAAGATGTCTCGTAAAAATTTCCATTGTCAACTATGTTATTTCCTGAAAACAAGTCTATATGAATAATTGCGGTGTCGCCACTTGCAATAGTAGATTTTATATATCCTGTTAGTGACGATGGATGTAACGAAATGGCGAATTTATTGATTGCGTAGCTACTGTAAGCATTGTTGTACACGAACTTAGCTGCGAACTTTCCGTTTTCAGCATCTGTCGCTTTCTGAACAATGTAAGTCTCATAAGGCGGTACACAAGCAGAGCAATTGTTTGTTTGCCAAACCAACAAATTTTGCATATTGTCCCACTGTTCAAAGTCACCGTTTGGAATTGATATGATTTGCTGATTAGCTGATTCCTTTTTGCAACCTAAAAAAGTCATCAAAAGCAATATTATCACAGATAGCGCTATTACTTTCATAGTATTTTGTTTTGCTAATGACAACCGTTTGCTATGAAACGTTGCATTGCGGTGTTGGAGTGGTCGTTTAGCATTACATTCAACACCCCCCACTTGGCGCAAGATACTGTCATAAAAAACAAAAAAAGCCACCCTCATCGGGCGGCCCTTAATGACTTGTATATGTTGGTATTCTAGTTGATGTTTAATTGAGTAATGCGACTCAAAGGCTCGCTGTAAGACACCTGGTCTTTAGTACCCACTGCGATGATCCGGGCCCAGAACTTAGTACCGGATGAAAGATTCGCAAAAGTGTACTCTTTGGAGGTGGTGGAAATAGTCGTCCAGCCACTGTCGGCTGTTAAAGGATCAGTAGTGATCTGATGACTGTAGCTTACGTTATATTTTACCCCGTCGCACTTAAGCTTAAGCCCGATGCCAACTTCGGCATCCATGAGCTTAAAGCCTAAAACAGGGCCCAGCGGCGAAGGCTCGCTGTCTTTGTACAGTTCAAAAGCGCTACTGAGTAGTTTATCACGATCGCCTTTTGCTTCATAGATTACAGTGCTGGCTACTTCTGTAAGCTGCACGGTAAGATCTATCCTGGCAGTATCCCTGAGGCCGATCATTACCTTATCCCTGGTTTCAGCATTGGCCATGGCGATGTTAAAGCTGGCCAACGCCCCGGAAAGGTTTGGAAGCAGGGTTTGGGCTAATGGAAAATTGGCATTATCTGTAAGTGCAATAATTATTGCATTAACAAATGCCGACAAGTTAGAATTTGAAAAAGTACTAAAACCTGTCTTGATTCTGGATGTTTTAATTTTAATGATCATAATTTTGAATTTTGGAGGTTATGAATTCTAATGCCATATACAAGTCATATATATAACATAGTTTAGTCGCTTTTATTTTTACGTACTTATGACAAATATGTTAATTTTATGAAGGATCAATCGTAAGTGATTGATTTATAATAAAATAATTTTTAAAATATTTTCTTTTAAGGAGCAATAAGAGCCCGGTTAGCAAGAAGAATATCCAGATCGTCATGATGATTTGAGCTCACATCATGATGATGTGGACGAACATCATGATGATGTGGACGAACATCATGATGATTTGAACGGACATCATGATGATGTGGACGGACATCATGATGATGTGAACGATCGGCATGATGAAGTGGACGAACATCATGATGATTTGAACGGACATCATGATGAAGTGAACGATCCGCATGATGAAGTGAACGATCGGTAAAGCAATAATAGAAAACTTTTGGAAAGTTTGTTCAGGAAGTTTTGAGAATGAAGAGTCATAATAACTTTCCAAAAGTTGGCAGCACAATAATAAATTGCTCGGCTTCCTTCGGTTCAGTCAACAAAGGCTTAAATCGAAGTTCCGCTATCGCTCCACTTCGTTTAAGCCCTATATGTTAGTGGCAGTGCTCAAGAATGTAACTCTTTCCAATATATCCTAATGTATGTCCTTGCTCTTGTTCTATGTAGAAACATATTTTCTTCTTACCTTAAAATAGAACTGAAGGAAGAAAAACGCCGTCAGGCTCATTGTACAAGCCTCTGCTCATTAAGGTCATGGGCTGAGTAATACGCAACCCATTCATCAAACACCATCGCAGTAACTTCGAATTTCTTGTCGGCAGTATAAACCCAGGTCCAGGGAACATTGTAGCTGCCCCAATAAGGGCTTTAAGATCATTATTGGTCTCCGCTACTGAATGACCAAGAAAGCCAAGCTGGGTAGTATATCCTGTTATTGTCCCATTATGCTCCACTACTGTAGCCATCCCTGCTCTTATAGCATCAACAAGTTCTGTGGTTCGATTATGCCCATGTATATGGAAACATAAATTGTTGCAGGCTTCAACATCTTCATTTTTAGCCAGGCGAACTGAATAACCAGGTATTTCTACATTGATTGCAGGACCTTGAAGAACAGATAGCGGCTCACGTGTATCAAATCCCAGCTTGGTATAAAGAGAAAGTGAACGATTATGATATGCTGCCTGTACTAATCTTACTCCGGCAAACTGGCGTTCATCAGCACGTTGCAGAATACTTTCCATCAACTGTTTCCCAACTGACGCATTTTGCACTTTAGGGTCAATGGTGATAGGTCCTACTCCCGCAATAACACCCTTCTCCGAAAGGAAGTTGCTCCCAACTATGCGTCCGTCAATTTCAGCAACAACGGAATAAATGTTACTATCAGACAAAAGGAAAGACATCATACCAATAGTAATTTCAGTATCAGGAAGGTCAGGAGGAAAGTTATGCTGATCGGCAATTGCTTTGAATGCATTAAAACAAACCAAACCACAGGATTGGGCATCCTCTTTATTACCGGGGCGTAAAGTTGCTTTCATAAAATTATAATATTAATGATTAAGCTTTTTTTGAGGTAAATTGTCTTTGTTTTGATTGACATTTTGTTACCCTATTAAAAATATTTTACTAGCATTAGTATAGATAACCCAAATTTTTTTCTATTCCAATTTTTTCAACAGCATAGTTGAAATTTCAACCTGCGCTTACTCTAAAATATTGCAAGTAAATGGTATAATATAAATGCTGCTATTAATAAATTGTATTGCCGCTAACGGCTACGCATTGGCGATGGCAGGGCATTCAATGAACTTTTAGCCCGAACCGTCAGCCAATAAAGAACTAAAAGTACAGAATAAGTACAAAAGTTCAACAAAGAATTTTTAACCAATGCGGGTGTTCCCTCTTTATTTTCCAAAGCCTTCAATCCGCCAGTGGGTGCCGCCGTTTGGTCTCTGACCAACGGCACCAAATAAATCAGAAGATGCCATAATTTTCATAGATTGGCATGATGAATCAAGAGTGTACAATTAATGCTGCGCAATATTTTACTGCTACAATTTATCAATGGCAAATGGCCTTGCAGATGACAGTCATAAGAAAATAATAATCGAAAGTTTACAATATTTGGTGAATGATAAAAGAATTGAATTGAACGCATTTGCTTATGAGTAACCACATTCGTTTAATTTGGCAAGTGTTAGCAGGTTTTACCCTCACCTCGCGCCCGTGCGGAGCATACAACTTTCCAAAAAGTTACGACTCTTTATTGATTCAAACTTTTCGATAAATTACAACTGTCATTTTATTTAGGCACTCAATGAAACTTTTGGAAAGTTTCCAAAACAATCAAAAAAATCCAATAATTGGCAATTCTGCTGTTCTTTTATTAAAACAAAAAGTCCAAGTATCGCCTAATTCGTACCAATTTTCGAGAATTCCGGGCCAAGTGTCGAAAAGTTTTTTTAATTCGGTTTATAAGAATAAACTTTGCCAGGATGATTATTTTATACTTAAAAGACGAATCCATGATTTCAACTGGTTTTAACCGCGCTGGCACAAATCAGGCCGCGGCCATTCTTTCGGACACCGGAAAAAGTGTAAAATTTCGTCTTTTACTAAAAACAAAAATTCCCGAATATCAGTGAATTCTTCCCGATTAGCAGTGATTTTGTATCAGTTACCGGAAAAGTTTTTTAGTTTCGGTTATAAGAATAAATTTTGTTAGGATAATTATTTTATCCTCAGGAAATGAAACAATGAAACTAAGACTGTGACTGTTTTACTTAGAAAGAAAAAGCATTTACTTGTTGAAAAAATAGTATCACAAAGTTTTATTTGATAAATAGCGTGAATAAAGCTGGGAAAAGTAATAAGAATAATCATACTCCAATTTCTTTTACAATTCCCGGATCGTAGCAAGCATATTTTTTTTCAACTTATTGTTTTAATAAACTCCTTAAAATATTAAATTAACTTTATCATGAAAAATTTTCAAAAAAATACTTCTTTTTTAAAAGTCTATTTTATAATCGCCCTTGTATTAGCAATTATCATAGATCCATTCTTTGGTTGTCAAAAAAATGATCAAAATAGTGTGCATAGAGAACAAGAATTACAACAGTATAATGCAGACAAAGCGGCTGTCAGATTACAAATACAAAAAAAAGGTATGTCTATAACCGTTCCGATTCATCAAAAAATGGATCTTTACTTAGGGGATATTAATGGAAACCGCATAGCTTCTCCAAGTAAATCAATGGCTACACAGAAAAATAGCAATTTAACTGGTTTTGTTTCAGCATGTGATGGCGATTATGCTAATTATGGTTTTTTGAATAGTTTTACTTTAATTACAGATTGCGTTAATGGCTATGAAATCTCTTTTAACACAACGATTTCTTCCGACAATAATATAGTGGCAGTGAATCCATTCAATTCTGCTCAAAAAACAAAGGGCACAATCAGGGTGTTAAACCCAAGCAACGTTCTTGTATATTCCAACCTAAGTATTGGGTTGGATGCATCAACAAATCCTCCCATTGATTTAGGGCCTGATCCGAGTACTCCGGGTAATGAATTTTTCAGTGTAACATTTACGAGTGGGTGGGTAAGCCAGTCTATTTTTGACCCAAGTAGTATGTACTCTTATACTATGAATCTTGGAGCGTTTTATGAGTCCGATTGCTCAGATCTGGAACATGATAATGCGGGCGTTTGGGCAAGTACGTATAGTAATTTTCAATACCCACATGTGGCCCCATTAAACAGAGTTGATCCAGTTTGGCCGGTAAGTGTGTCAAATCCATTCCAATTTTTTGGAGAAGATCCTTTAGGTAATTGCAGTATGCTATCATATCAGTACCCTGATTTGCAGGAAATCTTATATTCAACTGATAATGGGAGTACGTGGATCGGTGCAACAGCCTCGGCCATGTTAACATATATATACCCACCTGGTGGCCCTTATGCTAATTTAACAGCCGGAACTTCTCATTATAGCTATGTTGATCCATATGGCGGTCTTGAACTTAATGTAGCGCTGACCGGGCACGGTACGGTACTTTTCAAAAACAGAAATATTGTGTTCAGTAGCCCTCCCCCGGGCGGAGTATATCCAATACCCGCTGTTGGAAGTAACTGTTCTGCTGGACTCTGGTCTGTTCCTGTTTCGTACACATACTAATACGAATGAATACTATTAACTTGAACCCTACGTTAATATCTTGAAATGGTAGTTTACTATAATTTTCCCCACAAACAAACCCTGCGCATATTAATGTGCGCAGGGTTTGTTTTTTTTTTCAAAAGGGCGAAGCACAACAAATGCCATGTGTTGATTCCATTAAAACAGTACTTCACAGTTCCACATCTTTAAGGCCCGATCTTCCATTTCAATCTGTTCCCACTTCGGATAATGGAGTAGTTATTTTTCAATCAACTCCTAATCCTCCAATTTTATCATTCCTTAAATTTGATGACGCGGGAAACCCCGTGTGGGCTAAACGGGTACCTGGAGGCAATCAAAACACCCCTGCAAGCCAAAGTTTCTTAGATATTCATCAAACAGATAACCAAAATTATATACTTACAGGCGCATCTTCCGATAATGACCTCTGTAATATGTGCATAGGCAGCAGGCATTTGTTTCTTGACCCTAATGGCAATCCAATTATCCAGGTAAATTATTTGAATGCCGCCGGCGATACCGGATGGCAAATAACAAATTCCGGGCCTCACCAGATTGCAGTATTTGCAGGCAATCGCACTCTTCAAAATGGTGGCGGTATAACTGTTGCCAGCCAGGATACGATAGGTGGCTTTTCTATGCCTAACTGGAGTTACAATTATTCTTTTACTAATGCGGGCTCAGTAAATTTGATACTAACCAATCTATATGTTTTAGAAAACAATGTTTATGTAGGTGGCACGTACATAAGCAAACAGTCACCGGACCAGGGAATGGGAATCTGGATGCTGAAGATTGACTACAACTCCGGGAAACTGGTTGCTTCAAAATCTTATAGCTTAAACAATACTGTTCCGTCCGCAGATAGTTTGATAATTTCAGGAAAGGGAAGTTTTGCAACTGTAGGCGATAACCGGTTTGTATTTGAAATTGAACTTCTTCATTCGGGGAGCCTTAAAAAAGAAATTGCAATGGTAAGGATGGACGACAATCTGAATATAATTAATAATCCCATCGCTGTTTCATCCGCATTAAGCGCATCCGCAAACGCCTTTTCGTTGTTAAGCAGGTACGACAATGCTGTTTATGTAATACCCGGCAGCAATACAGAAAGTTATTATGCTTTTATTGATACATTCAATAATATTTCGCAAGAATACAAAGTGACGGGTAGTACAGTTAATAGCGGCCAACCGCAATTTAATTTAAAGGATAATGGCAATATCAATATTATAAGCACGGTATCTCAAAATGGTAATTTCTTCCTCCAAACCACTGATCTGCCGCCGGGCTTTACCGGCAATACCGGCTGTTTTTTAGTAACAGATACCACATTTGCTTCCTATAGGCAAATTACCTGTACCGATACAAAATTGGATTGGAGATTACAAACTCATGAAGACTATTTCCCATCGTCACTTGAATTACCTGTAATAAATGACGTAATTGAAAACAACCAGCTAATTTGTTCCCAACAATTCACCTGCGATAGCTTAAAAATATCGGGAAATAATAATTTCTGTTTAAGCGACTCTTCCTATTTATTTTCTGCTACAAAAAACAATTCATGCTTTAGGGAAATAAACTGGGCAATAGATACAAGCCTTGCGCAGGTAAATAATCTTCCGGGCGACAGTACTATTTCCCTTCGGTTTAAAAAGCCCGGGAGCGCATACTTACATGCAAGTTTAGGAGGTTGTGGGCTATCCGATTCCATTTTAATTACTGTGAATGGGCATCCTCCAAATGTTTCACTCGGAGATGATACCACGCTTTGCCCTGGTTCTATTGATACACTTCGTGCAGGAGCTTCGTACCAGGATTATCTATGGCAGGATGGCTCAACCAATCCTTTTGTAGTTATAAAAAACCCGGGTAAGTATTATGTAACTTGTACTGATTATTGTAATAATGTTTCTGCCGACACTATTGAAATAAAATATGATGATCAACAATTGTACTCAGGCCAGCCAATAGAGATCTGTCAACTTGAAGAAGCATCAATTTCGGCAAATGATGGCTTTAGTAATTATCAATGGCAGCCTGATAGTCTTATTGAAGGCAACGCTGATACTCAACAAATAGAAGTCCGACTTAATAAATCAACTTCATTTACTGTAAGCGCCGAAAGCAATTCAAAATGTATTATTACAGATACTATAAATGTTGTTGTAAATAATTGCCAGAATAAACTTTACATGCCTAATGCTTTTACTCCTAATAACGATGGCATCAACGACAATATTAAGCCAATGGCATTTGGTGTGTTAGAGAATTATAGTTTTAGTGTTTACAATCGTTTTGGGCAATTGGTTTTCCATTCTACTACACAAGGGAAAGGATGGGATGGAACTATCAATGGAATTGCACAGGATTCAGGAGTTTATATTTGGTATTGCCAGTATAAGTTTGCGGGGGATATTGAAAAAAGAAGCAAGGGAAGTTTTGTGCTAATAAGATAATTTTGTACTATGCAAAACCATCTTTCTCTTGTCCATCCTCGAGGTTTTATCTGGCTATGTTGGATAGTTTTAAAATGTCAATATATTATATAGGCAATTGAGAGGGGCATTTGCTTGATGCCGTTGGTCGGGAGACCAGGCGGCGGCGTACTTTCAGGAGTTGGCAATCTGAAGAAAAAGAAATCCGATAAATCGTCCGTCCCAAAACAATCCTTAACTAAATGACATTAAGCGGCGCTCGCGCCAACATAGTTGACTCCACTATTAGCGAAACCATCAACAGGAACACGAATAAAAATATTATTTATATAGCAGCAGTACCCAAAGTGGATTTTTGTTGCTTTTAATTTATTTACCTTTAGAAAAAAATTATATGAAAAAGTTTCTTGTCCCGTTAGATTTCTCTATACCATCAGAAAGTGCTGCTGAATATGCTATTGAAATGACAAAAGATAATCCTGAAGCTGAAATAATTTTGTATCATGTGTATAAAAATGACATTTTTTCTCTATTGAAGCATAATGAAGAAGGGGCCAGGAAAAAGGCAACAGATGCTGATTTGCAAATTGTAAAAGACTTTCTTAAAAACAGCCCTCATCAGAAAATTACTATGGAATCGGAGGAAGGGCCTTTTATTGATAATATTTCAAAGTACGTTTTAAGCAACCATATTGATATGGTAATTATGGGTATTAATGGGAGATCAATAAGGTCGAATGTTAATATTGGAAGCGATACACTTAAGATGATAAGTAATATAAACACCCCGATTATGATCATTCCTCCTGATCTAAAGTTCAAAAAGATAAATAATGTACTTTTCGCCTCAGATTTTAAAGATGTAGCCCGTAAAACTCCTTTTGATTCTCTTAAAAAAGTATTGGATTTCTTCAACCCAAACCTTAATATCCTGAATATAGATAGTGAACATTTTATTGAGCTTTCTGAAGCTTATAAGATCGAAAAAGAAAAAATGGAATTTAAACTTAAGAATTATAATCCTGAATTCTTTTTTTTAAGGTCTTTTGATTTTTTAGAAACCATCGTCACTTTTGCGGAAACCGAAGAAATTGATCTTATAATTACGGTTCCTAAAACGCAGGGGTTTTTCAATCAGCTTTTTAAAATCTATACCAGGAAACTTGCCCTCGAAAGTAATAAGCCTGTTGTGGCGATTTCCATGTAGGCCTGTTTGCAACAGGTTATCCGTTATTCTGTTAGAGATGGCTTGTCACACTCAGTTGGCGCGAGGTTGTAGTTCGTGTGAGTTAGCATCCGCTGTGCTATTCTAATTGCTAACTAAAATTTTTATCACACTCCATAAAAAGTTCCACTTCCATGTTTATGCACATACACTTTTCCATTGATAGCTTACCAGTTCATTAACTCTGCGGACAATACTCTTATTTCTTTTTCGAATACCCTATCTTCCATTGCAATGCTTCAATTGCATTTGCCAGGTAAACCAGCGGTGCGTTCCAGTTGATGGCAATTTCATTGGATGCATACGCGAAAGAATTATCCGAATAAGCAGTTTCCGGTTCGGTAAATTCATATTTGGTATGATCCTGCATTCCGGGGTTGGGGCCGCCAACCAATAATCCGGGAACAGGGTCGGTAACTCCGTCTGCAACTGACTGCCGGTGATGTGGATGCATTGGCGACTTACTTCCTATTCCGGTAATAAAGCAATAGCCGGTTGCATTTCTACCTAACAAATAATCCAAATTCGTTAATGCATCATCCACATATTTTTTATCGCCGGTTAATAAATAAGCTCTTATCAATAAAATACCTTGATTAGCGGCAGTTGAATTTCCGCCCCAGCTAAAATCCCTTACTGATTGCCCCATCACAGTTGCGAAAGCATTTGCCGCAACTTTTTCAATGTATCCATTGGCAATATGCAGGACTTTATCTTTCATTATTTTTATATCATCAGCCGTGTATGCAGGAAGATGGTTATTAAACCGAAGAAAAGAATAATAAGCGAGCATGCCTACATTGTTCCAGGACGGTAATGACAAAAGATCGGTTATATGGTTATCAACTACTTCAAAATACTTTTTATCTTTTGTGGTGATGTAAAGTTCCGCAGCAGACCATAGCCATTCATCATTAAAATTTTTATCTCCATAGCCACCGGTAGTAATTTCAGGCTTGAACTTTTCATTCATTTCTTCCTGATTGTATGCCAATGCCGGATTGAGCAAACTCCACTCCCATGCTTTCTTTGATGCAGAAAGGCAACTATCGGAAAGGCCGGGCAATTGCTTTTTATAATTACTCAAAATGCGTGCAGCCTGCGCCGTTACTGCTGCAAAATCCAAAGTAGCCGCCGTTCCTTTTTGTACCACATATCTTGGTAATTGCGTAACTCCGGGCATTACCATTCCATCAAAAGCAGCATTGGTGCATTTGTTGTAAACCCCGCCATCATTGGGATCCTGCATGGTAAGCATCCAGCGAAGATTATAAATCGCCTCATTTAAAATATCCGGAACGCCATCATTACTTTCAGGAATATTGGTTTTTAATTGTTTAAAATAAGCCGGAAAATCTTCATAAGCAGATAATAAAGTTCCCATGGTAATTCCTGAATTCACAATGTATTTATTATAATCTCCGGCATCGTACCAGCCGCCCGGCGTTGAAATAACCGTTCCGGCAGGACGCGCATTTGTTGCAGCAGAAGGATGGATATAAACCACATTATCAGGATGCCCGGCAGAGCGATGCCACTTGCCTGCATATTTTTCTTCCAAAGGCATAGATGCTCTTTGATAATAATATCCTTTGAGTGTTGATAGGCCTGCATTTCTGTTTACATTATCATTGATTTCAAAAACATACGAAGTGCCCACGCCGGGAATGCAAACTACAAAACTTCCTTTGCCGGTAAACGAAGAAAAAACAGCCATTCTTGTTTTAGTAGATGAATAAGCAGATTGTTTTTCTTCGCTCAGTTTTCCTGTAAAAACGGTATCTCTTAAATTGGTGGAAGTGACATAAAAATCATTGGTAGAAACTTCTCCGGTAACTACTGCCGTCTTTGGCGCATAAGGATAAAAACCCAATTGGTTTAATTTTATCTGCTCACTTACGGTTTGGGAAAAAGAGTAAGAAGGGAAGATGAAGAGTAGTGCTACTAAGTATTTAGGAATTACTTCTAAAAGATTACTTCTAAAAAAAAGATGTGAAAACTTAATGTGCATAAAAATATTATTTCAATAAATTTCTATTCTGTAATTCAAATTACAGTTTTGCGAAAGTTAAGGAATCCAATTCAAAAAAAATATAAGTAGCATACATTGGTGTGAAGCTTCTGTGAAATTCATTTGGAAGAATAAATGCCCTAAATGAATTGCCACTTGCTTTAGCATGTGGGTATTTTTTATTAAAGGTTACAGGCTTTAGCCAAAATTTTAAATAAATTTTTTGGCTAAAGCCCATAAAAACTTCATCCAATCCCCGGGTTGAAACCCGGGGCAATTGAAAGGATCATTAATTACGGGTAATCTACCTAATCCTATTTCTATTCTGTAATTCAAATAGAAATCAGTTTTGCGAAAGTCAAGAGATCCAATTCAAAAAAAATTCAGGTAGCATGCATTCATCCACTCACCATTGACCATTCACTATTTAATCTTTTGTCTTCTTTGCATCAATTCGCGCCACGTAGTAAATACAAATCCATTGTCCTTAAGAAATTTTTTGAACCCGGGGTCCAGCATTGCAAGCATATCTGCTTTGCGTATGTCGCCGCTATTTGTAATTTTTGAAAACACTTCTGTAGGATCAGTGCAATGCATGATCACCATCGTTACGCCAGGTTTTAATTTCAGTAAAGTTTTTTCATATAAAGCCACTCTCCATTTACACAAATGGGCGTCATCTGTTGTCATACCGGCAGGAATTTTCCAATCATAACTATAATTATGTAAATCGTCCAATACGGGCAAGCCCGCATTCCAAATTAATTTACCTTCCTGTTGAAATTGCCTGATAACATTGTTTGGCAATTTCATTTCATCCTGAATAGCAGCATCGTTACCACCAGGAAACATTACCGGAATTTGTTTCTCTATTCCCAAGCGAATATATTTTTCCATAAAAGCAGGAGATGCAAATAAGGTTCCCATGTGTGAATCCAAATGCGTTGGATGAAAGCCCATTCTTTCTGCCCGCGATAATTGAGCACGAATTTCTTTGTCCACTTCGTCAGCCGATGCATGCCTGACTACATCAGGTACATCAGCCCACATACTTCCTGTTGAATCTGCCAAACCCTGCACTACAGCAGCTCCTGCCAGGGGCCCCCAGCGATAATCTTTCCACTCTGATGTAAGTGTAAGATGCAAACCTGCATCAATGCCCGGATGTGCTTCAATATATCTTACCATCTGCGCAACCCACGGGCAAGGCATCATCACGCTTGTAGAATTGGCTACTCCATTGTTAAATACTTTTTCAATTCCCCTGTCGGAACTATAGGACATTCCTGCATCATCCATGTGCAGAATGAGAACCCGCGCGCTTTTAGGGAACCCCAATCTTTCTGCATAAGTGCTATCCTGCGCCTTTGCTGAAAAAATTATTGTTAGTAATAAAAAACAAAAGAAAATCTTCTTCATAAAATATATTTTTATGGCAAAGTAAGTAATCTCAATAAAATAATAGAATAAAGCGTGATAGATCGTAATGATTTGAATGGGTGCATTTCAATTTATCGCCTCACTGAATTGATTGTAGGCAGTGGGACACCGCCCACACCGCGCGGCCCCGGTTGGTATCCCACCAACCGGAATAGTAAGTGATGTATCCCTTCACCACTTTATTCTATAAAATAATAATAGTTTGTTTTGCAAAATATTTGCTCATTCATAAAAAAAATGAATTTAGCATGCCGGATAACTGTTATAAAAACGAATAATAATTTAAAGATTTTTTGGGCCAGGAAGATTACAAATAATTCTAAAATAAATCAGATAACTTACAGCTAAAAAAATAAATAAAAATTTACTGATTGAAATATAGAGCTTCCATAAGAATCACTTCCTTACTTCAATTATATGAACTGCTCCCTGAAAATGAGCGCATCATTACAGATGTATTAAGGCAAATAATCGTTGAAACTTTACCGGCAACATGCAAAGAGAAAATATCGTATAATGTTCCTTTTTTTTATGGTAATAAAGGTATTTGTATTGTATGGCCTTCAACCATTCCGCGTGGGGGAATAAAAAAAGGCGTTTTATTGGGATTCTGGCACGGCACTAAATTGATTGATGATGATAATTACCTTACTCATGGAACCAACAAGCAAATCTTTTATAAAATATTTTATTCTTTAGATGATATTAATGAAAAAGCAATAGTAAAATTGCTAAAAGAAGCTCTGGCATTAGACAAGCGTAGGATGCATTGAATTAAAAAATAAAACCCTTCCTGACGAAAGGGTTTTATTTTACCAAATTTCCCAATGAAAATTATTATTGCTTGGGTTCCAGCAAATTAAAAAATTGATCTAATTGAGGAAGGATAATAATGGTAGTTCTGCGGTTCAAAGCGCGGTTGGCAGCTGTACTGTTATCCACTATAGGATGGTACTCACTGCGGCCTGCAGCTACTATTTTTGCAGGATCTAGTCCATATTGATTCTGCAGAATGCGCACAACAGCTGTAGCTCTTTTCACACTCAGATCCCAATTGTCGAGTAATACGCCACTGCGGTATGGAACATTATCTGTATTCCCTTCTACCATAAATGTAATATCGGGTTGATTCTTTAATACTTGCGCTACTTCGCCCAACACATCTCTTGCCTGTTTGGTAACTTCATATTTACCACTTTTGAATAGTAGTTTATCCGATATATTAATATATACCACACCTTTGACTACTTTAATATCTATATCATCATTATTAGCATTTCCGACAGCGCCTTTAAGATTCATAACTAAATTCATATTAAGCGAATCTTTGTGTGCCATGGCTTGCTGCAAGGTTTGTATATAAGCATCTTTAGCTCCTAAATTATCCAGCGATTTTTTTATACTTTCTGCCTGTGAGGCGGTAACTACAGATAAATCCTGAAGTTGCTGAAGCGCCGTTGTACTATTCTTTTTCAGAAAAGCAATTTGCTGATCCTGATCTGAAATGCGATTATTAAGTGCAGTGTTTTCCGATTCAAGTGCGGCCTTGTCTTTTGCACATTGATCTTTAGCATCATTGCAACTGTCAAGATCGGTTTTATACTTTACCTGCAATTGGCTATATTCTGCTTTGGCTGCTTTAAACTTTTTAGTACTCACGCAGGAAATAAATAAAAAAGGTAAAGCAAGAAATGCTAATCGAAAATTTTTCATGAATTATAAGGTTTAAAAGTTAAAAATATTGTCAAAGATAAATATGAATGAACATGATAAATATGTTATTTTGTTAAGATTAATAACATAACTGAAAAGTTTACATGAAAATGATATTTTCCATTTTCTCTGCATATTTGATGCCAAAACAAATATAGCGGATAACATCGAAGGGTGATGGTACCATATACATAGTTACTTGTTTTCTTTATTACTCCTCAGTTTCATAGAACTCCCGATAGGACTCATTCGTGACCTTTGGAGAATCTCCATGTGAGTCCTTTGTGTACTTTAGACAGTAAAGCAAGTTTTTTTTAATTTTTTAAATTTAAGACATAAACCAGCAAACTGTTACCGGAATTACTCACTGTTTCAATTTTTTACAAAAGTTAAAATGATGCTATTTCAAACTTTTTGAAATGAAGTATCGTATTTTTAAAAAATAATTTTTTTATGAAAAAGTTTTTCTATGCAATAGCCTTTTCAGTGCCCGTTTTTACTTTATGGTTTTGCACTTCATCAACTACAGTAAAAGAAAAAGAAAAAAATAGTCAGGCATCAAAAACAAATCTGCCGGTTACAAAAAACATTGCTGTTCTTGAGCTATTTACTTCGCAGGGTTGCTCAAGCTGCCCTTCTGCCGACAAGATTCTCGGAAACTATATTTCAAAATCAAATGTGATCCCTCTTTCTTTTCATGTTGATTACTGGGACAGACTCGGCTGGAAAGATCCATACAGTTCACATGATTATAGCGAGAGACAATATAAGTATGCATCTGAACTGAAAACTGATGTTTATACTCCGCAGTTAATTATTAACGGGCAGACAGAAATGATAGGAAGTGATGCTAATAAAATTTCTTCAACTTTAAGTAAAATTTCTTCAGAAGAACCCGATGCAACTCTAACCATACAAAAAGCGGAACCCAATAATGGAAAAATAAATATCAATTTTGAAGCAGAGGGAAATACCGGCAATGCTCTCTTGCATATTGCTGTTGTAGAAAAGAAAACAACTACTTCAATAAAAGCCGGAGAAAACGGAGGAGTTACTCTTATGGGTTATAATGTAGTCAGAGACTTTAGCACTATCAATAAAATCGTAAATGGAGAAAATAATGCTTCAATAGACATTCCTTCTTCAGCAGATTTAAAAAACATGGCTGTGGTCTTGTTCCTTCAGCAAAATGATACTCACAAAATCACTGCAGCAAGCCGGTTGGATCTTTGATTTTTTAAAGTCCACTTTTCAAAATAGTTGAGGATCTCTTCATGTCTTTTCTATTTTTTAACCACCTCAAATCTTTGTTTCAACTGAATATCTTCAGAGGAACTTCCTATCATTGCAGTGAACCAGCCCGGTTCTTCCGTGAATTTCATTTCTCTGTCATATAATCCAAGATCGTGCGGAGTAATTTCAAAAGTAATGTTTTTTGATTCCCCGGGATTAAGTGTAATACGCGTGAATCCGCGAAGTTTTTTTACATAAGTCGTTACACTACTAAGCTCGTCATTTATATAAAGTTGTGGTATATCATCGCCTGCTACTTTGCCGGTATTAGTAACGGTAAAGGATACACTAATATTACTCCCGGCCTTTGGTTGCAAAGGATTTACTTTCAGGTTGGAATATTGAAATGTAGTATAGCTAAGGCCGTACCCAAACGGATATAAAAATCCTTTTACCCTGGCTTCTCCTTCGCCTTCATCACCGGGCATCATGGGGAAAGTAAGAATGGCCTGTCCTGCTGATTTAGGAAATGGAATTGCCAATCTTCCACCTGGATTATATTTTCCAAATAACACATCGGCAATAGCAGTTCCTGTAGTTTCGCCTAAGTACCATGTTTCTACAATTGCAGGTATATGTGCGGCAGCCCAGTTGATTGTGAGAGGACGTCCATTTACCAATAACAACACAACAGGTTTTCCCGTTGCTTCCACTGCTTCTAATAACTGTTCCTGGTGCCCCGGAAGATTAATACTTACGCGGCTATGGCTTTCTCCTACTGTTCTTCCATCATCACCCAAAACCAAAACAGCTACGTCAGATTGTTCTGCAATTTTAACTGCAGAATTGATACTTTGTTTTTCTTCATCATTTAACGGATAATCTTCAATATCGCTATTTGGGAAGTGGGGGTCAGTATGGTCAATTCCTTTGGAATATAAAACATTTACACCGGAAGGCACTTCATTTTTGATACCCTGCAATACGGTTACCACATCAAAATCGGAAGGCCCATAACCAGTACGAAAACTTTTTACTTCTGTTGCATTGGGGCCTATTACAGCAATTGTTTTTAAATCAGAAGCCTGCAAAGGCAACAGGTTATTTTCGTTCTTTAATAATACAATTGCTTCGTGAGCCGCTTTCAGAGAGAGTTTCCTGCTTTCTTCATTATGCACAATTACATCCGCTGCTGCAGGATCTTCCACATAAGGATGATCAAATAACCCAAGTCGAAACTTCACCCGCAACACTTCTGCTACTCTTTCGTTGATCACGCTCATAGGAATTTTGCCTTTTTTTACAGCATCTAATAACGGAGTAATATAATCAGATGGTTGCGTAAAATCAGTACGTACATTCAATCCTGCTTCCAGCACCTGGCGAATGGCATCTTCATAATCGGCAGCCACGTGGTGTTTATTATATACATATTCTACTGCCCTGCTGTCTGAAACTACATATCCGTTAAAGCCATATTCTTTTCTCAGGATATCAGTAAGAAATTGCTTACTTGCTATGATAGGAACTCCGTCATATTCATTATAAGAAGCCATAACGCCCACAGGATGGGCAGTCTCGATAGTTTCACGAAATGGCTCTAAATAAATCTCTCTCATTTCGCGTGGCGCTACCCTTGGGTGAGTACGTACTCCTCCATCTCTTCCCCCAATAGGAATACTATAGACTGCAAAATGTTTGAGTGTAGAAGCAATACCCTGTTTCTGCATCCCTTCAATCATCTCATCACCCAATTGCCCCACCAAATAAGGAGAAGAACCATAACAGGATTCGACTCTCCCCCAACGCGGATCGCTGCTAACATCCATCTCGGGAGCATACACATTCGTATAGCCCAAAGCCTTTGCCTCTTTGCCTTCCACCACTCCGATAGAATGAATCAGGTCTCTGTCAAAGGTGCAGCCCTGGCCTATCTCACGGGGAAACGAAGTCGCTTTTTCATGTTTCAACCCGGCAATTCCTTCATTGGTAAAGTCAACCGGAATCCCCAGCCTGGTATCTTCAATAAAAAACTTTTGTATCTTATTAATAGCGTCTGCATGTGCAGAATAAGGAAGAGAAAAAACTTTTGATTTGCGCTGACCGGTGAGCATCTCGTCTATGTTGGCAATACCATCTTTCCACACTTCATTTTTCCATTCAGGCGTTGGCAAAGAATCTTCTAATACCGCGCCATATCCATATAATGTGGTAAGCTGGCAGGCTTTTTCATTAATGTTCATTTGCTTTAAAAGATCCTGAACTCTTTTTTCCAAAGGCTGGGAAATATCTTCATAAACATCTTTGCGCCCGTTCTTATTAAGGTCTGTCCATCCTTTGTGATAGATGTCAAAAGTTTTTTGTTGTGCGCTTACAGGAATAACTGTAATAAATAATAAGCTCATTAAAAGAGGGATTGCAAAACGGCGTGAGGTAAAAAATTTCATGGATATTTTTTCGGAACAAGGTAATAAAGATTTTAGATATACATGGTTAGATTGTTTTAAAGAATTTCAATAACATAGTAAAAGAATTATTTGAAGATCCCAACCGGCAACAATTGACGCGTCCTTTCTGTATTCGCAATAATTAAGAATCTTTGATATAAGTTTGTTTACTGAATCTTTCCAAAATGATAAAATGGATTTTGATTAAGGTAAGAATACATCAGATCAAGAGGCAGCTCAATGAGCTCGGAATCGGATACGCCTTTATTCTTCTTGCATTTTTAGCGGCTTTGGTTTTTTATGTCTACCTGGCATACACGCAAAAAGAAAAATCCCTATTTCTTTTCATTATTTCCATTCTATCCATATTGGCAATACAAATTTCGAGAAGTGACAAAGAATTTGTTTTCAATCAGGTTGACCACCCTGTCCAAAATATTTTTGCAGAGTACTTTATTTTTACACTTCCTGTTACAATACCCTCATTATTTACTTCTCATTGGTTTTATTTTCCATTAATTATATTGGCGTTTTATTTTATTGCAAATATCAAAAGCACCTTAAAACAAAGAACTGTATTTCCGAATCTTTCAAAAATAATTTCGCCACATGATTTTGAATGGCTAAGCGGTTTAAGAAAAACTTATGCAGGCATCTTCATCTTCCTGCTCCTGGCTTGCATCACTTGTTGGATAAGAATTCTACCATTAATTTTTTTGTGGTTTATCACCACATCTGTTGCTTCCTTTTACCAGGAATGCGAATCGTTGCCGATATTATTTGCCTCATCTAATTCTCCTAAAAATTTGCTGAAAAAGAAAATGACGAAAAGTATCCGGTTTTTAATCATTATGTTTATTCCCATCTTAATAATGAACAGTATTTTTAATCCGGGATTCATTTTAATAAATATTATTTTCTTACTGATTCAAATCACGATTTTAATTTTTGCAATTCTTCTTAAATACACTACTTATACACCTAATGAAAGCATGAAAGGCAATACACTCCTTTTGTCAATGGTTTCGATTGGCTCTTTGATTCCTTTTGTATTACCAATTCCTTTAATTATGTGTTTCAGAAATTATAGTAAAGCTATAAAAAACCTAAATTTTTATTTTAATGATTAGTGTGATTAATATTGACAAATCTTTTGATAGCAAAAAAGTTTTGAATAACCTCAAACAAGATTTTGCTTTAGCAGAAGTTCATGGTATCATCGGGCTAAACGGCGCCGGTAAAACCACTTTTTTTAATATTCTTTCTTCATTTATGAAACCGGATAGTGGGGAAATTTTATATAACCAAAAAAAAATCAGCAGGAATGATGTGGCATATTTGGAAACGATTAATTTTTTTTATTCTAAAATCACCGGAAAAGAATATTTGGAAATTTTCCCTCTCACTAATCAACAATTTGAACTGGAGAAGATCAACAATTTATTAAAATTACCTCTCAATGAAATTATAGAAACTTATTCCACAGGAATGAAGAAAAAATTGGCCATTCTTTCGATCATCAAACAGGATAAACCCATTTATATTTTTGATGAACCCTTTAATGGCCTTGATCTTGAAACAAATATGGCTTTGGAAATAATTATTAAAAATCTGAGAACAAGGAATAAAACGGTTTTTATTTCTTCACATATCCTTTCGCCATTGATTAGTGTATGCGACGAAATTCATTTACTTCAGCAAGGAACTTTTATTAAAAATTATACAAAAGAAAACTTCAGTAATATAGAAAAAGAATTGTTTGAGGATTTCAACAAAAGCGCAAGCGAAATTATAATGAATTCAGTTTGATAAATATTAAATTTCTTTTACCACACGTCCACCACTTTTTGTTTTTTATTATAGAGTTGTGCATTCATTGCATCGCCTAATAAGCCACCAAAGCCAATTCTATAAACATATACCGGTTTATTTCCATTTTGAAATGCTGAAACCACATCTACACGGAATATTTTAAAAATATTTTCTAATCCTACAAAAACTTCTGCATACTTTGTTTTGGGGTCTATGAAAAGTGCATTAGTTCCTTCCACAAGATTCCAGTTGAGCTTCCTCAACAAAGGAATTTTATTGGTCAATAATCCATTAGAATGGTGTTCAAGATGCAATTCGGCATAAAAGGGAGATATATTACTGAATTCGTAGTAGGATGGTAGCTGAAATGCATTCACATATTCATCTGCTATATGAGACACATTGCCGTAAAAGTCCTTATAATCCTGGGTGTACACCGATTTATTATTTAAAAAACCGCCAACACTAAAATTGTATTTTAATGTACCGGCCAATTTAAAATTCACATCATCCGCAACCTTCAATGACCATTTATCATAATCCACATCGCTTCCAAAAATATTTTTAATCCCTTTGGTATAGTCTAAAGTAAACGTTGGATATTTAGAACCAATGGCCATTTTATATTTTGGAAATTGAATGTAACGCTGTCCGGGCTTGATACTCATCGAAGCATGAACCAATACTGCCTGGTGCCGGGAAAACTGCGATGATAGAATTTCAACAGGATAATTAGGTGTAAACCTGTAAAGCCATTTTTTATTTAAGATAAAATCAGTAGTATTATTTAAAGGAAGGCGATCTTCATATTCCCCTTCTATCTTAAATGCAACACCGCTCTCCCACTGTTTTGAAAATCCCGTTTTAGCAAAATAATTTTCATAAATTTTCATTTGGTTCTGGCCATATAATAAAGTGGATACACTATTTTCCAGGCCATCCAAATGACTTTCCTTAAAAAACTGGCTGACCCTTTTTCCGCCCGCGATAAAAAAGGATTGCCTTTTGTATTTTTTATCGGGATCAAAAGCATCTTTACTATTAAAAACAAAACCTGCCCAGGGATTGACGTGGCGATTATTAAACCCATATCTCGCATCGGCAATGAATGTTACTTTAGTGCTCCATGCAGGCACAAATTTAGAAATCGTTAATGATGGGTTTATTGCCAAACCTTCCACCGTATTGTATTGCAGCGTTTTTATCAAAGGGTCAAAGGTAACCTGGTAAGGATTTTTTAAACTGTAATGAGTACGGTTGACACCCGTCCATAATATTTGCCACACTTTTACATGGCCTTCTTTTTTTCTTAGTGAATCTATATTTTTTACAGTAGAATCTTTTCTTGCTGCAAAGGCGCTGTCTTTAGTTTTATAATCTTTTATTTCTTCAGGCTCCAGCGGCACAGGCCGTATAGAATCCCAATAAGAATGAGGTTTTTTATTTACAGCCGTATCATATTTTATTACCACCCGGTTAAAATACCTTTTCGGAAAATGGGGATTCAAAATATAATCAGAATATACATTTACAAAATCTCCCTCAGCGCTCAGACCCATTTGATTAAAACTAAGATGCAAAACCTGGTTTTTTATGCGCCAGATATCATTTGTTACCGGCACATGAATTTGAGAAATCCTTAGTGTATCCAAAATCTCTAACTGAGATTTTTTTGTAAGTGTCAAATCACAACTATATATGCGCCAGTCATTTTCTGTGATGTTGATAATACCCGAAAACAAAGGCTCGTACTCCCTTTTAGGAATTACTTTTATCACATTCACTTCATTTCCGTCTTCAAAAAAACTGCCGAGAAATTTGTATTTATAAAAGTTCAACGCGCCATCAGCAATGGGTGACACAAATCCCCGCGGATTCAATTGAGAGGCAAAAACATTTACATTGTTTTTATAAAAACTGATAAATGCCGGAAAATCAAAACCAAATCCATTACTTCCGCTTACACGGCTGGAGATCACTTCCAATTTGAATTTATCCGGCTCCTTCGACGAAACTTTTGTTACTGATTCTGATAAATATATAATTCCTTTTCCTGAAGAATCAAGTCCCATATCATTCCTGTCGTCTTCAGGAATTTTTTGGCCAAAAATTCTATTTGGCAAATTCCTTAATTTAATAATGCCTTTGACATAAACGTTGGCCTCAAAAGCCTTCACCTGCTTTTCATAAAAAGGGCGCTTTTTGATAGCCTTTCGAATAATTGCATAAGCAGGATCTTCACCGCCTTCTTTTACGATCACTTCTTTTAATGTCAATCGTTGTATCGTCAAAACAAAGTTGACTTTTTCATTTGCGAGGCTCAAATTAATTTGTTTTTTCTGCGACTGATAACCTACATAACGGCAATCCAAAGTATATTTTCCCGGTGCAAGATTAATGCTGAATTTCCCTTCGTTATTGGCGGTAACTCCCAATGGAGTTCCTTTTACTAGAATAGAAGCAAAAGCTAAAATATGTCCGTCATCATCTTTTACAGTTCCTTCAATTTTTTGTGCAGAAACAGTGATCACAGGAAGTAAAAAAAATAGTAACAGGAGTTTTTGCATAAAGGAGGTATCTTCTAAAGATTTATAAGAGAAAAAAGTAAACAATTATCAATTTGTACCTTCTATTAATTTTCATTTGTTGTTTTGGAAGTTCTTACATAACTCCCTGCCAATGCGGCAAAACCTGCTACCATAGCGCCAATGAGCGCAGTAACAAATATTAATAAAAACGGGCTGTCGGTTTTAAAAATTAGCAGGGATACCCGGTGCGCCAATATATGTCCATTCTTTATACTAATCCATAAACTCAAAAAGCCCCACAACAAAAAAAGCCCTACAAAGCCGGAGATAAACGAAGGAAGATGTCCCAGTGAAATGAGAATTGAAATAATAAAAGCAACGATTGCGATACTCCACCACGGGAAATATATACAAGCGAGAAAACTAAATAGAATAATCAGAATTGTGGATGTAGTAAATTTCATTGTTTATTAGTTGATTAGTTGATTAGTTAATTGGTTAATTGGTTTATTGGGTTAATGCCAATGGTTTATTTTTTTACTGAAACTAATTTTTTGTCTTTTTTCTTGCTACTTGCTTCTTGCTACTTGCTACCTGCTACCTGCTTCTTCCTACTCCCTACTATCAAAACTCATTGTCCATTTCACCCTATTGTCCGTAGCATCAGAAGCCTTCATTACCCAAAGAGTATAATATTTTCCCAATGCCCAGTCACTCACAAAATCATCATAGAATTGACTTCCCGGATTTCCACTCTCGCCACCGGGATAGATGCCGTAGGCCTCGGTCTGCGGCGTTAAGGAAACGATCATCCGCCAGCTTGGCCCGTGTTGTTCTTTTGCGGCATTAATAGTATTGGTACCACCTCCTATGGGCAAGTGCAATCTGCTGAATGCGTCTATCCTGGCCAAATGCTCTATTCTTGTATCTTTATATTTAGCCCATTCCATCGTCCCGTCTTCATCTGCTTTTCTTATAACTGCCGCCGCCTTTTGAAATGCAGCCGTTACATCGTCTGATAAAGTTTCTATTTGCGGCGTACTGATATCATCAAAATATTTGAAGTTTGGATATTTTGTAATATCATCGAATAAGGTGCTTTCTGTTGGCCATAATAATTGTAACCCCGTCTTCATGAATTCATCTTTCCATACAGTGGTTGCCAGGCTATCCCACGTTACCACAAATAAAGTAGCCCCCTTAGAATCCTCGTCATTCCAGTGATTCCAGTTTTTTAGTATATCAAAATAATTTTTTTCCTGGGGAGAAAGTTTATCTACCTCCATATTTTTTACCAATATGGGAAGTGCCATTTCGCCAAAAATATTGTAATTATCTGTTTGTAATTTCATCATATCCTGTGGTGTAATATCATTCATTACTTCTAACTTTTTATTGATCTCCAGGCCACGATAAGGAGGATAACTTCCACCCAGGTAATAAGGATAGGTAGTATCTGTTGGCATTTGATTGGCGCTACTTACAAACCCGCGTTCAGGATTTACAAGATGAGGATTTTCATTTTGCGGAATCATTCCCTGCCAAAAGTAACTGCTATCCATACCCGGCATTACAAAATCGCCCTGGCGATACCATTTGGCCGGAAACTCGCCCTGGTCCCAAATTGCGATATCACCATTCTTGCAGGCAAAAATGCAATTCTGTCCCGGCGTATGTAAATATTTTATTGCTGCCAGGTAATCATTATAATTTTTTGCTTTGTCCAAAAGAGTAAACATTTTTAATTCATTACTCGGGTCATGCGCTTTCCATCTTACAGCATAATTTTTGTTGTTGGTGTTTCTGCCACCACTAAAAGTTTTGTCGTACATCACGGGGCCGATATTCGTATAAGCTACTGTATCTAAAAAATCAGGTTGGCCTTTTACCTTAATGTCTTCAATTCTGAAAGTCGTCGGATGCCATGCGCTGTCAAACCAATATTCCTTACGACTGTCGTCTTTGAATTTTACTGTATAATAATCTCTCACATCACGCATAGCATTGGTAAATCCCCATGCGCAACTATCATTAAAACCAATAATGATGGATGGCGCTCCCGGAAACGTGGCTCCATAAGCATTGTAATCAGGTGTGCTGATTTGCATTTCGTACCAGATAGAAGGAAGATTCAATCCAAGATGAGGATCGTTGCATAAAATAGGATAACCACTTTTTGTTTTGCTTCCATTAACAGCCCAGTTATTACTTCCATTATCCGGATCTGGTTTTTGTTGTTCAAGATTGGTAGAATCTTTCTCATCATAATAAAGAGAATCTGCAGATGCAGGAATTTTTACTTCAATTTTGGGTATAGGAAATATAGTTCCTTTAGGAACAATCGGATCTAATGAATCCATAACGATCGGATAAATTTTATCAAAATCTGCAGTAGAAAATACTGATTTTGCATTAGTCATTTCAAAATCATTTTCAGAGCCGGCAAGTTCCAGCGCCATATATTTCAAAAAAAGAGCTGATTTCAGATTGGTCCATTTTTCAGGTTGATACCCCAATAGTTTATATTCTATGGGAAGTGTGCTTGCAGTTAAACTTTCGATATACGCATTTACGCCGGCAGTATAATTATCACATTCCACCAGTGTTTCAGGATCTTTTTCAACTTCCTTTAAATTATTTTCGGCAGCGTAAACCATTCCCAGTCTCCGTTGCTGGCGATCATACTCCAATGTTTTATCTCCTATTACTTCGCTCAATCTGCCAGCAGCAGCGCGGGTTTGAAATTCCATTTGCCACAAACGAAATTTTGCATGAAGGTATCCCTGCACAAAATAAGCGTCATTCTCATTATCTGCAAAAACATGAGGCACAAGCCTTTCATCAAAATAGACATTCACTTTTCCCTTCAGTTGCGGAAAAGAAAGGTGCGCTGAATAATCCTCATCAAGAGGTTCCGCATTTTGCCACAGTCCCTGTTGCGGACTTAATAATTTTCCCAAAGGAACAGGAAGAACCATATTTGTATTAAACAATAAAACCAATATGATGGTAATAACGCCAAAAAGAATGAAAGAAAATATTTTCATAAATCTATTTAAAGGTGTAAAATAAAGAAAAAGAATTTAGAAATAAATCTTGATGGAAAAACATCGGACGCAGTAAACGAAGAAATAATGAGGGTTTATGTTTTTTTATTTTGAATTCATAGTTATCTGTCTTGTCCCAAAAAAAGTAGCCAGATAAAATTTTTTGCTGGCCTTAAACTTTTTTATGAAAAAGGGGATGCCTCAAAACTACAAGTGCAACATGTGAATAAAATCAGACTAATTTTAACACGGCTTGATGCCGCAAGAACATCTGAAGAATTGAATGTTCCGGGCTATAGTTTACACCAGTTAAAAGGAATCTAAAAGCATTCTGGTCAATAAAAGTTGACAAGAATTACCGGATTATTTTTAGAGTAGAAAAAGAAAATACATGTGATATTGATTATATTGATTATCATTAAATAAAAAATTATGGCAATGTTTAACCCCGCACATCCCGGAGAATTGATCAGAGAGACTATTGACGGTATCAGCGAAGAAACCGGCAGGAAACTAAGTGTGGATGAAGTGGCAACTGGCTTGGGTACTACCCGCAAAACTTTATCGGCAATTATCAACGGCAAACAGGCTGTTACCCCTGAAATGGCCATTAAACTGGCTGCAGGTTTTAGAAATACCACGCCTGAATTCTGGCTACAGGTACAGGATAATTTCAATCTCTTTAAGGCAAGAAAAAAAGTTGATACCAAAAAAATTAAGGTGTTTTGGAAAGCGGCTGTATTATAAATTCTTCGCTTTTTTATCAAATTTTTTAAACTTACTGCTATACTTTGCAAGGGACAAAATCGTGAATAATTTAGCTTGAAAAACTACCTGATTTTTCCATTGCGGGTTATAAGCTAATGTCAAGGTTTAATTGCCACGGGGTTTCAACCCGTGGATAATGAAATGCCTTCAAAGGCTTTAGCCAAATCTATTGATTCTTTACAGTACATAGCCTTTTAATTTTTGGCTAAAGCCGAGAACCACAACCACAATTCCACTAACTACAGTTAGTGGCATCCGATAGCTATCGGATTAATATACTGTACAAAGAACAAAATCATGAATCATTTAGCTTGAAAAATTCCTATTTTACCCATTGCGAAGTATGGCTGTATTTCAAAAAAGAATTTAGGAAAAAGAATTTAGAATAAATCTTCTTAAAAAAATCAATCATAGTAATCAAAGAAATAACCGGGATTTGTATTTTTGTCTGAAGTTTTTATTTATTATTTTCCAAAAAAAATAATGTAAGGGGATGGCTTAAACTCCAAAAGAACTTCCGCAGCCGCAGGTTTTACTGGCATTTGGATTATTAAAGGTAAATCCCCGGGCGTTCAATCCGCCTTCCCAGTTGATTTCCATATTGGATAAATAAATTAAATGCGCAGGATTGATGATGAAGGAAATATCGTCTATTTCATAAATTCCATCCTTATCGGTTTTATTTTCAAAACCTAATAAATACGACATCCCTGAACATCCGCCACCTTTAACACCAATGCGCAAATATTTTCCCAAATTGTCATTCTGATCCATCAACCTTTTTATTTCATTCACTGCAGATTCAGTTAAAGAAACAGGGGTTATATTGATAATTTCCATATTTTTCATTTTTATTTACACTAATGATCAACGAAATTCGTTTTGTTTTTTTAAAATACGGTAATTAGTGATAATTAGTATCATTACTATGGCACAAAATTACAGCTTTACTCACGGAATTATTATTTTTGCTAATAAATTATAGAAATGTCAACATTTGAAACCGTAATTCTAATTTTCTTATTAGTTCTTCTCCTGGCTTTTATATGGATATTAACAGAATTTACAACCATGAAAAAAGAACTTGAAGAAAGGAAGAGCAATGAACCTGAAACGCTAAAATTGCGCTTGCAGGCTTATGAAAGGATCACTCTGCTTACCGAAAGAATTTCGCTTCAGAATTTATTATCGCGGATTAATAATTCAGGGCTATCGTGCAGGCAAATGCAGATATCGCTGATAGATTCTATAAAACAGGAGTATGAATATAATATGAGCCAGCAGATATATGTATCACCGGAAGTATGGCGCGCTGTCAACAATCTGAAAGAACAAAATATTTATGTAGTGAACCAACTCGCCACCACGCTCCCTCCACATGCCACAGCTATGGATCTGAATAAGCATATCATAGATTATTTAATTAATAATCCCAGTGGATCTCTGCATAATGTGGTTCTTGAAGCCATTAATTTTGAAGCCAAGAAATTAATGTGATTTCATTTCATAGTTTTGCCCTAAGCAATAAGTATGAAAAAAATTATAACCGATTCAGGTATAGAAATAAAGAAAGTGTATTCTTTCAAAGAGGTACCCAAAAATATTTCGGAGGAAATGCCCGGTGAATTTCCATTTACACGCGGCGTACAACCTGACATGTATCGTGGAAAATTATGGACGATGCGCCAATACTCCGGTTTCAGCACGGCAGAGGAAAGCAACAAACGATATCATTATCTTATTTCGCAGGGAGTAAGCGGATTAAGCGTAGCTTTTGATCTGCCTACACAGATTGGTTACGACAGCGATCATCCTTTAGCAGAAGGCGAAGTAGGGAAAGCAGGAGTAGCTATTGATTCCATAGAAGACATGGAAGCATTATTCAGTGGGATACAATTGAAAGATGTTTCTACTTCAATGACGATCAATTCCACCGCATTTATTTTATTGGCATTTTATGTGGCTATTGCAAAAAGACAAGGCGCCGATCTGAATCAATTACAAGGCACTGTTCAAAATGATATTTTGAAAGAATATGCAGCCCGCGGCACTTATATTTATCCGCCCCGGCCTTCCATGCACATTATCACCGATATTTTTGAATGGTGCAGCAAAGAACTTCCCAAATGGAATACGATCTCTATTTCGGGATATCACATCCGCGAAGCGGGAAGCACCGCCGTACAGGAAATTGCTTTTACACTCAGCAACGGAAAAGCTTACGTCCGGGCCGCATTGGAAAAAGGATTGGATATTAATGTTTTTGGGAAAAGATTATCCTTCTTTTTTAATTCGCACAATAATCTTTTTCAGGAAGTAGCCAAGTTTCGTGCTGCACGCAGGATGTGGGCAAAGATGATGAAAGAACTCGGCGCTACGGATGAAAAAGCTATGATGATGCGCTTTCATTCTCAAACAGGGGGAAGTACGCTCACCGCGCAGCAACCATTAAATAATATCAGCAGGGTTACTCTGCAAACAGTCGCTGCCGTACTTGGCGGCACACAAAGCCTGCATACTAACGGTTATGATGAAGCGCTTAATTTACCCACGGAAGAAGCGGCTGGAATTGCCCTGAGAACGCAGCAAATAGTAGCATATGAAAGCGGGATAGCAGATACGGTTGATCCATTGGCAGGTAGTTATTTTATAGAAAATCTTACTGATGAAGTAGAGGAAAAAGCGTGGGAATTAATCAGTAAAATTGATGCGATGGGTGGTAGTGTGAAAGCCATAGAGGAAGGCTTTATCCAAAATGAAATTGCGCAGAGCGCTTATGCTTACCAGCGCGATATCGAAACAAAAGATAAAATAATAGTAGGCGTTAATTCTTTTACTTCAAATAATGAAACATCTCCTCCTTCTTTCAAAATAGATGATAATATCAGAACCGTGCAGATCAATAAAATAAAAGCGCTGAAAGAAAAAAGGGACAATACCAAAGTAGAGGATTGTTTAAAAAAGATCAGGGACCATGCAACGAAAAGCGAAAATTTGATGCCTATAGTAATTCATGCAGTGGAAAATTATTGTACGCTGGGTGAAATTTCAAATGCGCTGAGAGAAATCTTTGGCGAATACAAATAAAACATGAATAAATTTTTATGAAATATTTTATTGTTTCTTTTCTTTTATTTCAGGTAGCATACCAGTGTCATGCACAAAAATATATTATGCTTGACATGGCCATTTCGCAATCTCCATTTTACAGTAATAAGATTACTGTTTTAGAAAAGTACAAAGGTTTTTTCC
Organism: Hanamia sp.; assembly: GCA_036509585.1. GTDB lineage: Bacteria > Bacteroidota > Bacteroidia > Chitinophagales > Chitinophagaceae > Ginsengibacter. The sequence continues at coordinate 44,475 of DATCFI010000311.1, read as the reverse complement.
CGGTAGAGAAAATAAACATCCAAAAATTTGTGGAAGTTTTAGAAGAAATTTCCAAAAGATTATCTTCAAAAAAAATTACAGGGAAAGCAAAAGAATACCTTGTGGGTTGCGATAAATTTACCGGCCACTCTGTCCAAATCGGATCTGTAGAACGTCTCGATTATGTACTTACTTCTACCTGCGATGGTATAAAAATCACCATGCATCTTTGTGATTCAAAATTGAGTAATGAGAACAATCTCTATTTTGTCAATACCTGGATAAGTTATATTAGAAAAGCGATGAGGAAAAAGTTGAAGGTTGATGGGTAGAAAGTGCTTTTTGCTTATCAACCTCAATGATCAGGTTCATTTAATATTTTTTTTATCAGCACAATTTGACCAAGATGATAATGTGTGTGTTCAACAATTCCAAGGAGGTTCCTGTAATAGCTGCCATATTTAGCATCATCAAAATCTTCATATAGTTTTGTTTCGTCTAATTTCTCAATCTGTGTAGCAAGCAATGCGGCTTCTGTAAAGGTTTTGTCAGATAATTTCTGCCAGTCTTCAGCAGAAGTTACGGGTGGAAGATCAAAACTAAATTTGTCACTGGCATTTAAAGATTCTCCTTTTAATACTTTTAAAACAGCGCTCACATAATAATTAATGTGAAAAACTAATGCCGCAATCGTATTTAAGTTATGAACCTTTGTAATTGCTTGTTGCCAGTTGATATCTGCTAATGAATCTTTAAGGTTAACGGATGTCCAGTTACCACCAAAATAAACTTCCCTTAAATGTTTTGCTATTTGTTTAGTTTGAGACATCTATTCAATTTTAGATTTGTGAAATCCTACAGTAAAGCAATTAAAAATAAAGATTTCTATTTCCTTTCTTAAAAAAATTTATGGCTTTATTATCTTTCGTTACAAACGACAGCTGTTAAGAAATGAAATCAAGAATCTTATTATCATAAAATATTACTGAACTACACATTGTGAATTTCCTTTCCTGTACAATCGCGACCGGTTATCTCTTTGCTTAAATGAGCGTATGTTTCATTAATAGATATATGGCTTAAATTTACTAATTTAGTATTCTAATATTAATAAAAATTATGGATTGCCCTTCATTTAAATCTGAGATTTCAGAAACCCTTTCAAGTGTCAGAAGATTATCTTTTGAAGAAAAAAAGTCTTCAATATTTAACGAAGAGAGGGTTAATGCCCTTCTGGATTCTATTTTAGAATTTAAAAAGTCATTCCGCGAAAAAACTCAAAGGATCAATAATATAAACGAAAAAATTGAAAAATTAACCTGGTTTGATAATGTGGATGATGAAAATCTTATTTTGATTAACGACTTAATTTCTTCTATAAAAGATTTACATTCTACTCAAATCCGAATATATGTAACCTTAAATTATATCCGTTCTAAAGGTGTGGCAAAAAAAGAAATAAGTGATTTCAAAAACACTATTGATGAATTAAAAGATTCCTACCAGGATTTAGAGTCTGTTTTTTTCTTTTTGCCCAAACTCCCCGATTTTAAAGAAACAACAAAACAATTGTCCCTGATTTGATGAAAATTTTTTGTTTAGCAGAGTTTAAAGTTGAGTTTGAAAAACTCATGGCAAAAAAATCATACAATTCGATTGAGAAGGATATAATTGATTACTTTTTTGGCAAATCTGTTCAGGAATTATCTTCAGGAACAAGATTAAATAATAGCAGTGAAACTCCATATATAAAAAAGAGAATTAGTGGAAGAGGTGGTTTTCGATTCTATTTTCTTTTGATAATCAAAGATGAAAGTTTATACTTAATGTTTGTTCATCCAAAAACAGGTTCTTTAGGCATTGAAAATATAACAGATGAATCCAAAGCATATCTCTACAAAAAGATTTTAGAATGCATTAAAAACAGAAATCTATATACTTTAGATTTAGACCTTGAAAAGAATAATATTTTTTTTAAAAAGCTTTAATATGTTTTTTATCAGATAAAAGCAGTTTCAAAAACGAATTGAGAAAGTTTATTTTTGTGTGATTGAAGCCAAAGCAATGAAGTAACGAACAATAACAGGTCCGGAAACCAGTGCATGCAGCAGTTTTATTTTAATCCCGGCGTCCCCTTTCCTTCCGTTAATAATTTGAACAAACTTTCATTTATAAAGTATGTCCAGCCTTTTATGCAGCTGTTGTAACATTCAACTTTAGGAACTAAACCGAAGTGCGTAAAATTGATTTGCGTTTTATTATCCTTCTCAGTTATTTCAAAACTGATCTTTGTGCCTGTCCATTCGTTTGGATCTTTCAAAAAATTAAGTTTGCTTTTGGTAACAAGCCATACTACTTTTTTATCCGGTATAACCTCAACTAATTTTTGAGTTGAGACATGGATGTCGTCAAAAAAACGAACAGTGAATTCATCATTCAGTTTTTGTGAACTGCCTTCAAGGTCTTTCGTCCACCATCCACGAACATTATTGATAGCATTGAACGCTTCCCTCGGAGTATTTTCTACAATTAGGGTTATAGTAAAATCTGACATAATCATTTTATTGTTTTTTTTTAAATTTATTTGTTTCCTCTTATGCTACTGAATATAGAATAAATTTCTTAATAAAAGAATTGTTCTGATACAATCTGGCCATCTTTCACTTCATAAAGCATAACCTGGTCAATTTTTATTCTTCCAAAACCTTCAACGGTAATATCTACACCCCGGCCTACCGCAAAATGATTGCCTCCTATGACGGGTTGGGTTGTATAAGCTCCGTGAAACTCCCGGATCTTTTTTATGAACTCTTCGCCTTTTTTGCGAACAGCAGCTTTGCCCTCCGCGTAACCAAAATATGGAGAATTGGGAGGGTCTATGCTCCTTACATTATCTGCAAAGAACTCATCCTGTATTTCAAACCATTTTTCCTGTTGAGCAAGCTCATTGAACCGTGTGACAACTTCCTGCGTTGTTATTGGTGTTTTTGTTGTTTTCATAAAATTTGATTTTTTTACTTGGCTAATTTTTTATTTAATAAAGTTTCTAGCTTTTTCAATTTTGATGTCCAGAATTTATCAAAGTAAGATATCCACTCGTGCAGTTCATCGAATCCATCTTGTTTTAGCGTGCAATATCTTTTCCTTCCAATGTCACGGATAGAAATAAACCCGGCACCCTCTAAAATTTTAATATGCTTTGAAACGGCCGGGCGACTCATGTCAAAATTTTCTGCAAGGCTGTTGATGGTCAAACTGTCTTTTGAAAGCAGCCTCAGCATTTGCCTCCTGCTGGGATCTCCAATAACCTGGAATACATCAGGAATGGGTATTGACATGTTGTGCATTGTTTAATAGTTCAGCGATTTTGTCGAATTTTTCCACCCAGCCATGCAACAAACCATTGTAGAAATCCAGGTTTTCTTTTTTAGAGAAACCACTATGTTCCAGGAATAGTTCGGTGCCTTTATCCTTTGATTCCAGTTTCCATACTACTACCGAATCAAGAGTAATTTTGCCATCTCCGGGGCCACTCTTCCATGAATAAGAAAGCTTTTTAAAAGGAACGATTTCTAATACTTTGCAGTAAAAGATTCCGTCAAAATTGATTGCCGGTATAGGACCGGTCATGAATTGAAAGTCATAACCAACAACGGGCTGAAAATCATTTTTCATGAGCCATAGCGCCATCAGTTCAGGTTTTGTAAGATATTCCCAAACCGTCTTAAGCGGATGAGGAAAGAAAAATTGATGTTTAATAATCTTTGTCATAATAAGTAACTTTTAAGTTACACAAATATATAGGTAACTTTTGAGTTACGCAAATTTTTTTTTAAAAAAAAGAGAAATTATTTTTATCCCAGCAGGATTTATCGTAGAATACAAATGACCACTTTATCTTAAAAACTATTAAAAAAAGCCAATTTGTAAATGTCATTATTTCTCTTAATTGTACCGGTAAGCCAGCTTTGAGAGGCCACCATGGCTGTGCATGGCCCATAAGTAATGATCTTTATTTTTCTCAGCAGTGATTCTTTTTTCAATAGCTCTAATACTTCCTGCAGCATTTTCCCAATAAACGGAGTAAACATAAAAAATACTGTTCCTTCAGAATAGTCTGCTTCACGTGCGTCAACATTTAGAAATGTAACAACAGGTATATTAAGCCCTCCTGCGCAATTCTGCGCATATTCGGAAAAGGCTGGTTCGAACTCCACTCCTATGGCTCTGGCTCCGGTGAGCAGATTTACCAGGATAGCAGCCTGTCCCAGGCCAGAACCAAGGTCAAAGAAAATATCATTTGATGTGAAATGAACTTTTTCTACCATTTCGAAAACGATCCTGGCAGGGGTTTTTTGATAATACACCATTTCCGTTTGCAGCTCTGTGGTTAGTTCCGGCATGTCGCACAAAGAGAATAGCCCATTGATAAAGATATCAAGGTTATCATAACCTGTTTCGCTGCGTTGTTCATTATGAAGATTGACGTATTGATCAACGAGGTCTCTGAATCTTTTTCCTCTATGTTCTCCCCTCCGAATATTTGCCCGTATCTTTTGAAACAGGCTGACATTAATTTTTTCCAGTTCTAATTTTATTTTTCCGGCGCGATGTCTTAGCAGAATTAATTCATTTGGTTGACCTGTTTTTTGTAGCGACATTTCTACCTGGTCAATAATGCAAAACTCAATGAAGTCTATCGCTTCCATACGCTGATCAAAGTTTTTCTCATCGAGAAGCGCAACGTCTTTTTCTATTTCTTCGAAATGTGATTGTATTTCAGATATGCTCATCATATTCGCAGTTGACTCCTTATTTCAAACATTTACAAGTGCCATTTATATTTCTGTAAAACTAAATTCTACTTTTTAATTATTTCAACTTATAGGATAAAAGCCTTACTAACCAGTGAAAATAAAACAGGGATAATTATTTTTTCTTCGTTTACTGTAGATTACCCCTAAATTTGGAAGTGCTTTTCCAATTGCCTGATAATTACAAAAATAAATGTGGATGCTTGCCAATATAAAGTAGTTGGAAAATTATTTTGAATTTTTATAATTTCTGTTCGATCAACTTTATTGTCATTTAATCAATTAGAAAGTAGTAAGGATACCATTACATTTTTTCACATTATTCAAATAACCATTAATCTTTAAAAATGAAAGAAAAATCGTACAACAAAAACCTTGTAATTATTATTGCTGCAGTTGCCGCAACAGGAGGCCTTTTATTCGGCTTTGATACTGGTGTTATTTCCGGTGCCATTCCATTTTTTCAACAAGATTTTCATTTGAGCAACAGTATGGTTGAAAACATTACCACAGCAGGATTAGTGGGGGCAGTAATTGGGGCCATGTTTACCGGAAGGCTATCAGATATTTTCGGAAGAAAGAAAACCATTTTGTGTGCAGCCATTATTTTTGTGATTGGGGCTGCATGGTCTGGCTGGGCGCCCAATCCGGAATTGTTGATCATATCCCGTGTGTTTATTGGATTAGCGATTGGTATTTCTTCTTTCGCAGTTCCATTATACATTGCTGAAATTTCACCTACACATATTCGTGGCCAGTTGGTATCATTATTTCAACTACTCATTACTATAGGCATTCTTGTTTCCTATTTAAGCGATCTCGCATTTGCCAATAATAATAATTTAGAATCGTGGAGACCTATGTTTTATATGGGCATGGTTCCCGGTTTTATTTTATTGGGCGGTATGTTCTTTCTTCCGGAAACACCCCGTTGGCTGATGAGCAAAGGCCGCGAAACCGAAGGTCTGAGGATATTGAAAAGAATAGAACATCCGGGGCTGATAGAAGATTCCATGAAGCGCATGAAAGAAGAATTGGAGAAAGACAAAACACGTCCGAGTTTCAGGGAAGTCTTTCGTCCATGGCTCAGGCATGCCTTGATTATTGCAGTGGGAATCATGTTTGTTCAGCAGTTTGTAGGAATTAATACTGTTATTTATTACAGCCCGAAGATATTTATGATCGTGGGATTCCAAGGCGTCCATGCAGCTATTTACGCCGCGGTAAGTGTTGGGGCGGTGAATGTAGCCTTCACGGTACTTTCCCTATTTATGATAGATAAATTAGGCCGTAGAAAACTATATTTTATTGGATTAACCGGGATAGTTATTTCTCTCTTTGCACTGGGTTTGGTATTTGCCTTTCATAACAGTTTAGGCGATATGGGAAAATGGCTGGCGATCATTTTTGTGTGGGTCTATATTGCTTTTTTCGCCATCAGCCTTGGCCCGCTTGGATGGTTGATTATCTCGGAAATTTTCCCTTTGAGGGTAAGAGGAATTGGTTCCTCCATAGGATCTTTGTCTAACTGGCTATTTAATGGAATAGTTGCGTTTACATTTTTTAAAATTGTAAAACTATTTACAGCATCCGGCGCAGGAATTATTACTCATGAGAAAATATACGACACCGCTACCAATAGTTTTTCGATGCAGGCAATAGACAATGGAAACCCGGCCGGAGCCTTCTGGTTTTATGCTGCCATTGGTATTTTAGGAATTATCTGGGGTTATTTTTATCTGCCCGAAACCAAAGGCGTTCCTTTGGAAAAAATTGAGGACCATTGGCGTATGGGAGGAAAGCCAAAGGATTTGTAAGAGTATAAATGCAGCATTTAAAGAAAACAGGAATTGTTATTTTTTATTTGTTTACTGAATATTGACAAAGTCCCCTGGACTGTAATTTAGCTACCCTGTGCACACAAGTATTTACGATATAAAAGACCGTGTTTGAAGTAAAAAAATATGAGTAAAGATATATCCCAATACCGACCAATACTGTAACCTGCGGTGAGACTTTAAAACCGTAAGTAGCATTTGTACGTATATAATTAGTGAAAATGAAATTGCGATGCTTATTGAAATTAAACGAAGTATCAATTTGGTGAGGCATCCAATATAAAAGCGGGAAACCTAAATAGGGCAATACTGGCAAAGGATTTGTGTAGATAAATAAGAGGAAGGTTGGAGTAAAAAAGCTGGTATTGTTTCTTCAATGGAGTTTCATGTTTGGATTTTACTGACTTATAGTTTAGGTTATGAAAACCATTTCGGAATGAAAATATTTCTTTATTTATAAATAAAATTTTTATGCTGCTGCGTACAAATATTTTTCTTATTGTCTGCCTTATGTTTTGTTCACAAAATATCTGTGCCCAGAAATCAGTTTATGACAGTACCGAAATTATATATCCGGGTAATATTCCTTTGAATGAGATATACCCAAAGACCGTCAGGAATTTTATTAAAGATTATCCTGATGTTCATGATGAAATATGGGCCCTTACTTCAAAAGGGTATGTTGCATCCTTCACCAGCCATTCTAAAACATACCAGCTATTTTTTGGCAAAAAGGGTGTATTAAGGTTAACTGTTATCAGCTATGATGAAGAGAAATACTTTCCCGAGGATTTAAAAAGATTAATAGCGATAGGCTACCCTGGTTCTGATATACAAAATATCGTTGAAGTCTCTGATAGAACGGATCGTTTATACGGCATCACAATAGCCAACAATCAAAGCTACAGGTTGATTGAATACAGCCAGAACGAAACGAAAGTAGTTGATGAATACACCAGGCAATTGTAAGAATTTTCAATCCAAAGCCTTTAATTTATTATCGAATTCATTTGTGTTCGTTTTACTTAAAGTGAAACTAACTGTTTCATTCGCGGTTATGGTAATTGGAACAAATGAAGAATAGAGTGTTCCATTTTTTACTCCGAGTGCCACTATTGTACATGGTAATCCTTGTGGCGCATAGTAATATGGAAAGCCGGAATACTGATCATAATAAACGTGTACCATTGAATTAAGTTTGCTAAAAAGCAGAAATACGGTGGTGCTGTATTCATTGACGCTATCGTTTGGGTGTAGGATTAAGTTAGTCATAGTATATGCTGAAAAATAACTCATATTATCGCTATTGCACCAGGTACCAGAGTTAACGGGTGTGCTGAATTGATAAAGACCAAAAACATAAGCAGAAGTACTGGCAAATGAAGAACTAATAAATATTGAATCTGCAGGTGCAGGTGCCCATCCCTTTCCTAAAGAATCATTAACCAATACAAATGGGGTTTGCTTGTTCACGGTATCAAGCCCTCCGGTAAGGTTTGCGGGCTGTGTCACGGTGATCTCCTTGCCTGAATCAAGATCAACGGCTGAATTATTGGACGTTGCATTTATATAAAATTCTCCACCAGATTTTAAAGGATAACCGTAGGAGGTTTCAGTAGGCATGTTTGAAAGCAGCATGTCACTTTTTTGGTAAATGTCCTTAAATTGTATCGTTACATTGCCCGTTACGGTGGTGTTTGACCCAGTGATAAAAGCATTAGCAGGTATGGTTACAGTTGTTCCTTGTGCAGTGGTAAAACTGCCTCCGCTCCGTGCATCAATGTTATAAGTTGAAACAGGAACACTATTCTTTTCAAAAAAATCATTTACAGAAGAATAATTATCAGTTATAGAGAAGTGATTTTTTGTACATGAAATAAATGATACAATCAGAATAGTACCAACAGTAGTTATGAGAGCTTTCATTTTAAATTCTTTTAATGGTTATTTGTTTCTATATAGATACTGAAGAAATTGAAATTGTTGCCTCAGCTAAAAGAAAAAAGAACCTATAAAAGAATGATATTCCAGTCGGAACGCTGAATTCATCAACTCTTCAAAAGTTATATCTCAATCCAAATGAAATACCTGACATATCAATTTGCTCTTTAAATGGTATTTCCGGTTTTGTTATGTAAGAAGGGCGGTAAATAAAATATGGCTCAGCAAACAAATTAATTGATTTGTTGAGCTGCTTCGCAAAGCCCAATCCGAAATATAAACTGATGCCCGTACTGCTTTTATAAATATCTACCGGATTACCATTACCGTCATAAATAGCACTACCCTGGCTTGAAGCAGAAAGATTAAAAACCATACCTGCATGAATAGTAGTGGTGAAATTGCCGTGCCCTATATTGTAGCCAGCGATAATTGGAACATCAATATTTCTGTACTTACCCTTAATTTTAAAGTTAGCGCTGTCAATAGTTTGCAGGATCATGTTTACCTGCGTAAACAAAATTCCTGTTTGTGCAGAAAACCTCTTACTAAACATTTTTCCTATATTTACTCCTGCTGTATATGAAAATCTGATTTTATAAATTCTATTTAAATAAGAAAGCGGATAATTTGTATTACCGGTTGTAAATTTATTAAAGGCGAAAGCGGGCGAAAAGTACCCTGTTACAAACAGGTTTTTCTTCTTTATAATTGTTTTGCCTTTTTGTGAGCCGGTATTCTTTAAAGCCATATTCTTTTTAGAGGAGTCCTTTGCTGGTGACACCGGTACTACATTCGTTATCCTTGCAGTACTGTCATTTTTGGTGGTAGCCTTTTGGTGGCTTATATCATTTGCTGCTGATGAATCTGTTTCATTTGGGGTGTTGTTCTGCCTCGCAGTCTTTGTTTCAAAAGAGCCCTGCTGTTTATTTTCCGGCAACTGTTTTTTGGTGGTATATGAATTTTTGTTGGATGTATATGGTGCGTTCTGTTCACGATAATTTCTACGGAGATCGCTTTTTACAGAAGCCTCTTTTGCACCAGATACAGGGGTCGTAGTTACGATCTTCACCGAAGATTTTGATGTATCGCTTTCTGCAATTTCATTATTTCTTTTTTCTTTTGGTAGCAATGTATTCTTTTCCGCATTGCCTTTCCCCACAATATCTATATTGTTTCCCGCTCCGGTTTTTTGTTTCTCTATTTTTACGTGATCTTTGTTATTGTACTTGTTGGTATGGTCTTGAAAAACAAAGTAACCCGTTGCAAAAGAGATAAGCAATATCCCTCCAAAAAACCACCAGAAAAAAAATCTTCTTTTGTTTTTATGCTGTATTCTTTCCCACATGTCGTCAGGCACTGGTGACGGATAGTTCGAAAGCTTATCCCTGAAAAATTTATTAAACTGCTCTTCATTCATAGTTCGAAAGCTTTTGTTGTTCCTGAATTTGTTGCCGTAATAGTTTTTTGGCTTTTGCTAACTGGCTTCTGCTGGTGCCGTCGGTAATTCCAAGTTTTACAGCAATTTCGTTGTGGCTATACCCTTCCATCACATACATATTAAAAACAACCCTGTAGCCTGTAGGTAAATTGCTGATCAATTGTAGTATTTCATGCTCCTGTAAAGTTGAAAAAGGGTTTGAATCTTCCGGGTGGTTACTTTCAACATACGCATCAATCTCTGAAAACCGGATCACCTTTTTTTGTAAAATTTTTAAGGCGGTATTTACGAAAATGCGTTTTAACCATCCTTCAAAAGATCCCTCATATCTATATTGATGTATGTATTTGAAAACCCGTATAAAACCTTCCTGGAGCATATCTTCAGCTTCTGAAAGATCATGTGCATACCTTATGCAAATGGTCATCATTATACCAGAATATTTATCGAAAAGTAATTTTTGACAGGCTGTATTATTGTTTTTGCAGCCACCTATTAATTCTTGTTCTGTCAATCACGGTGAATTAAGTGTATATAAGTAAAGATACCCTTTTGCTAAAAAATGTTGCCTGGTGCTATACGATTCGAACTATCGGTAATTTTGCGTAACGGTAATGCCACGAGACACCCAACGACTTCAAACTTTCACACATTTTCAGTTAGACAAAAAAATATTTAAAAAAAAAATTTGCGCAACCAAATAATTGCATTTATATTTGCAATCACATAGTTGCAAATAATCTAAAGATGAAAATAAGAAGAGACGTTTTTCAGGCGATTGCTGACCCGACGAGAAGAGCAATTATAGCACTCATTGCTATACAGGCGATGACACCAAATGCCCTTGCCGAACATTTTCACACGAGCAGGCAGGCGGTATCAAAACATATTCAAATATTGACAGAATGTGAATTAGTAAAACAGGAACAATCAGGCAGAGAAATTTTCTACTATCTCGAAATGGACAAAATGAAAGAAATAGACAAATGGCTTGAGCAGTTCCGCAAAATCTGGGAAACCCGGTTTAATCAACTTGACGAAGTATTATCAACCATTAAAAAACAAAAAAAATGTTAAACGAAGAGAAATCCCGCAAGGCGGGAAACAACGATTTGCTATTTGACTTTACCGTTGACAAACCAACAAAAACGGTATTCATAACCAGGGAATTTGATGCAGAACTTTCCCTGGTATGGGATGCTTTTACCAAACAGGAAATTCTTGACCAATGGTGGGCGCCAAAACCATATACATCAAAAACAAAAATTATGAATTTTGAAGTTGGTGGACGAAGATTTTATGCTATGGTAAGCCCGGAAGGACAGGAAAGCTGGGCAATCCAGAAATATACTTCCATTAGTCCAAAGACCAATTTCAAATTTTTGAATGCTTTTGCAGACAAAGATGAAAACCCTGCATTGCCAGGTTCTGATTGGGATCTCACTTTCACTGAACAAACCGGAACCACAAAAGTGAGTATAAAAATTTATAATGAATCTCTTGAACGAATGGAAAAGCAGATTGAAATGGGCTTCAAAGAAGGATTTACGGCGACATTGAAATACCTGGCAGAATTGTTGGCAACTTTATCGCAAAAATGATTGTCGCCTGCAAAGACTTTGAATAAAATATTAAGAAGTAATCAATTTAAAAATCTAAAAAATAAAAATTATGGCACTCATCAATCCTCACATTAACTTCAACGGAAATGCCGAAGAAGCATTCAATTTTTACAAATCAGTATTTGGCGGAGAGTTTGCAAAGATTATTCGTTTCAAAGACCTTGCAAGTCCTGAATTCAGGGTTGCGGAAAAAGAAGAAAATAAAATTATGCATATTGCTTTGCCTATCGGTAAAAGCAGTGTATTGATGGCAAACGATGTTCCGGAAATTTTGGGAAAAACAAACGAAAATGAGAATAGAAGTAAAATTGTAATAAGCGCAGAAAGTAAAGAAGAAGCAGACAAATTATTTAATGGGCTTTCAGTGGGAGGACAAATAGAAGGGGCTATTGGTGATAGTCCCTGGGGTACATATTTTGGTTGTTTTAGAGACAAATACGGTATTGAATGGATTGTGGAATTTGACCCAAAAAGCAATGAACAAAAGTAACTGAAGAAAAACAACGAACCGCGCCCGAACCATGTCCAGTCGGGCGCGGTGCTAAGAGGCAGTTTTGTCACGATAGCTATCGGGACAAAACCATCTTTTTAAAGATGAGCCTCTAAGCCGCATTACTCAATTAAACAATAACTAAGAAATCAACATGCAGGTTATTAATAGCCGCCCGATGAGGATGGCCTTTTTTATTTTTTATTCTAAAGAAAGAACATATTGAATTTATTTAAAGTTCCGATTGTACTAATAACAACTTGGTGGCGGGACAGATACAAAAAGTATAATACTAAAATGATGATGATTAATGGTTATTTTTTTTCTGAAGTAGCATCTTATAACATATTTTTGTGTGTTGCCTCCAACCAAAACAGACCCTTATGCAAAAGACTCTTCTAACATTACTTACCGCGCTTTTTTTGACAAACGCATTTGGACAGAAAACTGAATTTAGAATTGCATTTAATTCAGGGCTATTTTCATTTTCCGGACAATCCGCAGAGAAATATTCTCAAATAAATATTAGTAATTCTACAAATTCCGGATATACAAATAATCCTTATGGTTCAATGGTTGGACTTTGTTATGGCTTATCAGGGAATCTAAAACGGGTAACAAAGAAAAAATTAGTTTTAGGACTTGACATGGGCTATGAAACTTTAAGAAGTAAAATAAAAATTAGTGCCATTAGCGGCAATACCGGAACTTCTACATACGAATACAATGCAACCGGGCAAACTTTTATTAACTATAATTTCATAAATCTTTATCCTTACATAGGACACAGGTTTAACATAAGAAAAGTGTCCTTCGACTTTGTTGGTGGATTTGATATTGCTTATTGTCTAAAAGCAACAGAGAAGGGTAATGCATCTGCGACAAATGGAACAAAATATACAACTTCGGTTGACAGAAAAACAATAAACACAGACATTAGACCACGCATTCAATTTTCCGCAGACTACCAAAAAATAGGTATTTACGTTGGTTATTCTTATGGTTTAGCAAATTATATGTCAGGTTATGTTGGTGGGACAAATGAGTGCTATGCCAGACTGGTTAGATTTGGTTTGACCTATCGCCTTAAATAACCTGGCAGCAGGCAACATTGGCTGCTGTACTTCGGAACAGTTCACAATTATACAATCTGCAAAAAATAAAGGGTAATGATGCGAAAATTAGTTTTAAAAATGTCTATTTCTGCTTGCGGCTTTGAGGAACATTGTGGATCACACTTTCGCATTCAGTCACTAAGATTTTCGCACCTGTTATTGAACTTTTACTTTAAATGAACCGTTGGTTAAAATAGCAGTACTTCCTGAGTTAATGTCCTCTACTGTTCCTGAAAAAGTGCCTGTAACATAGGTGCTGTTTATTGCAGTAATAGTTATTTTAACCCCCGGACTTATTACTAATGCAGAACTATATTGTTTGCCTGTGTGGTCATAATAACCTATGGTGCCCTGGGGTGAACCGTTCACTATTTGATCAGTATAAGTTTTTGTGGTAATGGAGGATGAATCCATAATAACTGCAAACAAAGCATCCGTGGAAGAAGTTAAACTTACCTGCCCTTGTATGTCGAGTTCATAAGTACCTGCCAGCGTAGTAGAAAAAGCGGCAGTATATCCTGTGTATTTTACGAGTGTGTCATTAACGTATGCCTGAACGAAATAGCCTGAACTACTTGAGGTTGCATTTTTTTTACAGGAAGAAAATAAAACGCCAAAGCTTACAATGGCTAATAATAAGGCAGACAGCTTTCGGTAAAAAGTATTTTTCATGTGGTTTTTTTCGCGCTAAAGTATAAAATAAAATCAATTACAGGATTTTTATTCCAATTCCTTGATTTTTCCTTCATTCCACAAACTATAATCAAACTATTTAATTTTAATGGAACCCCATTGTGAGCATCAACCATTTATATTAAAGTGAAAATACAAACTTAATTTTTAATTATATCACAAGAACGCTTGCGCAAAATTTACAAACCACAACCTTGGCATTGTGGGGGAAATGAGGTGAAACAGTGAAGCAATACCCGCCTGCGCGGATGACACTGGTCGGACGGAAATGACACAATCGGGCAGCAATATTTGGTTTTCTTATTTTTTAAGATAATAACAGTAAAGAATATACGAGAATTATATCCTTCTTGTCCATAGTTACAAACATAAGGCAAGCAGCACTCTTTTATTTGAACATTCTTAGGACAGCAGGAGACCTGCGCCAGTCTGGGTATTTGCAGTTGCAAGACCTCTCCTTTTATAATGCTCTTTCTCCATTAATACAGAATTCTTTGTCAAAGCACAAAAAGTAAAATTTGCAAAGCAAAGTTTTTATTCTAATTTTCGTTTAAAATCAGGGGGGTGAAAAGTTCTATGAATACTAACTTTTCCTTTGGGCTCCGCTTTATATCAGCATTTATTTTTTTTCAATTCCCGGTAAATAGTATAGCCCAAACATGCAATGGTAGCCTGGGAGACCCTGTTGTAGACGTTTCATTTGATTCAAGTGGAAGATCAAATTATGTACCTGCAAATTCTTATACTTATTCACCTTCTACTTGCCCTGATAGTGGATTTTATTCTTTAGTCAAAGAAACTTCAGGATGTTTCGGCAACAGTTGGATTACTATCAACTCAGACCATACCGGCAATGGAAATTTTATGTTGGTTAATGCTTCCAATAATCCCTGGGATTTTTTTGAAACTACCGTCACCAACCTTTGCCCAAATACAAATTATCAGTTTGCAGCGTGGCTGCTGAATGTATTTGATGTAAATGGCTATATACCAGACATTACTTTTAGAGCTGAAACTCTTGATGGCACTTTGATTAGCGAATATACAACAGGAGATATACACGCAGATTCTCCTCGTGTCTGGACCCAATACGGTTTTTTCTTTACCACGCCGGCAAACAACCCGGTTATAGTATTGCGGATGTGGGACAATGCGCCAGGCGGTATCGGAAATGTTTTTGCAGTGGATGATATTACTCTTAGGCCATGCGGTCCTCTTATTACTGCTTCTATTAACGGCAGTGCTGACACAGTAAATGTTTGTCAAGGAAATACCAACGTATATTCTTTTACTGCATCTGTTTCAACGGATTTTGCTGATCCTGTTTATCAATGGCAGACGAGTACAGATAGCGGGAAAAACTGGCAAGATATTACCGGAGCAAATACTCCAAGGTTTGTGCGGCAGCCAACTTCAGTGGGCTCATACTTATATAGACTATCTGTTGTGGAACGTACCGATGCATCAATAGCAAACTGCTGGGTAGCTTCCAATCCGGTTGCGATAAATGTGCATGCCAATCCTATAGTAAGTGCAGGGCCCGACAAGATTGAACTTGCCGGTATATCAGTGCAATTACAAGGTTCTGTGGTGGGTGAATCGCCAACATATCTTTGGGTACCTCCTTCATATCTTAATAATGATACGCTGCTTTCACCGGTTGCCTCTCCACCAAATGATTTTACCTACACGCTTTTTGCAACTACTTTATATGGATGCAAAGCTGATGACACTGTACAGGTAAAAGTTTTAAAAAATATTTTCGTCCCTAATGCCTTTACGCCAAATGGTGATGGAATCAACGATAGCTGGCATATCCCATCCTTAGATGAAATACCGGATGCCTCTGTTTATGTTTATAATAGGTTTGGCAATCTTGTTTACCATGTAAAAGGTGAACCCGTTAATTGGGATGGCAATTATAATGGGAAACCTCAGCCTTCCGGTATTTATGTTTATTATATAAAATTTAAATCTTCTTACCCTGATATGAAAGGTACCATTCTACTTATAAGATAGAAGACTGTGAAAAATTTATTTTTAAATTATCAAAAATGACGGGATCAAACTTTCCATGTTGGCGTCTGCCATTTATATTAAATTGAAAATACAAACCTAATTTTTAAATTTAGCCCATTCGGACGCTCTGAATTTACTAACTACAACCTCACACCAATTGGAACTTTTGTGCAGCGGCAGTTCACGGCCGGGAAAGCAAAATTATTCCAGTGTGATAACAACCTTCCCTGTAGTTTTACCTGATTGCAGCAATTTAAGACCTTCTTTCAGTTGCGAAAACGGAAAGGTGTGACCGATATAGGGTTTACCAAGGTCAAGTTGCTCAAGGTGCTGAAGGTATTTTATCAAACTTTCGCGTTGTTCGTATAGATGAATAAGATTAAATCCCATGACCGATTTATTCCATTCGGTAAGTTTTATCGGATCTATCATCGGTCGTTTCAAATATAGCGGGAGCAGTTTGAAATAATTCGGTTTCGAACCGTGAGGCATAAAGCTGGCAGCGCCGTAAACGATCATCCTGCCTTCAATCGCCAGCATGCGAAAACTATCTTTCAGCACCTGGCCGCCAATTGATTCAAGTACAATATTAAGCTGTCTTTTGCCTAGAACCTTTTTAAGATCATTCCTGAAGTTTTCGCTGCGGACGATGACTTCATCATAACCCTCCTTTCTCAATATATCGGTTTTCGAAGGGCGCCCGATGGTGCCGATCGTATAGGCATTGTATTTTTTGGCCAGGCGATTAGCCAGTATCCCAACGCCTCCGGCGGCCGATTGAATAAGGACCGTCTGGTTAGGTTCGATAGCGGCAAGTTTAACCAGCGCATAATAGGCAGTCAGAGCCTGGACAAGATAGGCAGCGCCGTCTTGAAAAGACCAGTCATCGCGCATTTTGGTAAGGTAATGATGGGGTATGGTGATCTGACTTACATAGCCGCCGAACCTGGTAATTCCCATAACCCTGTCGCCCGTTTTGAAATTACTTACCTCGGATCCTGTATCGGTAACAATGCCGGAATATTCAAGTCCGGGAATAAAAGAACCTTTGGGAATGGCCCGGTAAAGTCCGAGGATCGCTGATATATCCGCAAAATTTAATCCGACTGCCTTAATACCTACGGCTACCTCATCCGGCCCGGGCGACTGGATATTTTCTTCCACCAGGTTCAGATTATTCATTGAACCGGCTTTGGGGGATAAGCGGTACACTTTACGGGTCATAGTTTTTCTGACGAAGATAACATGATAATCGTTTATGTAATTTTATGCTGATCTTTCACTTCCAAATTTAAAATGTCTTGTATAACAAAAGAAACTCCCATTGTTGGTGCAAGTGCCTGCCAATTGTATATGCATTCCTTTTTGCCAACCTTAAACTCCGCGTCTGTTTTAGAACAAATAGGTTAACATTGAATCATCAATTACAAATTGTTTCTCCATCTTTTAGTGTTCTTAATCTCATTCATGCACAGTCCTCGCCAACCTTTGAAATTTTAAAAGGAACCCTCATGTACATAAATTAAATTTGGGTAAACTGCAAACTATTTGGCCGGTCACTAAGAATTTAAAAAAGTAATTATAATTTATTCACTGCACTGTACATTTATTTTGCATGGTTCAAAAAGTGTAGTAATTTTCTTATATCTAAATCAAAATTAAAATCCAATTATTCATTAAATATTTACTCAAATGGAAGACTTATTCAAAGATTTCGGAAAGGTTATTATTCGCTCTCCTTTCTATTCGTATGTAGACCTTTTTGATCAAAACAATGAGACGAGAGATTTGGAAGACCTTGTTTGTCTTCGGCTCAAAGACCCTGTTTTTTTAGAAGCATTGTATTGGAGTTCGCCCCAATTGTATAATGCCGCTTTAAAATTTAAAGAAGGTAGCGTCAAAGGCCCGAAGGAAAATAAATTAATGCAGACTTTGAAAAAATATTTTATCAGGGCAAGTACAAGATGCACGCCTTATGGTATATATGCATCAACGGGCATAGCAACTCCCGGCTCTCATGGAGTAGATCAAAAAAGAGAAATGGAGCGTAAGGTGCGAATAGATATGGGCTTATTGCAAAATATAAAATCTCATATAGAATCGGATCCGGGAATTTATCCTTACTTGCTTTATTCAATTAATAATTCACTTTATAGTATTCCCGGTCAATATCGTTTTACTGAAACGATTATTGAAAACGGGAAATGCCATTATCAGTTAAGTGCGTTGCATCATACTGTTCTTTTGGAACAAATAGTAGAATTAGCAAAAGATAGAATGATATCTCCTGATGACATTTATGAGTTGACAGAAGAAGATACTTCTTATGAAGAATTCAATGATTTTATTAAAGAGTTGATCACATCGCAGTTTTTAGTTAGTGAACTGCAATTGGGATTAACTACCGGGGATGAATTGGGAAGATTTGCAGAAGTATTGAATCGATTAAAAGAAAAGGGTATTAATGCAGCAAAAAAATATCTTGATCTTTTTTTGTTCATCGAAAATATTTTAATTCAATTTAAAAAATTACCGTTAGGAGTTTTGCCATTGGAAGAAATAAAAGATTTGAAATCATTACTGGCAGAATGCGGAATCGGAGATTTTCAAGATCATATATTTCAGGCAGACTTAAAAGAATCATTTAAAGAACACATTGTTTTTCCGGGAGAGAGTATAAAAGATATAAAAAAAGGAATTTTAATTTTAGGAAAACTTACCAATAATGATTCCAATGTGAAACAACTGAAAAATCAGTTTATAAAACTTTTCGGGGAAAAATATGATACCCGGGAAATTTCATTATCCGAAGTGTTGGATCCTGAATTTGGTATTGGATTTCCTCCCCGGGAAAAAATTGGGGATACCTTTTTCAATTCCTTAATACAAAAGGTAGATCTCGCAACGGATGGCAAAATAGAATCCGTGACAAGAGATTTCCAGGCTGAGCTGCAGGATAAAACGGATGCTTTAAATATACAGTTTGTAAAAGAAGATATTCAACTACGGGATGAAGATCTAAAAGATCTTAATGATAAATATTCCACTCTTCCGAATACCCTTTCTGTGATGGGAAGATTGCTTCCTTCAGGAAAAATTTTACTCGAAAGTGTTGGAGGAGCTCATTCAAACGCATTATTGGGCAGGTTTGCCTATTTGGATAATAAAATAGAAGAGCTATGTAAACAACTGGTAGATACAGATCAACAAAACAGCACTGATGTTATTTTTGCAGAAATAATATTTATACCCGAAGGCAGGATTGGGAATATTGCCAGAAGGCCTATCTTGTCAAGGTATGAAATACCGATTCTCGCTTGTCCAGGAGTTGATGGAGAAAAGCGTATACCCATTAATGATATCCTTGTATCAATTCACGACAATGAAATTATTCTCAGATCGAAGAAGTTAAATAAGCGTATCATACCAAGGCTTTCAAATGCACACAACTATAGTTCCAGTGAGGTACCAGTTTATAAATTTTTAGCTTCTATTCAAAGCCAGGGAACATTGGGATTGAAAATAAATTGGGGTGATTTCGCTGCAAAAAAACGCTTTCTACCACGTATCACTTATAAGAATATTATCTTACACAGGGCATGCTGGTTTTTATATAAAAGTGATATCAAAACAATTATAGAATCACCCAATTCCATAGAACAACTTCGGAGGTATCTTCAAAAATGGAATGTTTCAAAATTTGTTTGTTTTACGGAAGGCGATAATGAATTATTTATTGATACTTCAAATAATAGTTATTTGGAAATATTAATAGAAGAAATAAAATCTCTTGATTCTGTAAAACTAAACGAATGGCTTTATACCAGCCCATCAGGGAACTTTGAGTCAGGCATGCCACCCATTCAACAATTTATTTTACCATTGTTCAAAAAGGACACGATCATTAGTAAGCCTTTACAAAAATTAGCAACTTTAAATGAAGTACAACGGACTTTTGAGCCGGGAACCGAATGGATTTATTTTAAAATTTATTGCGGTTCCACATTTTCAGATGAAATTTTATCAAGCGTAGTGAATCCTGCGATTCAGTCACTATTAAAAAGTAAAGTAATTAGAAAGGCATTTTTTATTCGATATACTGATCCTCACTATCATATTCGGTTTAGATTGCAATTGGTTAATAACATAAACAAGCAATACTTTGCGATGGCAATAAAATGTATATATAGTTTACTTCATCCTTTTTCTGCTAATCGTATCATATGGAATGTACAATTGGACACCTATCAAAGAGAAATAGAGCGTTATGGAGAAAGAGGAATATTGACAAGTGAAGTTATTTTTTTTCATGACAGCCTTCTTTATCTTAATTGTTTAAAGCATGAGGAGTTTATAGAAGATGAGCAGATCAGATTCCTGGTTGCCATTAAAAATATAGACAAGTGGTTGACGCTTATTAAAATGTCCTTAAAGGAAAAAGCAGATTATTGTTTACAAAATTGTCAGCGGTTTAGTACAGAATTTGATTCGGGAGTAAAATTTCAATTAGACCTCAAATACAGAGAGCTTAAAAATGGTTTACCCTCTTTTTTAAATTCTGATGACTATGATAAAGAGTTCAATGAAAGAGATAGAAACCTGCAAAAAATTTTAATGCCAAAAGAAAATTTGACAAGCTATATACATATGAGTATGAACAGGTGGTTTCTTACAGAACAGAGGCTTATGGAATACATGTGTTATCTTTTTTGCAATAAATATTATAACCAGTTATTATGGCATAATCAAAAAGAAATAACAAAAGTGGATTTGGAAGTTTAGCCTTTGCACATGAATACAATTAAAAAAAATATAGTTAGAAAACCTTTTCTTGAAAGACTAGCCGCTTTTGATTTTGAAAAGTATTACACAGTAAAAGTTCGGATTGTATGCCACTTATTAATGTGGCTGATATTTACTTTTCTTCTCCAGATGAATTTGTTTTTTGATTCCTCTCTTCCTTTGGATAATACTTTTGCTTTTGCTGCAAGAAGTTTGATATGTAATGCAACCGTTTTCTATCTTTTTTTTTATGTTTTGTTACCGTTTACTTTATTAAAAAACAGGTTCATTCCAGCTATTTTTTTCATTCTGGTTTGTATTGTAATTTGGATCATCCTTAATCATTATTGCCTTGTTTTTATTGGAAAACATTTTATTGTGAATGACCCTTATTATAAGCAAGGTATAGATTCCAACCTGCGTGAAAACTTTGCGTATTTAATATCTCCCAGGAATATACTTGTTGGGTTGGTACCGGTGTTTTACTCCATCTCCCCATTTTTTTTCACTAAGATCGTTTTTGATATTTATCATTTTTACTCCAAAATGTTCAAATTAGAAAGGAAAGCAGTAAACCTGGAAGTGGAAAAATTAATTCTTGAAAAGAATTTTTTAAAAGCACAACTAAATCCACATTTTCTCTTCAATACTTTAAATAATTTATATGGCCTTGCTTTGCGGCGCGACCAGGAAACACCGCGGGTAATTACCCAACTTTCAGAAATGATGCGGTATTCTCTGTATGAGTCCGACACAGAGAAGGTGCCGGTTGCCAAAGAGCTTCAATATTTAAAAAACTATGTGATGCTGGAAAAAATGCGGTATAAAAATAATACGGAAATCGTTTGTACTATTGATGATTCGCAAATAAATGATCAAATGATTGCGCCGTTGCTTACCTTCATCTTTGTGGAGAACGGCTTCAAATATGGCCTTAAATCAAAAAATGAGGGATTCTTAAAGATCAATATTTCTGTTATGGACAAAATTTTTTATTTCTCTATAATAAATGATAAAGATGAAAAGAATATGCCCCGCGAATTTGGAGGTATCGGCCAGGTAAATGTCAGAAAGAGATTGCAACTCTTATATCCAGGTAAGCATGAACTAAAAATAGAAGACCGTGGAAAAATTTTTTTTGTCGAGATGACCATAAATCTTGAATAATATGTCTGTTATTAAATGTCTAATTATAGATGATGAGCCGATAGGCCGCGAGATCATGGAAAATTTTGTAAAAGAAATTAATTTCCTTGAAGTGGTTGCTGTTTGTGAAGATGCATTTGAGGCATTGGAAATTCTCGAGGACAACCAGGTAGATTTATTGATTAGTGATATTCAAATGCCGAAAATTAATGGTTTGGAATTGGTACGCTCCCTTCCCTCCCCCCCGGTAATTATCTTTGTTACTGCACATGACCAGTTTGCTGTAAATAGTTTTGAATTGGGTGTCGCTGATTATTTATTAAAGCCTGTATCTTTTGAGAGGTTTCTGAAAGCCATTAACAAAGCCAAACTGCAGATCGAAATGCACAGGAATGTTTTATTAAATTCAAATGCTGAAATTGTTGATTATATCTTCATTAAAGCCAATAACAAATTAAACAAAATAGGCTATAACAACATCCTGTATATAGAATCTTTAAAAGATTATTTAAAACTATTTACTACTGACGAGATATTGATCACTTATTCAAGTATGAAGTCTATAGAAGAAAAATTACCTTCCAATCAGTTTGTAAGAATTCATAATTCATATCTCGTTTCAATAAGTTCCGTAAAATCGGTGAAGGGAAATATGATAGAAATGGTCAATGGGAAATCATTGCCAATATCCCTTACCTATAAAAACAAATTATTTTCTGCTTTGCAAATTATGAAAGGTCAATAGTAAAATTCTCCGTTTTAATTTTTGCATTAATAGTTCAGTTATCGTGCAATTCCTGCAATCCGTCGAGTATTTCTCCAAAAGGGTCGAAAAAGTTTTTTAATTGAGTGGATAAGAACAAATTTTGTTTGTAATTATTTTAAACTCAAAAAAAAACTATGACTCTGACTGATTTAAATCCCAGGAAAAAACAATTGCTTGTTAAGAAAAATATTATCGTAAGGTTTGATGCGATAAACAGCGTGAATAAAGCAGGTAAAAGTAATAAGAATAATGATACTTATCCAACTTCTTTTACAATTCCAACTTCTTTGTAAGATAGATATATATTAATTGTTTTATTGAATATTCTGAAATATTGGCCGCTGCTATCGCAAAGGATTGAAGTGTGTGCTTGAAGTGTGAAATACTCTTTTCAAAGAGTAACGGACTGTGGCTATATACAAAACTAAAGATGGAATTAGAAACGTCTACCTCTGATAACACTAATTTTGGTTTAGCTCTTATCCTAACCCAACGAATGATTAAGGCAGCTATTCTCAAACGATAAAAAGGAAAACCCAGTATTAGATTTAATTGCACAGAAGATTGTTTAGGTCACCCCAACCACCGCTGTTGACGAAGGGATTCAGTTTCAGCGGTTGGTTTTTTTAATTACAAACATAGAGGATTAGATTATATTTTCTTTTTGTTTTATAATGACAAAAATGCTTTTATAGTAAATAATTTTTTATGGCTGAAACTTACAATACAAATCTTTTAAACGTAGCCACAGCCTACATCAGGCGACTTAGAGTCCCTGTAACTCCTTCTTCATTAAAACAACAACTGAATGAAAATCCTTACTTTCCCAGCTTGGGGATGCTTGTGGTAGAAGCAATTATTGTTTTAGTTTTTGCAGAGAGAATGGATAAAAAAGAAATTATTAAAAGGACTCTTTGGGCAATATTGATTGGTATTTTTGCAATTATTCTAAAGTATATAAATTTTTAAAAAATTTCTATGAGTTATCCTTAGAATGCGCAGAGAATAAAAGTTTTGTCCTGAGTTTTGCAACTCTGGACAAGTAAGAATCTTAATTTTTCGTGTAATCATTTCTTTTATACTGAAATATTAAAAATAAAAATCCCTGATATTTATTTGTTTGCCGTATTTGTTTGCCAAAATGTTTCCTTTCAATTTATAAGCCATCCAGATGGGTGCATTTGGTCATCGGTTGTCTGTCGTCAGTCGTTCTCCTTTACTTTTCAAAATAAGCCACGCTTACACCAACTGGTACTACTACTTATACAGGTGCTTTGTCAGGATTTATACAGGGCTGTTCAATGCTAAAAAATAAAAAAGGCAGTACGCATTAAAGATGTGGATAACTTTGTAATGAACTAAAAAACAATAGTTTACCAATGCTTACTATCTTTTTTGCAGACATTGAAGACTTTCGCCGTCCACAGGAACAAAAATACGAATTACGCAACATACTATTGCTGCCTTCTCATAAATAAAATTTATCTCGGCCCCATGAAACGGTCACCATTAAAATGTATCATATGCTCCGGGAAATCTACAACCCAAATTTCAGTCTCCCAGGCTATTTTGGCCGAATGCTTATTAAATTCTTTAAAGTTGGGGAATGCCGAAACATACACCTTACCTGCTTTGCAATCTTTAAGTAATTCTTCTAATTCAACCAATCGCTTTGGTGAAACGGGGCCATGCGATGTAACCGCTTCAATTAAGTAAAGCCAGTTTTTCTTTCTGTAAAACAGAACTACGTCAGGCAGTTTGAGAGAGCCAACTTCTGCTTTATTCCTTTTTCTGCGGAATAAATTTTTATCATACTTTAATTAGAAAACCGTGCTTTAAGTTTTGGTTTATTATCAAAGTGAATTGTATGCTGTGTTTCTGTTGCAAGCCAAACATAACTGCCCCACGAAATCAAATCACTATTTTCCTGAAATTTTTCCATTCTATCAAATAAAGTAAAAAAATAGACATCGGTTTCAGCTTTACCAAGCTGCTTTAAAATTTCAACTTTCTTTTGTTCTGTAATTACACCCTTATTATTTCCTAACCCAATAACAAATATCTTTTTATCGCCTGAATACCTAACTATAGAATTTGAAAAATACTCTTCTTCTTTTGCTGTTGGCAAATGAATGCTTATAAAGCTATGCAGCAAGTCCATAATTTTTAATTTTAGTCTGATTAAAGATAGGTTTCTTTCTTTGTTCAATGGTATAGTGTATAGTAACTGTAAAAAATTGCGGATGTTCTGTTATTATGGATTCCATATTTAAGGCTCAAAGATGGAGTTTCGTTCTATTTAATTGTAAACTACGAATAGCAGGAGCATTACAAACTTTTAAAAGAGTTTGACCTCTTTCAAAAAAGAAGTGGCCGTTATTTTTATATTTTGTTAGTTCGTCAAACATTGGTATTTCTATTTAAACTGCTTGGGGGCAAATTCTATTTACTGCTTCCACAAAATCACCAAATGATGTATTCCATTTTACTGCTCTGCTATAATCACCGCCAAGCCCTTTCATAATACCTAAGTTATCTTTATACTCGTTATATCTGCCATTGTAATCACTTAACCTGTCTTTTGGTGAAGTTTGTTCTGCCTTTGTTTTATGGTCGTCAAATTTTGGGTTGTTGTGATTTAAACCTTGAAAGTAATTCGTAACTCCTCTGCCATCTGCAATCAACCAGCTTTCAAGCATTTCATCAATGCAACACATAATTACCTTTGTTATATTTACACCAGCAACCGTTAAATTCTTTGTAAGTGTAGCTTTATCGTCATCGCATTTACCAGTTCCGTGTTTCCATTTCGGCATTCTGTCCCACATGATAAAAACATAGTCACACTTGTTTGCAAACATGGTTTCAACATCCAATGCACTATCGTTGATAACGGCATGTTTGTTTCCAAGCGGTGAAATATTCTCCTGTGATATTTCAAAATGCTTGCACAATTCTTTTGCGATATAAGTGTAAACCAGTTCATCTGGACCTTGGTCTTGACATTCAAATACAAAACCCACCTTAATTTGTGCAGCTTTCTTGATTTTAAATACAGTACTCATATTATCTGCTGAATTTTCCTGTGGTGAATAATCTGCCCGGTGTAAATTTTTCAATCCATGCTTTCAATCTTTCTTCTGTGGCAGGAATATGATATTTACAGAAGTCAACCTTTTTTTCTGTTACAATAATACTTTCTATCGGCAGCATATCAAGCAGGTAAGGGGAGTGCGTTGTAATAACTATCTGCATTTCGCCTGATGTGGTTTCGTTTCTGATTTCATTTAGTAATAAACCTATAGTCCGTGGGTCTAATCCATTTTCAATTTCATCTACAAATAATACACTTGCTTTTTGCGGTGTATCAAAAACGGAAAGTAAAGCCAGTATGCGTAATGTGCCTGATGAAAGTAACCAGCCGGGCAATGGTTTGCTGCTATCGTGTGTCTCATGCAAAAGCAATTCTACTTCCCGGTTAAATGTTTCCTGAATGTTCGGCTGAATTTGTTTTATATAAGGCAAAACAAAAATCATTTTTTGCACAAGGCTGTCTAAATATTCCTGCCCCTGACTGCGTATCCATAAAATATATTCGGCTATGTTTCTGCCGTCATAATCTAAACGGATGTTTTTTGTTAAGCGGTTTTGCATTACCGGTTTCCCCATTTCATGGGCATTCAGATATAGAAACTGCCAATCGGTTACATACTTTTGAAATGCAGCAATATCAGGATGTAATATTAAAGGACTGCCGTCTTCCAATGCTAACAAAAGTGTATTGCTTTTGTGCTTCATTTCATCTAAGGAATTAAAAGCAGTTGTATAAATCTGTGCAAATGAATTTCCGTTATTGTCTATGGCGTTGGTAGCAAAAAGCACAGTGCCATTGCAATGTAATTCTTCGTTTTCTACAATGTAATTATCGCCGGTTAAACTTAAATTGAATGACACCTGATACTCGTAAACCTTTTTATTTACTTCGCATTCCATCCAGATAATAATGGGCTGGTGTTTTTGTTTAAACCCAAATTGCGAAACTGTAGTTTCTGCTTGCTCTGCATGATAGTTACGCACTTTATCCAAACCACCCCAAACAGAAAAGGCTTCCTGAATGTTTTGTGTAAGGCACATCTGCAGCGTTCTCAATGCCTCCATTATACTACTTTTACCGCTGCCGTTATTGCCAATAAAAGCAGTAAATGGCTGTAGCGGTAAATTAAGACAATGTTGTATTGCCTTAAAATTAGTTATTGATATTTTCCTTATCATACTTCTAATTGAAATTTATTATTAGTAATGTTCCAATACTCGTTTTGAATTTGATTGCGGTCTTTTATGCTCATATCTTTAAAGGTATCTAACACTTGCAGCATTTCGCTTTCGGTTAATTTATACAGGTGAAATACCAATGCATCTATTTTGTTTTCATAATTGCTCGTTGGTAGTTTTTCTTTTTTGAGTGCAAGAATTTTATTGACAAGTCTTTCAATTTGCATTTCTTCTTTTTCATTTGGGTAATAAACCAACAATGGTTCAAGTGCCTGAACGCTGATGATTAAATCTCCCATTCCAGTTTTAGGTGAAGTTTCAAAAAGTTGGTATTGACAAAGTTTTGAATTGAGCATTGCTGTGAGATATTTTATTTTTTCTCCTGTTGCAATACAAGTGCTGTCTAAGGTGTAAATTTCGTCAGCGTAATAAGAGAACCTTAGTAATGAACCAATTCTTTTCCAAATAATCTTTTCTTTTAAAAACTCTTCACGATAAGTTGCAGCACTCCTTTGCAAAGCATACCATTCATACCTAATTCCTGTTTCATCTTTGTTCCTTGCTGATAATCCTTTCTTATGCGTTGTTAGAAAATTATAAATGGCTTTATACTTCTTAGAAAATTCTTTTTCAGCTTCTGTTGACGCACCTGTGATTGTCGGGTTATCTTGAAGTGGAAAATGCCATGGAATAAAAAGAATGTAATGATTTTCCCAAACCGTATAATACTTTTCAATTCCTCTACCTCTTAAGATTGGTTTTATTACTTCACTACTTTTGGGGTCTTCATTAATCAGCCTAATTCTTGTGTCTGCATCAATAATAAATGCTTCGTTGAACCCAGTTAAAACACCACGATAAATTTCAATTTTCCAGTCTTTAAGAGCTTTGCCTTTAAGAGAAATCTTGTTTTTTATTTCTTGTTTAACTGGATTAAGAATTGTCCATGCTTCCTCTGTTAAATAAGGCATGGATTGCATACCGTCAATTGTCAGTTCGTTTATTTGTTTTATTTCTTTAATTGCAATTCCGCTTAGTTGTTTTTTGTTCTCTTCGTTTTTTGAAATAAGAATATTGGTATCAACTACTGCACTTTCAAAAATACCTGGTCCCAATTCCAAAAGTGTCAACGGGTTTTTCTTCAAGAAATATTTACGCAATGATTTTCCATAGTTTGCTTTCAACCATTGGCTTGAAGTAATGAAAGTGTGTATACCTTTCTTAGTTAAAAGATTAAAACCTAACTCATAAAAAATTGCATACACATCACCAGTTCGTTCAAAGGTTTCAAATTTTTCGGCTTCCAACATTTTAGCTAAGTAACCACTGTCCTTTTGCATTTGTATGTAAGGCGGATTGCCAATTACAATATCAAACCCACCTTTGTCAAACACATCTTTAAACCATAAATGCCAAAGGAAATAAGGTTTGTCCGTTCTGGTTTGCAACTCATGCAGTTGCTCAATAATTTTGTTTAACTTTTCTAATTCGTTTTCTTTAACGCTTAACTCCTTGTTCAGTTTTTCTAAGTTCTTTTCTTTCCGCAATCTTACACCGGGCGCATCAGCAGCCATCGGTCGGTTGGCTTTAATGGCTATGTGTATGTCTTTTATTTTTTGCTCCTGTTTGGGTTTTTGCAAATAAAATTTCGCAATCAGTTTGCCTTCTACAATGCCGTTTATTTCATCTTTAATAAACTGCTTGCTTTTGTATTTGGTGTTGGCGGTTTCATCGTAATTGTAGTAATCGCTTATCAGTTCATACAACTGCGTTTTAGACTTTTGGTCAAACACCAGCATGCTTTGTTTCTTCAGGCTAAAATCTGCTCCCAATTCTAATTGCTGCTTGCTGGCAGAAAGAAAGGTTTCTTCTTTATCCATGTCAGCCAAATTACTGAGGTCAACACCTTCAAAACTTTCCAGTAAACTATTGCCTTGCATTATTTTATAATCCAGGTTGGGC
Source organism: Hanamia sp. (assembly GCA_036509585.1). GTDB lineage: Bacteria > Bacteroidota > Bacteroidia > Chitinophagales > Chitinophagaceae > Ginsengibacter. The sequence goes on along the minus strand of DATCFI010000311.1, from coordinate 15,595 downwards.
AAAGGGTTCGGTGTGGTTTCATCCACCACCAATGCCAGCCAAAAACGCAACCGTGCAATTTCAACTGCACCGTTTTCAATATCAACTCCGTAAATGCTGTTTTGTATAATCTGCTTTTTTACTTCGGTATGGTCAAGCGTTAAATCTAAATTTACTTTGGCTTTATAAATCTCCTTCAACATTCCCATAGGGAAAGCCCCCGAACCAATGGCAGGGTCACAAACTTTTACACGGTCAAGCAGTTTCTCAATCCGTTTAGCTTGTTGCACTACAAAATTCTTTTTGTCGGTACGTTCGCCAATAATTCCGTTGCGAATAAAATTTTGCAAAGCAATCGTTGCAGGGCTTTCATCTTCCGTGCATTCGGGCAAATGCGTTCGCAGGTATTGTATCAAACTTTCCTGGCACATATAATGCACCACTTCTTTGGGAGTGTAAAATGCACCCTTGTCTTTGTTTTCTTCCAGCAGGTTTTCAAAAATATGCCCCAACATTTCAGGGTCAATGCCTACTTCATTATCGTACGGGTCATTCTCATCAATAGTAAAATTGTATTGCTCAAAAAATTCCAACAGGTTTTTGAAATAGTCAGCCGTAAAATCAATATCGTTGTAAAAAGAATTATCCTTGTCAAACAAACCGCCGTTTAAATAAGGCAATTTTATTCCTGCACCTAACGAAGCAGGGGCTAAGTCATTTTTGCGTTTGGTATTTAGTGTTTCAAAAAATAAAGTCCGTAAAGTAGCGGTAAGAAATGTTCCTTTCTGTTTTTGATTGGCAAAAAGGGTTTGTAAAAACTTTATATCGCCACCATCCCATGCTTTGTTGCTGGCATCAACACCCATCCAACCTTTCTTTTGCAAGAAATGCAGGAATACAATTCTACCCAACATCTTCTTTACAAAATCCCGAACTGGCTTTTCTTTTTTCTCTTCGTCTTCCTGTGTTTTATCAATCAGCAATTTGTAAAACGGTTTGCGTTCTACAATTTCTGCAACTCCTTTCTGATAAAATTCTTTGTAGGTTTTAAAAAATTCTTTGTTGAGTTTTTCAACATTGAATGCTTCAAACAAATCAGCAAGGTAAATGGGTTTTCCTTTTAATTTATCAAAGCGGTCTGCTGCTGTTCTGCTTGTTTCGTCTTTGCCAAAAAGATAAGTGTAGCGTTTTGGTTCGGTTTCTTTTTTTCCTCCTTCGGTTCTTATCTCACTCACATAACTAAAACGCCACTTGTCTGCCTGCACAAACACAATCAACGCTGCATCCACATCGTACTTATATACCTGCCTGAGTAAACTACGCAAGCCCACACGGTTACGTTCAATCCAAGCTTTTGCTGTCAGTTGTATTTCGTAAATACCAATCAATCTTTCGTCTGCCGTGTAAAAGCTACCAATTTCTACCGCTTTTTCTGCCAAATTGTTATCCGGCAGCAAAATTTGCTGCGGCGTTTGATGAAACTTTTTTGCTCCGAAATATAGTTTCAACACCTCCAACCATTTTTCGGGTTGATAAGCTGCTTCAAGTATCTCGGTTTGTAATGTCTTTTTGTCCATTAGTCAATAAAGGTTTCTGATAGCACAATTTCAGGTGCAATGTTAGTATCAATTTCTTCAATTTTATTTTCTTCATCCTCGCTGTTAAAAACATCATATTTCTTTGCTAACGCAACAAGCAGGTTATCCACTTGCGAAGTGGTTATTTCTTTTTTACCAAAGAATTTTTGACTTAGTTTCTTTAATTCATTTGCTAATGGTGTATAAGTGCCTGCTTCTACGATTGGCTGTAGTGTTTGACAGATTTCTTTTACCATAGACTGATGTGTTATGGCTTTAAAGTCACGTAAAAATTTTAAAGCCTGTTTAGTATTAGCATCTGCTTTATCGGTTATCGTCACTTTCTCTGTGCTGCCACCTAAAAAATCTTCATCAAAACATTTCAACGCAGCTTGTACATGAATATAGTGATTCGGTGGTAAAGAATAGGATGGTTCAGTAGTCTGGGCTTCAAAAATTTGCGCAGCTTCTAAAAAAGTTAATGGGTTTACTTTGGGGACATCATTAATTTGATAGAACTCCATTTTGTAAAACGATTTCAGAAAAACAACAGTACCATTTTTTACATCTTCTTTTTGTGCATACTTATTTTTTCGTGCAGCCCTTGCTTTTAATGGAAACTGTTTGATACGTTTAAATTCTTTGGGATTGTTGTCTTTAAATTCTCTTATAAAACGTAAATAATGCAACCGCTTATCTTCGTCATCAGGTAGGCCTTCTTCAAATAACTCAAACTGTTCCAGCATTTCTTCATGTGTGTATATCTGTGCATCTTCACCAAACGCCGTATGAAACCCCTGCAATTTTATTAATGCATTGCTGTACAATTTAATTTCTTCATCACCTTGTTGAGAAGGATAGAAGTTATAATTATAAATTACACCGGCAACACTCCCAATTCGGTTTACACGCCCAATGCGTTGCATCAACCGCGTTGCATTCCAGGGAGTATCGTAATTTACTATAACATTCGAGCGGTGTAGGTTTACGCCTTCTGCCAATACATCTGTGGTAATTATGATGTCATAATCGTTTTTCTTTTCACCTATATAGTTGGCGTCAAAGTTTTCTTGTATGGTTTCAAATAATTTGCTTCGGTTATCACTGGAAACATTTAGAATTTTAGTAGCTAAATATTCTTCAACTTTTTCGGTTAAATAATTTGCTGTGTCAGTGCTTTCGGTAAAAATTACCAGCTTTCCTGTTGGATTAATTTGTTTGCTTAAAAGTTCCTTTTTCAATGTCAAAAGGAAAGCGTCAAGTTTTGGGTCTTCAACAACATTACTCCATTCTTTAACCAATTCCTGCAATAATATATGGTCTTTTCGCAATCCGTCAATAAAAGTACTATCGAAATCATCAGGGCTAAAGACAATGTTTCTCGGATTCTCAACACTCATTTCTAAAATCAATTCTTCCAATTCTTCAATGCTAAATCCTTTTTCCATCAAATCGTTCACTCTTAAATCGGGAGCAATCAACACTTTCTTTTTGTCAAACATTTCAATCATCCTGCCAGTGGTTGTAGTTAGATTTTTCAAAGATGATTTAAAGGCTGTAAAACTGCTTTCCAATCGTTTTATCATCAATGTCTTCATGATACCCGCCAAAGACTGAGAAACCAAAACTGCCTGCTCGTAATAACTTTTACGTAACTCCGGTTTTAAAAATTTGATAGCCTGATAACGGTAGTATTGAATTTTGTCATCGTCAGTGAGATAAAAAACAGTGTGATAAAACAGTTTGGCCAGTTTGGTATCAAGCTCATACAATTTTGGTTTCGGTGCAGCAATTTCAGGAAATACAATACCCTGTGCATTTAAGTCCTCTATATATTTAGGGTAATTTTTTAAATCCCTTCTTGTTCTTCTTACGGTGATTTGTGAAATAATCTTTTCCCGAATGGTGGAATATAATTCGCGGATACGGTCAATGTTAGGATTGTCTTGTTGCATTATCTCTCTGAATTCCCTGATGATTGGCCCAAAGAAACTTTGCAGATTAGTAACGGGTAATGTGCTTCTTCTTGCATCCTGAAATAGGAGTAATTGATAATACAAATCCTGCGGACGATTATTTAGTGGTGTGGCAGAGATTAAAATAACTTTCTTTTTCTTCCCTAGTACTAATCCTTCTCCGTTACGTGGGGCTTTGCAAATTCGTTGTAATAGTCCAAATGATTGGGAAGTATGATTTCTATATCGGTGGGCTTCGTCCACCAAAACTAAATCATAGTCCTCTTTTGCCCAATAGTTCAAATCATCGCTTTTCACAATTTTGTCTAATCGGCCATTTGTTATAAATTTTGTGTGGCGGTCAATTCCAAAAAGTCTGAATGTGTTTTTCCAGTTTTTTTCTAAAGCAGGCGGAAATACCACTAGTATTTTTGTATTCAATGAGCCGTTGGCAATAAGAAATCTTTTTGCAATCATTGCGGTCACAACTGTTTTTCCTAAGCCCACTACATCCGCTAAAAAAAAGCCGTTGTGTTCCATCAACATTTGGAAGCCTTGATTTACCGCATCAATTTGATAAGAAAGTTTCTTATAGGTTTTCGGTAAATCCCCAACTGTATCCGGGTCGTAGTCTATGTTTTTACCGAAGTATTCAATTAAAAATTTAATATAGAGTTCGTAAGGCGTAAAGGTTTGTCCGATATGAGTTTTCTGTTGAAACTGCTGAATATCTGCCGGAAGAATTGGAGTTGAATGTTCCCAAAGGTTAGCGAATTCTTTTTTAGTGAACGAGACATCATCATAATCTTTCAAAGCTATATTCAATTCGTAATTGGGAGATTTTTTAATTCCTAATCCAGCTTCTGTCAAGTTAGACGAACCCATGATGACCCAACCGTCAGAATGTTCGCTGTGATGCTCGGGCAAGAATAAATAAAACTTGGCGTGAAGTGCTTTTGAGTTGTGCGCCCTTACTTCTATTCGTCCGTCAATTAAATCATTTACAAACTGTAGTACTCCTTTTTCAACTTCTTCTGAATACTTTGCTTCTTTAATGTCTTGAATAAACCATTTCAAAAACTCGTCTTTCGTTTTTTCTTCGTCCCCAAAATACAAAAGCCCTTTGCGTTGTGATTCTGCAAACATTTGGTCAACGTTAATGCCGACCAATATTTTGATTTCTTTTAATTCTTTTAGATAAGGTTGTAAAGCGAAGTAACCTGATGAACGAAAATACCCGACAACAGCATGAAAAGCATATAAGTCTTTCATGTATTCGATAATCCCTTTGAATTTATCGAACATGCAACGTTCATTACTATTTGTAAAAAATTTAGATGACATCACTTTCTTTTCTTTTTAATTTGCTGCTCCGCTGCTTTTAAGCCATCAGTTAAATGTTTCATCCCCCCAAAATCTTTGCTTATTTTATCCACAATGAATTTTGTTTGAACTTCTTTAAAGTCAAGTTTTAAAATTTCTGCAAGCTGTTGTAAGTAGTCCGGTGATGCTGGTCTTTCACCTCGTTCAACTTTGCTCAATGTTGAAGTGTCAATATCAAGATGTGCAGCCACCTTTCGAAGAGGCTGTTTTATTGCCTCTCTTGCTTTCTTAATGTAGTCACCAAATGTGTCATTATTCATTTAGACAAATTATTTTGGACTGTTTTGTCAAATATACAAGTTAAAGTATAAAAGTGCCGCAATAGGATGGATGAATTATAGGTCTTTGTCAAAGTAGGGTCAGTGTCCAACTTAGGGACTGCTGATAATAGTTGTTTTGTTAAAGTTTGAGATGCAACTAATAAGAATTCCATCAGCCGGGATGGGTGGGCTGTGTGTTGGCACTTTAACTCTTTTGCAAGAGTTCTTTTGGTGTTTCTCAAACACAGTAAACCAAATTATAATCCCAATTTCTATTTTCCAAACTCTTCCCTACATTTCCCCCAAATATTTATGCACAAAACTTATCGCCATAGAACCCTCTCCCACTGCGGAGGCTACGCGGTTCATGGCGCCGGCACGTACATCGCCTGCGGCAAAGATGCCGGCACAGCTTGTTTCTAATAAATAAGGGTCGCGCTCCAGCTTCCATATTTTTTTGAAATCGTCATAATGCACAAGGTCGCGGCCGGTTTCAATAAAGCCTTTATCATTCGTGATAATTTCATGGTCCAGCCAATCGGTAAAAGGTTTGGCGCCAATGAAAATGTATAAGGCAGCCGCATCTTCTGTATAGACTTCACCGGTGGTGGTATTTTTAATCACCAATTGCTCTAACCGGTTGTCGCCTTTGGCTTCCACCACTTCGCGGCATACACACACGGTAATATTTTCAACACCCTTTATCTGGTCAATTAAATAAGAAGACATGGTGTAGGACAGGCTGTCTTTGCGGATCAATATATTTACCTGCTTTGCAAATTTTGACAGGTACATCGCGGCCTGCCCGGCAGAGTTTCCACCTCCAACAATAAAAACGGATTTGTCTTTACAGGCGGATGCTTCTGTATTGGCCGCACCATAATAAATGCCGGCGCCTTTGAACTGCGCAATGCCCGGCGTGGTGAGCTGGCGATAATCAACGCCCGTGGTAATTACAATGGCTTTAGTCATAATCACTTTATCATCTCCCAAAATAATCTTCTTGTAATTGTCCTGCACTTCAATGGCTTTTACGGATTGCGGGGTGAGAAAATCAGTGCCGAATCTTGCTGATTGGGTCATGGCTCTGCGCGTGAGATCTGCACCGCTTAAACCCGCAGGAAAGCCCAAATAATTTTCAATGCGCGAACTGGTGCCTGCCTGTCCGCCGGGGGCTTTTCTTTCTATCAATAATGTTTTTAAACCTTCAGAGGAACCATAAACAGAAGCTGCTAATCCTGCAGGACCGGCGCCTATTATAACTACATCATATACCTCATTTTTTACTTCAGGATTTAGTCCAATTCGTTTGGCCACATCAATGATATGCGGGCTTAGCAACATGGTGCCGTCTTCAAAAAAAACGACGGGTAAATCTTTGGCTTCCACCTTATTGATCTGCAATAGTTGCTCACCATCTTCATCCGTTGCTTCCAGCCATTGATAAGGAATTAAGTTGCCTGATAAAAATTCTTTTATCTCGTGGCTCTTGGGTGAAAACTGATAACCCACCAATTTGATGCCTTTAAAATCCGGGTGAAAATTGTTTTGCCAGTCATCCAGTAAATCACTGATGACAGGATATAATTTTTCTTCAGGTGGGTCCCACGGTTTGGTTAAATAATAATCGAGCCTTACATTATTGATAGCTTTGATGGCGGCGTCTGTATCTGAATAAGCGGTAAGCAATACTTTCTTTGCATCGTCATAAAAATCCATTGCCTTTTCTAAAAAATCAACGCCTTCCATTTCGGGCATGCGCTGGTCGGATATGAACATGGCAACTGACTCGCCTTTGTTTTTTAATTCGAGCAAACTGTCTAATGCTTCTTTTGCAGAGGAAGTGCTGAGGACGCGGTAATCCTGGCGGTATTTATTTTTTAAATCGCGGGTGATGGCGCGGAGTACCTGGATGTCGTCGTCGATTACAAATATGATTGGTTGGGTCATAATAATATTTTTACGAGTAGTCGTTAATGTAGTAAGGATCTAGTTGCATTGTTTTATGACTTATCGTTTTTAGTTGCATCGATTTTGTTTTTGCCTTTTCTTTTGCCTTGATGCAAAAGAAACAAAAAATCAAGGACAACCCGATCGCTCCGCGCGTTTGTCCGGGCCATCCCACCGCTATACTACAGTGTCTATAATAAATAGCAGGCTCTGTAATTATTTAGTGTCCTAATTCTTTTAAATCTATCAGAACTTATCATTTCGAGTTTGCCCAGCCATCACACTGCCATTGCACAATGGTTCTTTCCAAGCCACGAATGGCAAATTAACACGAATTTTTTTTACATCGGAAGACGCTAAGACACAAAGAAATAAGACAATAAGAAAAACTTCGTTATCTTTTTTTTCGAAGAAAAAGAGCTTCGTGTCTTCGTGCCTTTGTGGCAAATTTCATTTTTACATCGGAAGACAAATTTCAAATTCAGTGGCGCCGGGTTCCGATTTTACTTTTACTTCCCCGTTGTGTTGTATCATGATACGGCTTACCACATCAAGCCCAAGGCCCGTGCCTTTACCCATTTCTTTTGTCGTAAAAAACGGGGCAAAGATATTTTGTTTTATGTCTTCCGGAATGCCGGGGCCATTATCCTTAATCGTTATTTTCACAAATCTTCCATCATGTTTTGTTGTTATTGTAAGATCGCCTTTACCATTGACTTCCATCGCATCAATGGCGTTATCAATAATGTTGGTCCACACCTGGTTGAGTTCACCGGGAAAGACGTTAATCTTTGGAATACTATCGTCATAATTTTCAATAACATTAATGTTACCCTTGCGTAATTTATAGTTCAGCATGGTTAAGGTGTTGCGGATGCCGGAGTGAATGTCGGTCAATTGCCGCGTAGCATCTTTATCCATGAAAGTAAAATTCTTGACGGCTCCTACCAGCGCTGAAATACGATCTGAAGAAGTGCGGATATCTTCAGCCATTTTATTGGTGACGAGATAATTGCTGACCCATTCGAGCAGCACCGGAAGGTGCGCGGGTGTGGAACATTCTTTAAATACATTCAACTCACTGATATTAAATCCGCGCTCCACCAATCCTTCAGGATCGAGATCCTTGAGATGGTTATCATAAAGCCAATCATTAATATCATCTTCAACGGCTGATTTCTGCATCATCGTTAACACAGGAGGTTCCGAATTTATTTTTTCAACGATAAGATTGCCGATCTTTTCAACTTTTTCAGATGGTATGTTTAAATTGGCAATTTCTTTAAACAGATCCGGCAATTGACTCACTTGTGTTTGTAGCAAAGCAGCAGCGCGGGATATAGCCGCAGCAGGATTGTTGAGTTCGTGCGCAAGGCCTGCGGAAAGTTTCCCGAGAGCGAACATTTTTTCATTCTGTTGTTGTAGGGAAGTGAACTCCCGCACGCGGCTCAGCATCATGTGCACCAGGGATTCTATTAATTCGTAGTGAGTCCCAATTCCTTTGATCAGTTTGTCTTTTGAGCATTTGAATACCCATGACTTTTTCAACGCTTCGCAAAATGCAGGCGTAATGGTACCCCGTGAATAAGGCAGATAGCCGCTAACCTGGCCGGGATCCAAAATGCGCAATTCCTTTTCCTTGCCGGATTGTGTGGAACAAATTCTCATCTTGCCATCTAATAGAATGTAGAAAGTAACTACAGGTTCACCGGCTTTAAACAGCAAGCTGCCCTCTTCTATTTCTACTGTTTCGCCCTGGCTGACGAGCCATTTTAATTGATCGTCAGGAACGTGTGCAAATTCCTTAACAATTTTCAGGTCTTCAATCGTAACATTTTTCATAAAAATGGAATGAAATAAATTCTTTCGAAGGTATGTATTGTGGGGAATAAAAAGAGATTTTGGATTTTCTGCTGCGCTGCTTTTACAAATTCGCGTTCAGGGGAAACGTCAGCGCGTGAGCACGTAATGGTGGTTTATATTTTCCTGCATTTCGACTTTCGCCTTCAACGCCAACTCAGTAGATTCTGCCGTTTTCCATATTCAGCGTTCCTAATATTTTTACCCTGTTGGCAAAGGTTAAAAAGAATTCAAAGCCATTACCGACTCTAAAAAGCGGGGAGGAATAATTACCCATAAGAACCCAATATTTTTCTCCGTCACAAAATCCAAACAACCTCAGCGTGGAAATATTAATACCCTCACCATCTTCTAATATGATCGTATTGAATTTGCCTTTTTCCACTTTAAAATTTTCAATATACGGGCTGTTGTTCTTGAATTCAGCGAATGAGCGGTAAATGCCTTTTTTACAAGCTTGTGTCAGTACCGGTATATTAAACCGATCCGTTATGTAATGGTCCCAAACAACACTTTTCGTGAAAGGCTTTCGCTCTGCAATTTCTTCCCATTTGGTATCGGCAATCTGCTGTTGTAATAATTGTAGCGCGGGCATCAACAGGTAGCGCTGCGTATCATCGTTGATTTGTTTTTTCTTGGTGTCAATCACTGAATAAATTGTCGTGTCAATTTTAATAGCGGCGTAATAATTATCACCCGAACGCAGAAAAACTTCCACTGCAAAATTCAACTGCCCGTACTTCTTGTAGGATGATTCGCTTGCAACCGTATCTCTCCGGGCCAACGAAAGTGTTTTTATAAAACAAATCAATTCCATATCCCGCGCGGAAGGCGATGCTTTAAAGAATGAATTCAAATAAGTACCTACACTTTTTTGCAGACCGCCGGGCACATTGATCTTATAATTTTTTACGCCGGGTGTAAATGCGTTGGTGAATATGGAATAGACGCCAATCAGTGTCGTATCAAACCGCACATCTTGCACGTTTATGGATTTAAAAATAACTGTCTTTGCCGGTGGAGACACGTTCTTTACATCAAGCGCGATCTGGATTTCCGGAATACGCTTCATATCCATACTGTCCTTCCTGAAGTTGCCGGACATTTGGCCAAAAGAAAGATGAGCTAAAAAAACAAAATAAAAGAAAGTGAAACAATGATGGGGCAAATGGATCATAGTGTGATTAAAACGAAGTTTAATAAATATTATTTCCGGTTCGTTTTGCAAAAATAGAAACTTTAAAAGGGCGGCAGGTCGATTGTTTTCAAATTTCGGCTTCCACTCAGTAAACGAACAAAAAATAAGAATTTCTGTTCCGCCTGTTTTACGGATGCACTTCAAATTCATCCAGCTCCGGGATCAACAAAGCGGCATACATCGCATAAAAATTGGACGCGAAAAACCAGGAAGGTTTTTTGAAAGTGGATAGGAAATAAAGAAACTGGGTAAACCTTCCTGGTTTGATCCTGGACAATTATCGCTTCTTTAAAAATCTTTATAAAAGAGGCGACACCATCCGCGCCGTTTTTTGCCACAGTTTTTTTGTTATGGAACGCTTTTCCCATTTTTCCATATCTATCTTTTCAGCATCTTTGATGTCTTCAAAAAAAACACGGGCGAGATCTTCCGCGGTTTCTTCATCATACACAATTGCATTCACTTCAAAATTAAGATCGAAGCTCCTGTAATCCATATTGGCCGTACCTACCATGGCAATCTTGCGATCGGCAACCAATGTTTTAGCATGTACGAATCCTTTGGTGTATCGATATATTTCTACGCCGGCTTTCAACAAATCATCATAGTAGGACATGGCTGCTGAATTTACGAGGATAGAATCTGATTTTCCCGGTACCAACAGTTTCACGGTAAGTCCGCTCAACGCAGCAATGGTAAGCGAATCCACCAGGCTTTCACCAGGTATAAAGTAGGGAGTGGTGATTAAAATTTCTTCCGTGGCCAGGTTGATGGCCTGCATTAGAGAATATAGAATCACGGGCGTAGGAGAGTCGGGCCCGCTGGCGGCAATCTGTACGATTTTGTTATCGCGATGTGGAAAATCTCTTTCTCTCGGGAAAAACGTTCCATTAATCGGCAACTTTTTATTGGCACAAAAATTCCAATCACATAAAAAAAGATATTGCAGGTGCTGCACGCCGGGTCCGTCGATTCGTAAATGAGTATCGCGCCAAAAAACCTGTTCGGTGTTTGCCGGTTTGTTGATATATCGGTCACTCACATTGATGCCGCCTACAAAAGCGGTGTGCCCGTCGATGACGATTATTTTACGATGATTCCTATAATTGATACGGTTGGCAAATGAAAGAAACGAAATCTTGAAAAACGGGAAAGCCTTTACACCACTGGCTTTTAGTAGTGTAACAAATTTTTTACGAATAGAACTGCTGCCAAAATCATCGTAAATGAACCTGACGTCTACGCCTTCCTCTGCTTTTTTTATCAGGATACTTCCAATTTCTGTTCCGATATCATCATCTTCATAAATATAGTATTCGATATGGATGTGATCTTTTGCTTCTGACAATGCTTTTAAAACTTCCGGAAATTTGTTTTCTCCGTTGATCAAAAGTTTTACTGAATTATTAGACGTCAGGGGGCTCATGCTGTCTTTCACTAACATATACGCGAGCTCTTTATTATCCTGGAGGGCGGCATCATTTTCATCAAAAGTTTGTTTTGAATAATGATATAATTCGTCTCTTAATTTCTTTGCCATGTCAGCATTTTCAAAAAGCTTTTTGCTGTACATTTTTCGGTTGCGATAATTGATGCCGAAGAAGAAATAAAAGCCGATGCCAATGAAGGGGACAAAAACAGAAAATAAAAGATACGCCAGGGTTTTGGTAGAGTTATTGGTATCATAAATGATTCGGAGACAAACAATAATTACGATGATAACGTAAATGACCTCCGCGATGATCAACCAGTCCATGATTTAATCTTTAATGTGAAAAATTGATAATGAAGGTAAAATAGTTAAAACATATAAAGATATTTATATTATTGCTTTTTTAAGCCCTTTTAATAATACATTACACCCTTTAGTGTATTCTGGATTTTCCGTTTTGGCAATTTCGTTCCGGTAACATAATTTTAATTATCAAAACTCTCTATGGCAAACCTGGTAGGCGATGAAGTCAAAAATGGAGAAGATGCAATAAACGAAACAGAGCTGTTCCGGTTTATGGCAGATCATGCCGGTGATCCATTTATCCTGATGAGGGAAGATGGCAGTTTCGCGTATCTTAATAATAAGGCACTTGAAAAGTGGGGATATACCAGGGAAGAAGCACAATTCTTAAAAGTTCCGGATGTAGATGCCATTTATAATAGTGAAAAATACCGCGAACTCTTTCATCTGTGCCGGCAAAGTTCGATACCTCCCTTTAAAACATTCCATAAAAATAAAACCGGCCATATTTACCCGGTGGAAGTGACTTTGTCCGGCTTACGAGCCGGTGGCGAATCTTTTATTTTTGCGATCACCCGCGATGTTACGACACGCAAAAAAAATGAGCCAGATATTATTAACGCCTTACGCAAAATTGAAGAAAGCGAAAAAAGATTTCTTAATACGGTGCAGCAGGCGCCGCTCGGCATAGCGATTTTCAGTGGTAATGAATTTATCGTAACGCAGGCCAACAATGCTTACTTATTAATTATTGATAGAAGCGCGGATGAATTTATCGGTCATCCTATTTTTGATGTGATACCTGAAGTAAAAGAAATCGTGGAACCCATATTTAAAGAAATTTTACGTACCGGGATACCTTTTTACGGGAATGAATTTGCAGTTCCCTTAAAACGTTCCGAAAAAACGGAGAAGGCATATTTCAACTTTGTGTATCATCCTTTAAAAGATGAAGATGGTAAAATTTCCGGCATTATGGTAGTGGCCATGGAAGTGACCAATACGGTGATATCAAAACATTTATTGGAAGAAAGTGAAAAGCATTTTCGCAACATGATCATGCAATCACCTATACCGATGACGATTTTGAGAGGTAATGAATATATTATTGAATCGGCTAACAAAGCGATGTTTGAAAATGTCTGGCGAAAATCAGAGGAAGATGTTATTGGCAAATCCATTCTGGAGGTATTTCCTGAACTTAAAGAACAGAAATATCCTGAACTGTTGAAAACAGTTTTTACTTCGGGAGAAACCCATAGTGAGAAAGAATCTATAGCGTATGTTGAAGGAAACGATGGCATGAAAAGGTTTTATCTTGACTTTGAATATGCACCACTATTTGAACCGGATGGGAAAGTATCGGGTATCATGATCACAGTAACTGACGTAACAGACAAAGTGGAGGCACGAAAAAAATTGGAAGATGCCGAAGAGCGACTTCTGTTGGCCACAGACGGCACAGGGATTTCTACATGGGAATTGGACCTTCTCACTGAGCGCTTCGTTCACTCGCCTGGCCTTGCAGTTATATTTGGCCATCCTCCATCAAGAACAATTACCCATGAACAATTGCGGAGCCAGGTTCATCCTGAAGACATTCATGACATTGTAGAAAAGGCATTTGAACAGGGCATAAAAACAGATTTGTATAAATACGAAGCACGTGTAAAAAAGTCTGACAATACAATTTGTTGGATAAGAAAGCAGGGAAAAGTATTTTTTGATGACGATGGCAAACCGCTAAAGATTATTGGCACTTTACGGGATATCACTGAAGAGAAACAATTACAGCAAATTTTACAGGAGAGCGAATCAAAATTCCGTCTTCTTGCGGATTCGCTGCCCCAGCAAATATGGACAGCAGACACGCAGGGTAACTTATTTTATTTCAATCAAAATGTTTATGACTATTCGGGATTAACACCCGATCAGTTAGAGAAAGGTGGATGGATAAAAATGATTCATCCGGATGATAGAGACGATAATATAAAAGCATGGACGGAGTCAGTAAAAACCGGTAAGGATTTTTTATATGAGCATCGCTTCCTGAGATACGACGGCGAATACCGGTGGCAACTGAGCCGGGCCGTTCCGCAGAAAGATGCGGAGGGTAATATTCAAATGTGGGTAGGAAGCAGTACCGATATACAGGAAATAAAAGAACAGGAACAGCAGAAAGACTATTTCATAAGCATGGCCAGCCATGAACTAAAGACTCCGCTGACCTCTATTAAAGGGTATGTGCAGATGTTGCAGATGATGCATGAAAAAAGTGAAGACTCATTTTTACGCAATACGCTCAACACAATGGACCGGCAGATAAAAACACTTACCAAATTAATTGCCGAATTGCTCGACGTATCAAAGATAAAATCGGGAGGATTGAATTTTCATAAAGAGCATGTTGAAATCACTGCGTTGATCAATGAAATTGTCGCTGAGGTAAAACATATTAATCCGAATTTTGAATTTATTGTGAGGGCGAATGAAAAAGTGATGGTCAATTTAGACCGCGATCGCATAGGCCAGGTATTGATTAATTTTCTTACCAACGCCGTTAAATATTCGCCGGATTCCAAGACCGTAGAAATAAGAAGCAGCGTTAAAGATGATAATGTAATTGTGGAGGTAAGGGATTTTGGAATTGGTATCGGCAAAAAAAACCAGGAAAAAGTATTTGAACGATTCTACCGGGTAGAGGGTAGAGATGAAAGGATTTTTCCCGGCTTTGGTATTGGATTATTTATAGCCTCCGAAATTATACGGCGACATGATGGAAAAATCCATTTAGAGAGTGAAGTAGGGAAGGGTTCTGTTTTTTCGTTTAAAATTCCCATTCAATCGTAAATAATGTCAGCGTTATGAAAAACGATATTAGGAAAATTATGATCATTGATGATAATGAAGATATCGTAACAATGACCAAGGCGATGCTTGAAATGAGAGGCTATGAAGTTTCTGTGAAAATGAACATTGTAGACCTGGAAAATGCGATTACGCAGGTATCGCCCGATCTGATTATAATGGACATGCTGCTTGCCGGCGCTGATGGGCGGGAAATTTGCAGCAATTTAAAAAAGGATAGTAGGTTTACTTCCATCCCTGTTCTTATGATCTCTGCACATCCCAATGCAGAAGACGAATGTTTACAGGCAGGAGCTAATACTTTTTTGGGCAAGCCATTTGAAATGCAGGATTTTTTCAATGCTGTTGAAAAATCATCGCTTGTAAAAAAGGGAAATTAGTTACCTTTTAGAATTAGGTATTTAGGTCTTGAACGGATTCCATCTCATATTTCGAATTCAATCACTGTTCTGATTCTTTTTCTTTTTTGCTTGAACAAAAAAGAAACAAAAAATTATTCGCGTCATTTATTTTTGTTTTTAATTCTGCTCATGAGAGCGCTTCGCTTAGTTCAAGGACAACCCGATCGCTCCGCGCGTTTGTCCGGCCATCCCACCGCTATACCACAATGTCTCTAAAAAAATAGTGAGGCTTTAATTTTTATTGATTTGTGGAGGCGCTTGAGTCGCGCCAGTCAACTGTGATTTGACTAAATAGGGTCTGCTGATTATTATCAAATTCCGTACTGTCGTGGATTTTGTTGAAATTTGATTGAATCAAGTGCAAGCAAATATGGAAAAAGCATTAAAAAGCCGTGCATCAAAGTTTAAATATGTTAGTCAATCTCAGCT